>JANMLS010000121.1:0-12052 GCA_031372675.1 Verrucomicrobiaceae bacterium
AAGGGCTTCGAGGTCGCCGGACTGTAACGCTGCGATGCTTGTATTTTCACGATTCAGCCGTTGACGAAATCGCTGCTTAGGCAGACGTTCAGCGCAGTTCTTTCGCACACCGATTTTCGCCGGGTGAAATTATCCGGCGACACCAATTTGCCCTGCATTGTTCGAGTATCAGGTGGAAATCCCGATCCGATGCTTAATGCAAACAATGGAGGCCGGGGTGGGCGTGTTTAGGTCATGCCTTTCTAGGAAGACCGAGGCCCGTCCCAGGTCATCCGCCCGTTACCTACGAGGGAACGGGAACTCCGCCTAAACGACAAAGGCGGGGCAATCTCATTGCGGCGCACCAGCCCAAAAAGCCGGTGCGCCGTTTTTCTTTTCAAAACGATCACTTTTTTCTTCAACGCGGGCGCGTGGGTAAGCATGTTCCGCAACGAACATGCGCGCAGTACTAGCTCTCGAAGACGGTCGTTTCTTTTTAGGTGAATCCTTTGGTGCCACTGGCACTCAAACGGGAGAAGCCTGTTTCAACACCTCGATGTCCGGTTATCAGGAAGTCCTCACCGATCCTTCCTATCGCGGGCAAATCGTGGCGATGACCGCGCCGCAGATTGGCAATTACGGCGTCAATCCGCTCGACGACGAAAGCAGCGCCGTCCACGTCCGAGGCTTTGTCATCGAGGAACTCTCGCCCATCGCGAGCAACTGGCGGGCGACCGGCGACCTCGATGGATACCTGAAAAAATGGGGCATCCCCGGCATTCAGGGAATTGATACCCGTGCCCTCACCAAGCATCTGCGCTCACGCGGCGCGATGCGCTCGTGCATCAGCTCCGAGCTGACTCCCGAACAAGCAATCGAACGCGCAAAAAGCTCCGCACCGATGGCTGGCAGCGATTTTGTGAAGGAAGTCACGCCAGCCGCGCCGTTTGATTGGGACCCGCAGGATCGCGAATCGGCGGAATGGACGATCATCAAGGGCGACGGCTCTGGCACCGAGATTCGTGAAGGCCGCGAAGTCTTTCGCAAACTGCCGCCTGCTCGCTTCGACATCGTCGCCTACGATTTCGGCATGAAGAAAAATATCCTCCGCCGACTGCGGCAGGAAGGCTTTCGCGTGCGCGTAGTGCCAGCCGATTTCCCGGCGGAAGAAGTGCTCGCGCTGAAGCCCGACGGCGTATTCCTGAGCAACGGCCCCGGCGATCCCGGTGCGCTGACTTACGTGCATTCCAACATCCGCAAACTCATGGGTCGCACGCCAATTTTCGGAATCTGCCTCGGCCACCAAATGCTCGGCTACGCGGTCGGCGGAAAGACGTTCAAACTGAAATTCGGGCATCGTGGCGGCAACCAACCCGTGAAAGACCTCCGCACGGGAAAAGTCGCGATCACTTCGCAAAACCACGGCTTTGCGGTCGATGCAGAATCGCTCCCGTCGGACGTGGAAGTGACGCACATCAACCTCAACGACCAGACAGTGGAAGGGCTTGCACATAAAAATTATCCCGTTTTTTCCGTGCAGTATCACCCCGAAGCCGCGCCGGGGCCAAACGACGCGACCTACTTCTTCAAGCAATTTGCCGACATGATTGCGGCGACGAAATAGCTTTAATTTCCGCCTTCCCCTACCCCGCCCATCCATCTATTCCAGCACCCATGCCGAAGCTCCAAATCAACCTCCCCGACGGTTCCACCATTGACCACGAACTCACCGACGAAGTCGTAACTATCGGGCGCATTGCGGACAACACGCTCCACATCGAAGACGGGAGCGTCTCCAGTCGCCACGCCGTGCTGACGGTTGCCGACGGCGGAGATTACACCCTGCAAGACCTTGGCTCCACCAACGGCACACGGCTCAACGGCAAAGCGATCAAAGAAGGCGAGCACCACAAATTGCAAAACGCGGACAAACTCCGCTTCGGCTCTGTCGAAGCATTTTACGGCAGCGAAAACGCATCCACCGAGCGCGAGGAAATGCCGGAAGCCGTCGAGGCTGCACAAAAGCCCGCAGCAAAAAGCGTAAAGCCCTCCAACTTCCAGAACGCATCCCCTTTCCAGAAAAAATCGAAGAAGAAAGACCCTGCGGAACTCGCAGTATGGGCCATCGCTGCTGTGGCGCTCATCGCATTACTCATAGCGACCGCGAAAGCACTGGGCATCAGCGCCAGCTAAACCCCGAACGCCGCGATAGGAGCGGCAAAGTAGTGGCATTGGCGCCCCGCCAATGAAGAGTGGCCCAGCGGCCTCCGCCGGGTGGCGTGACTCGGGTGCAGGCTAACGATTTGGTATACACTGATTCGGACACACATCTGCTTTGCTCACAGTCCATTGGCGAGGCGCCAATGCCACTACGCTGCGCCGCTCTGCGGCTTCAACAATTCAGCGCGGCGGCATTTTGCCGAGGCACTCGATGAGATACGGGAGGAGTTGCTTCTTGCGGGAGACTACGCCGTCGAGCTGCCAGATGTGTGCGGTGACTTGCGGGTAGTCTATTTGGGCGGTGAAGGATTCTTCTCCGCGCACAAGCAGGAGGGAGGATTGTGTGGTGATGTCGGTGACGAGTAGGGCGGCGAAAAGGAAGCCTTCCGCGTGTCTGCGCGTCTCTAGGGCTTCGAGGAGGGCGGCTTTTTTTTCGGGGAAATGGGCGAAGGTCAGCTCTTCGATTTGCGCGACGACGAAGCGTTCGCCAAGCTCGGTGTAAGGCTTTGAGTCTGCGGTCACGGCTTGCTCCGGCGTGAGTGTGAGGAGCGGGCTGCCGACGGAGAATAGCTCGGCGGCAAAGGCGTCGGGGTTCACGTTGGCGAGTGCGCCCAGCTCTTTCAAAATGGTGGTGTCCACGGCGGTCGTGGTTGGCGAAGTGAGGTTCAGCGTATCGCTAATCAGCCCGGCCATGAGCACGCCCGCGATGGGCTGTGGGATTGCGATTCCTGCCTGCCGGTAGCAAAGCGCGATGATGGTGGAAGTGCTGCCGACGGGGTTGTTCCAAAACAGAACGGGCGTAGTGCTGGTGAAGCCGCCGAGCCGGTGATGATCGAGGATTTCGATGATGGGGACTTGTTCCGCTCCGCGCACGGCTTGGTCGAGTTCGTTGTGGTCCACGAGGATGAGCTGGCGCGGGATGTCTTTGATGAAATCCGATTTCGACAGGATGCCGCACATCGCGCCGTGGTCGTCCACGACTGGAAAAAGAAATGCGCCCACTGCCGAGGTCTTGTGCCGTGCGTCGGCGAGGCGGGTGTCTTTGTGGAAACTGAGCGTCGCACTTTCCAACATCCGCCCGGCGCGGATGCTTCCACGCGACATGAGCACAGTGGTCGCCGTATCGGTGACTGCGGAGAGCAGCGTGACTCCGGCGGAGCGAGCGGCGATTTCCACATCGGGGTCTATTGCGTAACCACCAGTCACGATGACGGCACGCGCACCGTGCTCGATGGCGAGCAACTGGATGTGCGGGCGGTCGCCGACAAACACGAGCACCTTGCGGCCTTCGTCGCGGTAAGTCGCGAGACGCGGCACAAAGCTGTCCTGCCGCATCGCGCCGACGAGCAGGAAAAACTCCTCCTCCTCCATCGAGAGCGTGCCGCAGATCAACTGCCCGCCAATCGTGCGCACCAGACCGGCAAGCGAGGCGGTGACGGTGCGGGTCGCGTGCGATTCCTCGCGGGGAGGGAAAAGGTGATGCGTGATTTTGAATGCGTTCAGCAAGCCGACGCAGTGGCGGTGATCATCTACTACGGGCAACCCGCGCAGCCTGCGCTGATCGATGAGTTGGATCGCATCGTAAATGGGCGTGTCGGCGTGGACGGAAACGACGTTTGCCTGCATCACGTCGTTCACACGCGGCGAGACATCGGTCATCAAAACAGGCGACTCCACGCCGAAGCGGTGCAGCACGAAATCAATACGCGGATTCGTAGCGCCAGCGCGGGCGGCGATGACATTGCCCATGCCGCCGAGTCGCTTGAGTTCCGCGTAGCCGATGGCGGCGCAGATGGAATCCATGTCAGGATTTTTGTGGCCGATGACGATTGTTTGCACGCGCGGTGGATACGCGGGCGGGCGGGAGTAGGCAAATGGGAATGACGAATGACGAAGTCGCAAGCGTGAGGCGACACCATCATTCGTCATTCGTCATTTCGCGAAGCGAGGGTCATTCGTCATTTCTAGCATCCCGCACCGGCACGCGGGATTTTCTAAAAATAGTTGTTGCGCAATGCCCTCGGATTTCTGCCCTCTGTTTGCAGAACAAGTATGAGCATCCATCCAACTGCGATTATTTCTCCAAAAGCCGAAATCGGCACAGGCTGCGAAATCGGGCCTTACTGCATCGTGGGCGACGGCGTCGTCCTCGGCGAAGGCTGCTGGCTCCAGCATCACGTCTCGCTGAACGGGCCGGGCATCATCGGAAAAGGGAATCAGTTTTTCTCCTTCGCGAGCATCGGCCAGCGCTCGCAGGATTTGAAATACAGCGAAGAACCGACGTATCTCGCAATCGGCGACGGCAACACGTTCCGCGAATTTACGACGGTCAATCGCGGCACTGCGCCCCACGCAAAAACCACCATCGGCAGCCACAATCACTTCCTCGCCTACTGCCATGTGGCGCACGATTGCCAGGTGGGAAACCACGTCATTTTCTCCAACAACGGGACGCTCGCCGGGCATGTGATTGTGGAGGATCACGTCGTGCTCGGTGGCTTCACCGCGGTGCATCAGTTCTGCCGGGTGGGGAAATTCGCGATGACCGGCGGATGCTCAAAAATCGTGCAAGACGTGCCGCCTTACATGATCGCCGACGGCAATCCCGCGCGGATTCGCGGCATCAACAAAGTGGGCCTGGAACGCCACGGCTTCACTCCCGAAACGCTGCGGCATTTGAAAGAATCCTACCGCCTGCTTTATCGCAGCGACCTGAATGTCGGGCAGGCTGTGGAGCAGATTCGTGCTGAATTGCCCGACGACGCGGACTTGGAGCATCTCGTGGAATTTGTGAGCCGAAGCCCTCGCGGAATCATCAAGTAGCGGCCTCGATGGAACCCCAGGAACACAACGAAAACAAGCCGACCAGACGCCAGAGGATTGGCCGCATCTGGGCGACCATCTGGCGTGCGTTGGTGAAATACACCGAGACGGATGGCGAGCAGCGAGCTGCGGCATTTGCCTACTACGCGCTGTTTGCGCTGCTCCCGCTCACGGTGCTTTTGATCACCATCAGCACACGATTTATCGGCGATCAGGCGATGGCGACGCAGGTGGTTTTCCGACTCATGGCGGACTACCTCACGATAGACCCTTCCACGCAGGCATCCGTGCAAGCCACCGTCGAGAGTTTCATGCGCTCGCGCCTTGGCTCCGGGCTGATTTCTTTTGTCATCGTCGTGTGGTGCGCCCTCCGTTTTTTCCAGTCGTTAGTCACCGGTGTAAATAAAGCGTGGGGCACAAAAGAATACGACTGGTGGCGGCTTCCGCTGACGAATCTGCTGATGGTCAGCGTGCTTGCGAGTGCGCTGCTGATTGGGATTGTCGCCCCGGCAATCATCAATGCCGTGGACCAGTTTTTCCGCGAACACCAGTCCATGTTCGGAAGCCAGAATTTGCAAAGCGGACTGCTCAATCTCGCGAGATGGCTGCTGCCGCCGCTGCTGCTTTTTTACGCGCTGCTGCTGTTTTACAAATTTGCGCCGCGTAGAAAAACCACAGTCCGCGAAGTCTGGCCCGAAGCGCTGGCGGTGACTTTGGTGCTCGGCGGACTTCAGAAACTTTTCCTCTACTACGCGGGACAAATTGCCGACTTCAACATTGTCTATGGCACTTTCAGCAGCGTCGTCGCGCTGCTCATGTGGATTTATCTGACTGGCGCGACCATCATCCTCGGCGGCTGTTTTTGCGCCGCACGCTCGGAAATTAGCGGCGGACTCGACGACCAGGCCGTGCCCGAACACGCGAGATAGTCTGCGAGGCGTGAATTTTTCCACTGCGTGGATTCCTTCGTGCTTATCAGCCTGCTGGAGAGTTCCGCTTTCCAGTAACAATGACCCAGCCCATCAAAGTTCTCATCGTCGAGGATATGCCCGAGCACGCGAGCCTGCTGCTGCATATTCTAAACGAGAATGCACATCCGCGATACATTGCGTCGGCGGTTTCCACGCTCGCTGAGTGCATCAAAAAACTTCAGGAGGAAAAAACCGACGTGGTGTTGCTCGACCTCACGCTCCCGGACAGTGCGCCCGCGAAGACCTTTCACCTCGTGAACCAAGCCGCTCCGGACATCGCGGTAGTCGTCATCAGCGGCGTTGCGGACCTTTCCACCGCACTCGAAATCGTGCAGGCCGGCGCGCAGGATTATCTCATCAAGGGCGAGGTGGACCACAAAGTCGTCATCCGCTCGCTACAATACGCATTTGAGCGCAAGCGAGGACAAGTCGCGCTGCGCCACGCGCACGATGAGCTGGAGCAAAGAGTCCGCGAGCGCACCGCAGCACTCGTGCAAGCCAATGAGCATCTGCAAACAGAAATCGCCGAGCGGAAAAAAGCAGAGGAGTCCGCAGTCCTCAGCAACGAAAAACTCAAGCAAGCACTCACAGACCTTCACGCTGCACAGCAAGAGCTAGTCGTCCGCGAGCGGCGCAGCGCATTTGGAGAAATGGCGCATGGAATCGCCCACGAGCTGAACAACGTCCTGACGCCCATCCTCGCGTGGACAGAGCGTTTGATTCAAAATCCGGGCGAACTCCAGAGCCAGGATGCAGTTCTCGAAACCCTACAAAAAATCAATGCCGCTGCGGGTGTCGGCGCAGCAGCCGTGGGTCGCGTGACTGATTTCGCAATCGAGGGAGAGCCTTCCTACCGCCACATCAATCTGAACGACATCGCAAACGAAGCCGCCAGCGCGACCGAGCCGCTTTGGAAAATTGAAGCGCAAACTCGCGGCGCAAACATAGACATCCGTAAACTCCTTTCTCCCGTGCCAGAAGTGCTTGGCGACAGGGCGGAACTCCGCGAACTCGCCGCGCTTTTAATCCGAAATGCCACGCTCGCGATTTCTGCACGCGGCACCATCACCATCACCACGACTTTGATGGACGACAGCGTCGTGCTCGCAGTCCGCGACGATGGAAGCGGCATGGATGCAACGACTCGCGAGCGGTGCCTCGACCGCGATCTCGGCTCGCGGCACGAAGACGGACGCTCCTCCGGCTTCGGCACCATTCACGGAATCCTCCAGCGGCACAACGGGCGACTCGCCATCGAGTCCGTGCAAGGTCGCGGGACTAAAGTATCCATTTTTCTCCCGCTGGTAGCTGCTGAAAATACAACCGCTCCCGAAGCAGCTTCACCAAAGCCAGCCGCCCAAACAGCAGCCGCAAAAAACTCGCTGAAAATCCTCGTTGCAGAAGACGACAGCATGGTTCGGGAAGTCATGGTCGTGTATCTTTCCGAGGGCGGATATGAAATCACCGAAACAGAAAACGGGCGCGAATGCGTGGATGCCTTCACGCAAGCCGACGGGAAATTTGACCTCGTCATCACCGACCGTGCGATGCCGGAAATGGGCGGCGACGAAGTGGCACTGGCCGTGAAGCGCATCAACCCGAAAGTCCCGGTTTTGCTGCTCACCGGCTTTGGTGAACTGATGAACAACGAGGGCGAAAAACCCGAAGGAGTGGACCTCGTGGTCGGAAAACCTTTCTCCATGACCAGCCTGCGGAACGCGCTAGACAGCGTCGGGCTTTAACTCACTACGAGCGGAAGCCGAACTTCGCACCCAGCGCGAGACATTCATCCAGCGCACGCAGGCCGCCGGTGCAAGTTTCGTCGCTGAGATTTGCTGCCGCCGCGCAGACTCCGTAGCGCAGTTGCTCGGAGACGGGACGCCCTTCGTGCCAGCCTAGTAAAACACCGGCGGCAAATGCGTCGCCCGCGCCCGCTGCGCCTTTGATGTAGCCGCTCTCCGGCAGCTTCACGGAGCCGTGCTCGTCCCATTTTCCATCGCGACCGAGAGCCACGCCGCCATCGGGAAAATGCACCACCACGCACTCGCGAACGCCTGCATCCAGGAGTGCCTGCATCGCGGCTCGAAGTTCAGCGCGGTCGAGCTTGCCGTCGTTGTGAACTTTTTTTCCCGTGCAACGCCCGGCCTCGAATTCATTCATAATGCAGTAGTCCACATGCTTGAGCGCGGGCATCACGATCTTTGCAAAGCGGTCGCTGTCCTCGCTCACGCAATCAATCGAAGTCTTCAGCCCTGCTGCGCTGGCAGCGGCGAGCACTTCCGCCGCGACGGTGCCGTGTGTCGCGCTTGGGCCATCGAGTCGGTCGAGCAAAAGCAGATAACCGAGATGGAAAATCCGCGCGGTGGTTTGCGAGAAATCAAAATGCTCCGGGCCGAGCTGCGCGTTTGCGCCGCGTGCGTGGAAAAAAGTGCGCCGCCCGGTTTCCTTCACGGTCATCACGTCGGTGAAACTCGTCGCGGCATCCTTCGAGCGGAGCAATGCGCTGGAATCAATTCCGTGGGATTTGCAGACATCGAGAATCCAGTTTCCGTGTTCATCATTCCCGACAAGTCCCGCAGCAGTCATCGGGAACGAGGCACCCATGATGGCGATGTCCACGAGGATATTAAAAGGCGAGCCGCCGGAGCCTTTGGAGATGGATAGGATGTTTGCCAGCGTGTCCTGGTGCGGCCACACGTCCACGATTTTGACCGCGTCCACGATCCAGTTACCGCCCGCAAGAATGCCGTTTCGATTGTTCATAAGTAAGAAGGAGAAAGCGCACAGAGCGTACAAATATGTGCCCGCTGTCCAGCGCGGTTTCGATCTGTCGTGGCACGGGCGCCCCGCCCGTGATCGTTTCCCGGACGCCCTCGTCCGGCACGAAAGCAAACGGCGAAGCCACACGAAATAAAAGTGCGCCTGCGGCGTTTGATTTGGAGCCGGACGGGGCGTCCATGGCACAAACACGGGCGAGGGCGCTCGTGCCACGCCGCTGCGCCGCATCGCCTGCCTTCCAAATCCCATCCCCGCGCTACCCCTGCGCAGCCTTGATCTGCTCCAGCTCCTCCCAGCGGGCGTAAAGGCGGGCTACGGTCTTTTGTGAGGCCTCCAGCTTGCGCTCCTGCTCGGGGAACTCCTTCGCGCGGCTCACGAAGAACTCCGGGTCCGCGAGCAGCTTTTCGATGGCAGCGGCCTCGGCTTCGGCGGCGTGCATTTCGCTTTCGATAGTCTCCAGCTCGCGTGTCTCTTTGTAGCTGAGTTTCCTGCCACGGCTTTTCGGTTGCTCGACCACGGGTGCTGCCCTTGGCGGCGGTGGTGGTGGCGAGGCAGAGCGGGCTGCTTTTTTAGAAAGGTAGTAATCGTAATCGCCCGGCGTGAACTCGATCACGCCGCCTTCTTCGATGCTGAGAATGTGCGTGCAGACGCGGTTGAGGAACCAGCGGTCGTGGCTCACGACGAGTGCGCAGCCCTCAAATTGCGCGAGGCTTTCCTCCACGAGTTGCAGCGTGGAGAGGTCGAGGTCGTTGGTCGGTTCGTCGAGAATCAGCAGGTTGCCGCCGCGCAGCAGCACCTTGCCGAGCGTGAGCCGCGAACGCTCGCCGCCGCTGAGGTTGCCCACTTTGCTGTTGATCGCCTCGTCGGTAAAAAGGAAACGCCGCAGGTATGTGCGGACGTGGATTTTCTCTTCGCCGAGCACCACCCAATCCGCAGTTCCAGCGATGGCGGTGAGCACGGTGTCTTCATCTCGGACTACTGCGCGGTTTTGGTCCACGTAGTTGATGATCGTGCGTGCGCCTTTCGTCACGCTTCCCCACGTCGGCACCAGCTCGCCCATGATCACGCGGAGCAGCGTTGTCTTGCCCATCCCGTTGCGACCCACGATCCCGATGCGGCTGCCCGGCGGCATCTCGAAGTTTAGCCGGTCAAAAAGCACACGCTCGCCTAGCTTCACGCCCACATCTTTCAAATCGAGGATCGTATTTCCCAGCTTCGGCGGCGGCGGGATGATCATGTCCATCTGCTCATCGCGCGACGGCCCGGCTTCGGCGGCCATTTCGTGATAGCGGGCGATGCGGTCCACACTTTTTGTGCGCCGTGCGCTCGGTCCTTTGCGCACCCATTCCAGCTCGCGGGCGAGGAACTTCTGCCGCTGATGCTCCGCGCTTTCCTCGCCTGCCTCGCGCTCGGCTTTGGTGGAGAGATACTTCGTGTAATTGCCGGGGTAGGAATAAAAAGTTCCCACCTTCAGCTCCACGATGCGCGTCGTCACCCGATCCAGAAAAAAGCGGTCGTGCGTCACGAAAAGACACGTCCCTTTGTAGCTGCGCAGGAAGTCCTCCAGCCACTCCACGCTGTTTGTATCCAGATGGTTTGTCGGCTCGTCGAGAATGAGCAAATCGGGCTGGCCGATGAGCACACGGCACAGCGCCACGCGGCGTTTTTCACCGCCGGAAAGATTTGCCGCCACGCGCTCGATGTCCGGCGCGTGGAGATTCGTCACCAGCGTGCGCAGCCGCGAATCGAGATTCCAGCCATCATGCTTCTCGATTTCATCCAGCAGCTCCGAAGCGCGATGATCCTCTGCCGGTGTCGCCTCGTAATCATCAATCATCTTTTGAATATGCGCTGCGCCCGCGAGAATGTTGGCCTCCACCGTCGCCGCATCATCCAGCCCGAACGTCTGCGGGAGATACCCCGTGAGAGCGCCGCGCCGGCGAGTCACATCGCCCGCATCCGCCTCCAAATCCCCCGCCGCGATGCGCAGAAAAGTGGATTTCCCACAACCATTGCGGCCTACCAGCCCCACGCGCTCGCCCTCGTGCAGCGCGAGCGTGGATGAATTCAAAAGTGTGGTGACGCCGTAGCGGACGATAAGCCCGTTGGCGGAAAATACAGGAATTGCCATTGAGCGCGTCCTTATTGCTGATTCCGCGCACCGCGCCTATCGGGAAATTTCACTTCCTGTAATCCATCGTGCAATCGTGCCCCCCATTTCCACTCAAAATCCGCCAACTCCGCATTCGACGTAATCCCGCTTCGCATAAATAGAGCCGTGAATTGTATCCATTGCGCCAAAAACTCACACCGAATCTTCGTCGCAACGCCCGCCACACGCCAACCATCCATCAGCATCAAAAGCGGTCGCTGCTGGATAATGGGGGCGTTGTGGATGAAGTTCACAGGTGCCGCGTATCGGAAAAAACAGAGCACAATCGGTTCAGGCATAAGTTAGAAAAGCCGATGCGGGTTTTCCGCGCGCTTCATGCGTATGCGCGGCTTCCTTCGTTGACTTCATTGCTCTCCGGCAGGACATTCTCGACCCGTGAAAACCTTCATTGCCGCAGTCGCCGTCGCGTTCCTCGCTCCCATGATTTCCGAGGCTGGAATCGCGTCGCCGAATGGCTCGCTGCTCCGTTTGCCCGACGGCTCATTTGTCGGCACGAGCTACGATGGCGGCACGGAAAAAATCGGTGCGGCATTTCGCATCACACGGTTTAGCGAGCTGACGACTATCGCAAACTTCATCACGAACTCTGCGGAAAATCCCGCATCGGGTTTTGTGCGCGATGCTTCGGGTGCGCTGTGGGGCACTTCGCCTTTCGGCGGCACAGGGGATTTGGGAACCATCTACCGCTGCGACCCGGCGACGGGCACGGTGGAAGTGAAGTTTTCATTCGGCGGCGCAAATGGGCGTGCGCCATCCGGCCCGCTTGTGATGGATTCTGCGGGAGTTTTTTATGGCACGACGACACGCGGCGGTACGCTCGATCTAGGAACGGTATTCAGTTTTGTCCCAACGTCGGGGACGCTCACGACGCTGGCGGAGTTTTCTGGAGTCAACGGCGCCACGCTCGGCGCAGAGCCAGAGAGCGGGCTGCTACGCGACGCTGCGGGAGTTCTTTGGGGGACGACGACGGCTGGCGGGGCGCTGGGGCAAGGTACGATGTTTAAGATTGATGCGGGCGTGTTCAGCTCCGTCCTCAGTTTCACCGGAACGAACGGCACGGAGCTGGGCAGTATTCCAAGGGGCGAGTTGCTCGATGATGGCGCTGGCG
>JANMLS010000139.1:0-33431 GCA_031372675.1 Verrucomicrobiaceae bacterium
CTCGCTCGTGATTGTGTCCCGGACGCCCCGTCCGGTACAGCAAAACGCCGAAGGCGCATTTCTGATTCGTGCGGCTGCGTCGTTGATTTGTGGCGGACGAGGGCGTCCGGGACACAATCACGGGCGAGGCGCCCGTGCCACGCTCGCTATGCGAGGTCGAAGCGGTCGAGGTTCATCACTTTGTTCCATGCGGCGATGAAGTCGCGGACGAAGACATTTTGCGAATCGCTGCACGCATAGACTTCGGCGAGGGCGCGGAGTTGCGAGTTCGAGCCGAAGACGAGGTCGGCGATGGTGCCGGTCCATTTCAGCTCGCCGGTGGTGCGGTCGTGGCCTTCGAGCACGCCGGGAGCGGTCGCGGACTTTTGCCACTTCGTTCCCATGTCGAGCAGGTTCACGAAGAAGTCATTCGTGAGTGTGCCGGGGCGTTTGGTGAAAACGCCGTATTGCGTGCCGTCGAAGTTTGCGGCCAGAGCGCGCATCCCGCCGATAAGGACGGTCAGCTCCGGCGCGGTGAGCTTCATGAGGTGTGCGCGGTCCACGAGCAACTCGGCTGCTGCGGCCTCGTGTCCTTTGCGGATGTAATTGCGGAAGCCGTCTGCGATTGGCTCCAGCACAGCGAAGGATGCCACATCGGTCTGCTCCTCGGATGCGTCCATGCGGCCCGGTGTAAATGGAACGGTGACTTCGTGGCCGGCTTTCTTTGCGGCGGCTTCGACTGCTGCACATCCGCCGAGCACGATGAGATCGGCGAGCGAAACTTTCTTCCCGCCAGTCTGCGCTGCGTTGAATGCGCTTTGGATTCCCTCCAGCGTTTGCAGGACTTTTGCGAGTTCGACGGGCTGGTTTGCCTCCCAGTATTTCTGCGGTGCGAGGCGGATGCGTGCGCCGTTTGCGCCGCCGCGTTTATCGCTGCCGCGAAAAGTCGCCGCCGATGCCCATGCAGTGAAGACGAGCTGCTGCGTGGTGAGGCCGGATGCGAGAATCTGTGCTTTCAGTGCGGCGATGTCCTGCGCACCGATGAGCGGATGATCCACTGCGGGAATCGGGTCCTGCCAAATCAGCGGCTCTTTCGGAACGAGCGCACCGAGGTAGCGCGAAACCGGCCCCATGTCGCGGTGCGTGAGCTTGAACCACGCCTTTGAAAACGCATCGGCAAACGCCTGCGGGTTTTCGAGGAAATGACGCGAGATTTTCGCGTAGGCTGGGTCCACCCGCAGCGCGAGGTCCGTCGTGAACATCATCGGCGCAAAACGCTTCGAGCTATCGTGCGCATCGGGCACGGTGCCCGCGCCTCCGCCGTTTTTCGGCGTCCACTGTTTTGCTCCGGCGGGACTTATCGTGAGTTCCCATTCGTAGCCGAAGAGGTTCTCGAAATAGTTGTTGTCCCATTTGATCGGGTTCGTCGTCCACGCACCTTCCAGTCCGCTCGTAATCGTTTGCGCACCGCTGCCCGTGCCGAACGAATTGCTCCAGCCGAGGCCCTGCTCCTCAATCGGCGCGGCTTCCGGCTCCGGCCCGACATACTTCGACGGGTCTGCCGCGCCGTGTGCCTTGCCAAATGTGTGACCGCCCGCGATGAGCGCGACGGTTTCCTCATCGTTCATCGCCATGCGGCCAAACGTATCGCGAATATCGCGAGCCGCAGCCATCGGATCGGGATTTCCGTTCGGTCCTTCGGGGTTCACGTAAATGAGGCCCATCTGCACTGCAGCCAGCGGATTCGCCAGATCGCGGTCGCCGCTGTAGCGCTCATCGGCCAGCCATTTTCCCTCCGGCCCCCAATAAATATCCTCCTCCGGCTCCCAAATATCCACGCGTCCGCCGCCGAAGCCGTGCGTTTTGAAACCCATGGATTCCAGCGCCACATTCCCCGCGAGAATCATCAAATCCGCCCACGAGAGCTTGCGCCCGTATTTCTGCTTGATGGGCCACAAAAGCCGCCGCGCCTTATCGAGGCTCGCATTATCCGGCCAGCTATTGAGCGGCGCAAAACGCTGCGCCCCCGTGCCGCCGCCGCCGCGTCCATCGGAAATGCGATACGTCCCCGCGCTGTGCCACGCCATCCGCACAAAAAACGGCCCGTAATGCCCGTAATCCGCCGGCCACCACGACTGCGAATCCGTCATCGCCGCGTGCAAATCCTTCACCACCGCATCGAGGTCCAGCGTCTGGAACTCCGCCGCGTAATCAAACCCCGCATCCATCGGATTCGATAAAGCGGAGTGCTGGTGTAAAATGCCCAGCTTCAATTGATCCGGCCACCATCCCGCATTCCCGATGGAACCGGCTGAGGTGTGTTTGCGTGCTGCGCCCGAAAACGGGCAGGTGAGTTCGTTTGACATGATTTTTTAGTTGGTGTGTGAGGTTGAAAATGTCCGGCTTCCGGCTTCCGCCAATGAAAGCACTCCCATTAAACGAAGCGGAACCCCCAATAGGATGCACGAGGAAAAAGTGCCAGAGCAGTCGTTGAAGCGACGCATCTTCGCCTCTACTACAACTACGGCGAGACGCCCTTAATGGCAAAGCCGGAAACTCAGCACTCGAGCGCAACGCGCCGTGGAGTGCGTGCGACTTGTCGCCGCCGTCACTCAAGCGACTTGTCGCGCCGAGCTTCGCCTGCAAGTCCCGCAAGCCACGGCGGGAATCCCGAGAGGTCGGGACACTCCACGGCTTCGCCTCACGATACCGCTATGGCTTTTTCGATGAGGATGCGGGCGGCGTCGAGCGTCTGCTGCGTGCGGGCGTGGATGGTGATGAGCGGCTCGCCTGCGGAAATCGCCGCGCCGACTTTTGCAATCGCGCTGCACCCGACTGCGAAATCCACGGGGTCCGCAGCTTTTGCGCGACCGGCTCCGAGTTGCACGCAGGCGCGACCGATGAGCTCCGCATCCATTTTGCGGATGACGCCGTCGTGTGTGGCGCGGACGGTGTGGATGATGGGGGCTTTGTGGATTTCGAGAATCCGCTCCGTGTCGGCGGCGCGTCCGCCTTGCGCCTCCACGAGGTCGCACCATTTGCGCCAAGCGGTGCCGTCGGCCAGCCACGCGGAGAGTTGCGTGCGCGGGACGGGCGAGACTTTTTCCGCGAGGTCGAGTGTGAGCGCGACGAGGTCCGCCGGGCCGCGTCCTTGCAGCGTCTCCACACTCTCAAAGACCTCCAGCGCATTGCCCGCAGTGTGGCCGAGCGGCTCGTCCATCGGGTTCAAAATCGCGCTCGTCTCCACGCCGCATTCGCGCCCGGCGGCGACCATCGCGGCGGCGAGCAGTTCCGCTTCGGCGCGTGTTTTCATAAACGCGCCGCTGCCAAATTTCACATCGAGCACGAGGCGGTCGAGTGATTCGGCGAGCTTCTTCGACATGATGCTCGCGACGATGAGCGGACGGCTCGGCACGGTGGCGGTGACATCGCGGAGCGCGTAGAGTTTTTTATCCGCAGGGCAAAGGTCGGCAGTCTGGCCCATCATCACCACGCCGATTTTTGCGAGCTGCGCCAGCGCGTCTGCTTCGCTGATTCCCACGTTGAAACCGGGGATGCTCTCCAGTTTATCGAGCGTGCCGCCCGTGATGCCGAGGCCGCGCCCGCTAATCATCGGCACCCACACTCCAGCGCACGCCAGCAGCGGCGCGAGGATGAGGGAGACTTTGTCGCCGATGCCACCAGTGCTGTGTTTATCCACCTTCAGCGGCGAGCCAGCAGGCCATTTGCAGATGCGCCCGCTGTCGCGCATGGCGCGGGTGAGTGCGCCGGTTTCGGCATCGGTCATTCCATTAAAATAAACCGCCATCGCCCAAGCTGCGGCCTGGTAATCTGGGACTGCGCCGGTCGCGTATCCGGCGATAAAGTCTGCGATTTCAGCAGCGGCGAGTTCCTTGCCGTCGCGCTTGCGCTCGATAAATGTGGGCATGTGCATGAGGCAGCGTTGCCCGCGAGCGGATTCTGGAAAAGGAAAGAATTCCTATTTTCGCAGCCGCCCGCAGTATGCTTCCGTAAAGGTGCAAATGGTTGAACAAGAATACGACGTGGCAATTATCGGCGGTGGTCCTGCGGGGACGACGCCCGCTATTTTACTGGCGCAGAAGGGTCGGCGCGTGATCGTTTTGGAACGGGAAAAGTTCCCCCGCTTCCGCATCGGCGAATCGCTGCTGCCCTACTCGATGGGTGCTTTTGACAGGCTCGGCGTGCGCGAGACTTTGAAGCAAAAAGCGATGCCGAAAAACGGCGCAGAGATCGCGACGGCGTGCGGCTCGCGGGTGGTGAAGTTTTATTTCAAAAACGGCTTCCGCTTGAAGCACGGCGAGGCATTTCAAATCGAGCGCGCGGTTTTCGATCAAGTGCTCCTCGACCGTGCGCGGGAGGTCGGCGCGGAGTGTCGCGAGGGCGTGCATGTGGAATCCGTGGACCTGCGCGACGACGGCATTTCCATCCACACAAACTCCGGTGAAGTGCGCGCCCGATACGTGATTGATGCGAGCGGGCGGCACGCGATTATCGGCAACCAACTCCAACTCCGCCGCCCGTATCCGAATCTGCGGAAGTTCTCGTGCTTCGCCCATTTTACAGGCGTGCAGCGCGACGAGGGGATTGATGGCACGCTCACGCGACTCGTGCGCGGCGAGGGATTTTGGTTCTGGCTGATCCCGCTCGATGAGAGCCGCACGAGCGTCGGCCTCGTGATGGATGCCGCCACTTTCCGCGCACGGAAACTTTCGCCCGAAGCGATGCTGAACGCCGCAATCGAGGCGAGTCCGCTGATGAAAGAGCGGATGCGCGACGCGACGCAAATCGGCAGCGCACAATCCGCCGGAGATTATTCATTTCGCAATGAACGCTTCACCGGCGAGCGCTGGATGCTCGCGGGCGATGCGGCAGGTTTCATAGACCCGATTTTCAGCACCGGCGTCTTCCTCGCAATCCAAGGCGGCGAACTTGCCGCAGACGCGCTGGACCGCGTGCTCGACGATCCCGCCTGCCGCAGCCGCCTGTTTGCCGCTTACGAAAAACGCATCGGCAGCATCATGGATAAATACCTGCGCTTTGTGACCGCGTGGTATGAGCCGGAGTTCATCGAGGTTTTCACCACGCCTGTAAAATATCTCCAGCTCGCCGCCGCCGTGAATGCCGTGCTCGCGGGGCATGTTGGTTTTTCGTGGGGAATCTGGTGGCGCATGGAGCTGTTTTACCTCGTCTGCAAGCTCCAGAAAAAAGTGCCGCTCTGCCCGCGAATCACCGATTCCATTTCGCTCGAACCAAGCGCAGTTCCGCTTTGATAAAAACCGCGTTTAGCGGGCAGCACTACGGCTGGGACAAAAATGCGGAGAAAGACTTTTCCGGTGGCGGCAGGTGTGAACTCGCGCTTTTTTACGTCCGAAAATATGCCGACTGCGTAAACTGCGCTATAAGTGCGTATGATTGCGGTTTATGGCGGGATAGCCGTTGACCACAAACAAACACAGATTAGATTCCGCAACTCTGGAAAAATATAATGGCACAGCAAAATCCTAGACCAAACCGTGAGCGCGACCCTGAAAACGAAGGTGCGCCCGAACCGAATTTCAACTGGCGCGGAGTGATCCTGTTTGCGCTCGCAATCGCTCTCATCGGCGGCGCTTTTTTCGTGAAGGGGAATCCTTACGCGAGTGCGCCCGTGATCACGTATAAGCTATTTCTTGATGAGCTAAAAGAGGACAAAATTGACAAGGCAAACGTAGTCCTCGTGCTCAACCAAGGCAGCGTGACCGACCACATCGAGGCACTTCGTATGCCCGATAAAAAACCCGTGCGCGTGACGGTAAATCTAGAATTCAATCGCTCTGTGGAGGCCGATCTCCGCGCTGCGGATGTGAATTATCAACTCCGCGCAGACAACAGCAATTTGATGCTCTCCTTCCTGCTAAATCTTCTGCCGATTTTGCTCATCATTTTGCTCATCTACTTTTTCTTCCGGCAGCAGATTCGCATGGCTGGAAAAGGCGCACTCACTTTCGGCAAGAGCAAGGCCCGGATGATGGCGCGTGATAAAAACAAGGTGACTTTCAAGGATGTCGCCGGCGTGGAGGAGGCGAAGGAAGAGGTGCAGGAAATCGTGGAGTTCCTCAAAGACCCGAAGCGTTTCCAGAAGCTCGGCGGGCGCATCCCAAAAGGCATTCTCATGGTCGGCTCGCCGGGCACCGGCAAGACGCTGCTCGCCCGCGCCATCGCAGGCGAGGCGGATGTGCCGTTTTTCAGCATCAGCGGTTCGGACTTTGTGGAGATGTTCGTCGGCGTCGGCGCAAGCCGCGTGCGCGACATGTTCGAGCAGGGCAAAAAAGCCGCGCCGTGCCTTATTTTCATTGATGAAATTGATGCCGTGGGCCGCCATCGCGGGCACGGACTCGGCGGCGGGCACGACGAGCGCGAGCAGACGCTAAACGCGCTGCTGGTGGAGATGGACGGCTTTGATACGCAGGACGGAGTCATCATCATCGCAGCGACAAATCGCCCCGATGTCCTCGACCCCGCGCTGCTGCGCCCAGGCCGCTTTGATCGCCAAGTCACCGTCTCACTGCCCGACGTAAAAGGCCGTGAGGAAATCCTTAAAGTCCACGCCAAGAAAGTGAAGATGGGCGACGACGTGGACCTCGCCGTGACTGCACGAGGCACGCCCGGATACAGCGGTGCGGAGCTGGCCAACGTCATCAACGAAGCCGCCCTTTCTGCCGCTCGCCGTGGTGCCAAATCCATCGCCAATCACGACCTCGAAGAAGCCCGCGACAAAGTGCGCTGGGGCAAGGAGCGCCGCTCGCTCGCGATGTCGGACAAGGAGAAGGAAAACACTGCTTACCACGAAGCCGGCCACGCGCTGCTCGGCTGTTTGCTGGAGCATGTTGATCCGCTGCACAAAGTGACCATCATTCCGCGCGGCCCGTCGCTCGGTTCCACGATGTATCTCCCAATCGAAGACAAATACACGCACCGCAAGAACGAGCTGCTCGACCGCCTCGTGATGATCATGGGTGGCCGCGTTGCCGAAGAACTCGTCTTTGGCGATGTGACCAATGGCGCTCGCGGCGACATCGGACAAGCGACCAACATCGCCCGCAAAATGGTGTGCGAATGGGGCATGAGCGAACGCCTTGGAATGGTGGATTACAGCGAAGGCGAGGAGCACGTTTTCCTTGCCCGCGACATCAGCCGAGCGCGGAATTTCAGCGAAGTCACCGCGCAGGAAATTGATCGCGAAGTGAAGAAGCTCTGCGACGACGCATACGCCCGCGCAAGGAACCTCATTTCCGCAAATCGCGACAAGCTCAACATCATCGCCAAAGCGCTGCTCGAGTACGAGACGCTCGACGGTGGGCAGGTCCACGACATCACAAAATCCGGCGGCATGAGCAATCCGCCCGCCCGCCCTGCAAGCAAAACGAAAGTGGAAAATCCACCTGCTGCCGAACCGCCAATTGACGAACCTCAGATTGATATTGGCGGCTTGAGTGGCGCTCCCGCGTAGGCTCTCCACAACAGGCTGGTTTTCATGCGAAGGATTCTTCCGCTCCTCATCGTCGGCATACTCATCGGCTACGGCTGGTGGAGATTTGAGCATCGCAATTCGGGCCGTGCGCCGGAAAAATACACGCTTCCCGACGCGCCCGCGCTGAATCTCGACGATGTAAAAATCCTCGAAGCGACCGATGCGGCGTTCACTCGTCTTGTGCAGGCGGTGATGCCCAGCGTCGTCAGCATCACCTCCTCGCGCGAGGTGTATCAACCGCTCCCGCTCACCGTCGAAGATTTGCTGCGCGGGCAGCAGCGGCTTCAGAGCGGAAAATCCACCTCGCTCGGCAGCGGCGTCATCGTCTCCAAAGAAGGCCACATTCTCACCAACCACCACGTCATCGCCAACATGACGGAAATCCGCGTCCTGCTCACCGACGGGCGCAACGTCCCGGCAAAGCTCATCGGCAGCGATCCAAATACCGACATCGCAGTGCTGCGGATCGACATCAGCGAAATCCAGGCGCTCCCGCTCGGCGACAGCGAAGCCGTTTTTCAAGGCCAGCAAGTCGTCGCCGTCGGCAACCCCTACGGACTCGATGGGACCGCCACTTTTGGCCAAGTGAGCGCCACCGGGCGGCGCACGGGAAATGACAGCGGCCTCGAATACATCCAGACCGACGCCGCAGTAAATCAGGGCAATTCCGGCGGGCCGCTGCTCAATGTTCGTGGCGAGATCATCGGCATTAACAGCGCGATTTTTACAAAGACCGGCGGCTGGCAGGGCATCAGCTTCGCCGTCCCGTCAAACACCGCAAAGCGCGTCATGGAGAGCATCCTCAAGCGCGGTCGCCTCGTGCGCGGCTGGCTGGGATTAAACCTCCAATCCCTCACGCCAAGACTCGCGCAAAACTTCGGAGTGCCGGATTTGAAAGGCGCAATCATCACCAGCACCGTTCCCGGCTCGCCCGCTGAACGCGCCGGACTCCAGCCCGGCGACATCGTCCGCAGCCTCAACGGAAAGCCCGTGGACGACTTCCAAACTCTGCGCGGCATGATCGGCTCGCTCGAAGCGGGTCAGAAAATCGAAATCCAAATCCTGCGCGACGGGAAACCCGGAAAGACCAACGTGACCATCGAGGAAATCCCCCCGCAATTCGAGCGCGGCGGACGCTAACTCGTGACTTGGCGATTTCTGCGGAGCAGTCCGCAGCTTGGCGCAAATAGTAGCGCAACGACGAAGACGAGAGTTTGCGTGAGCACGATGCAGCCTGCGGGTGAGGCGTTGGAAATCACCGAGATGTAAATGCCGAGCCAAGTGGAGAGCACGGATGAGCACAGCGCGATGAGCAGCATTCGGTCGAACCGCTTAGTGAGGAGCAGCGCGGTGGCTCCGGGCGTGATGAGCGCGGCGATGACGAGAATCACGCCGACTGCCTGCATCGCCGCGACGATGGTGAGCGAGAGAAGAACGAGCAAAAGATAAGTCAGCCCGCGCAGCCGAAGGCCAATGGCCCGCGCGTGCGACGGGTCGAAGCACACCAGCAGCAAATCCCGGCGAAGCACTGCGACGACGGCGAGCACTGCGATGGAGATCGCGGTTGTTTCAATAATGCGCTCCGGCGTAAGGCCGAGGATGTTTCCGAAGAGGATGTGATCGAGATGGAGATCAGATGCAGTGCGCGAAAAAAGGACGAGGCCGAATGCAAATAATCCCGTGAACACGACGCCCATCACGGTGTCTTCCTTGATGCGACTGTTCTCTTTGATCCAGCCCGTCGCCACGGCGCAGAGCATACCGCTGCCAAATGCGCCGAGCGAGAGCGGGATGCCAGCGATGTAGGCCAGCACGATTCCCGGAAGCACCGCGTGGGAGATGGCATCGCCCATCAACGACCAGCCACGAAGCACGAGAAAACACGAGAGCACCGCGCACACCGCCGCCACAAGCCCGCCCACGCAAAACGCGGCGAGGAACTCACTTTGAAATGGAGTGTGCAGGTGCTCCATCATGCCCGTGCGCGTCGTGTCGCGATGAGTCCATGCTTTGGCGCAAATACCAGCGCGATGACAAAAAGCGCGGCTTGCAGAGTGACGATGCAGCCGCCGGTCTGCCCATCAATAAAGTAGCTGGCATACGCTCCAATAAATCCCGTCAGAGTGCCGAAGAGTGCGCCGATGATGAGCATCCATCCGAACCGGTCCGTAAGCAAATACGCCGTCGCGCCGGGAATCACCAGCATCGCCACAACAAGGCACGCACCCACAGCCTGCAACGCAGCAACCGCAGTCGCGGAGAGCAACATGAGCAACAGCACATGCAGCCACATTACTGGAAGACCGAGTGCGCGGGCGTGGTTGCTATCGAAGCAAAACAGCATCAAATCGCGCCATTTCAAAACAATCACCGTGAGACAAACGACGGAAATAATCGCGAGCTGCAAAATATCTTCCACAGCGATGCCGAGGATGTTTCCGAACACGATGATTTTCAAATTCATGCGCGTGGGAAAAATGGAAATCAGCAGCAGCCCAAGCGCGAAGAATGCCGTGAACACAATGCCGATGACCGCATCTTCGCGCACGGGCGTCTTCACTTTTACAAACGCCATTGCGCCCGCTGCGAGCAGCCCGCTTGCAAATGCGCCGACGGAAAACGGCCACCCGGCGAGATACGCAAGCGTGACTCCGGGCACCACGGCGTGACTTAGCGCATCACCCATGAGCGACCATCCTTTCAGCGTGACGAAGCCCGAAAGCAGCCCGCACACGCAGCCGATGAGCGCGCTCGTCCACATCGCTGTGAGCAAAAAGTCGTATTGAAAGGGCGTGAGCCAATTCACTTTTGCTCCTCTTTTTCCCGCTCGGAAATGAGCGCCTCGCGGCCTGTGCGGTCGAGGTATTCGATGTGGCCTTTTTTACCGAGCACGAGAGGCCGCTCGTCGTCGGTGAGGACGGTGACGCTCTGGCCGTCGTGGTCCTGGATGGTCGAACTATCCATGCGGAACTGGCGCAGGACTCCGCCGAATGCGCTGATCAAATTCTCCGGCGTGAACACTTCCTCCGTCGGGCCGCAAGCCAGCACCGTGCGATTCACGAGCACCACGCGGTCGCAAAACTCCGGCACTGAGCCGAGGTTGTGCGTGGAGACGAGAATGAGGCTGCCCGCCGAGCGAAGCTCCTGGAGCAGCGTGATGATGTCGGCCTCAGTCCTTGCGTCCACGCCGGTGAACGGCTCATCGAGGAGGATAATCCGTCCACCCTGCGCGATAGCTCGCGCAACAAATGCGCGCTTTTTCTGCCCGCCAGAAAGCTCGCCGATTTGCCGGTCGCGCAATTCCCAAAGCCCCACGCGCTCCAGCGCCACGCGCACCGCCTCGCGATCTGCCGCACGCGGAATCCGCATCAGCCCCATGTGCCCGTAGCGACCCATCATCGCGACATCGTGAATGCTCACGGGGAACGTCCAATCCACATCCTCGGCCTGCGGAACATACGCGACCCAGCTCCGCTTTTGTGCGTTGCGGATGCTGTCGCCATTTACTTTCACCCATCCATGCACCGGCTTTACGAAACCCATGAGCGCCTTGAAGAGCGTGGATTTGCCGGAGCCATTCACGCCCACTAGTGCGCAAATTGTCCCGCCTTCCAGACGAAAACTCGCGTCGCGCAGCGCTGTGTTTCCGTTTGGATAAGTCACGGAAACCTCCCGCGCTTCGAGCACCAGAGGGCTATTTTCCATCGGGCAAGAATCCTAAAAGAATCGTCTCGGCGTTCGTTTCCAGCAGCTTCAAAAAAGTCGGCGCGAGGCCATCTGGCGGGGTGAGTGAATCAACGTAGAGCACGCCTCCAAATCGCGTGCCTGTTTCTTTTGCAACTTGCCGCGCAGGCTTATCGCTCACGGTGCTCTCGCAAAAAACCACCGGCACCTTATTTGCGCGGACGGCATCAATGACACGCTGCACTTGCTGAGGTGTGCCCTGCGCATCGGCGTTGATCGGCCACAAATAAAGCGGTCTCAGCCCGTAGTCGCGGCACAGATAGGAGAAGGCACCCTCGCTCGTGACCAGCCATCGCTGCTCTTCGGGGATGGCGGCGAGTTTCGCGCGAACCGGCGCGGCAGTTTCGCGGATTTTGGCAATGTAAGAATCGGCATTGGCTTTGAATGAATCCGCATGTTGCGGCAGCGTTTTTGTGAGCGCATCGCGGATATTTTCCACGTAGCGAACGGCGTTCTCCGGCGACATCCACGCATGTGGATTTGGCTTCCCAGTGTATGGCCCCTCGGTGATTCCCATCGGCTCGATTCCCTCCGTGACGGTGAAATGCGGGACGTTTTTCACATTGGCAAAAAATGGCTCGAACCAGCGCTCCAGATTCATTCCATTCCAAAGAACTAGTGTCGCCTGCTTGGTCTTCAGGATGTCGCCGGGCGTCGGCTCATATCCGTGAATCTCCGCTCCCGGCTTTGTGATGGATATAACCTCAACGTGCTCGCCGCCCACATTCCTCGCCATGTCGGCAAGGATGGTGAATGTCGTGAGCACGACAGGGAGTTTGGGAGCAGTTTGAGGCTTCTCGCATCCAGCCACAAAAATCGCGGCGAGCAGAGCAGCGACAGAAAAACGCCGGAAAAATGTGAAAAGACGAAGAATGTTAGTCATGGCTAATTCGTATAGCCACGCGCAACATTCTGCAATCCCAATTATCCGCAACGGCGGATTCCGCGTGCGGATCAGGCCGTCAATTGCCGCTCGGCCTCCAACCAGTCCGCGACGAGATCGGGCTTCAGGCCCGCAGCGCGACGCTCGACGGATAGGTAGTAAGCGCAAAGCTCAATCTCCGACTTGCTCGCAGATACCGTTTTCACCGGCTTGGCGTTTGTTTTCCGCGTCAGCTTTGGCGCAGCTTTGGCAGCGGGTTTCGCAGCAGGTTTTGCCGCTGCAATCCGCTTGGGCGCAGTTTTAGGTTTAGTTTCAGCGACCGGTTTGGCCGCTCCCTCTTTCGTTGGTTTTTTCGTTGCCATAATATTCCTTTCAGCCGGTTTCGGAGAGAGCTGAGGCGCAAACCAGCTAGTTAGGGTGTATCAAGCACTTCCCGGCTTGGGAAGTATTTAGCTGTGAAAATTTCGGAACAATCGCCGTTCGAGCTTAGCGGTCGAACGGATTTTGCGCGATGGGTTCGCCGCAAAATAGGCATTTTACGCGCTGCCTGCCTACGGTGCGATTGCACTTCGGGCATGGCTGCGGCGGGGTCTTTGGCTTTCGTCCATCGAGTCTGCCGTCCTCAATGTCGATGAGAGTGATCTGTTTCACCAATTCGTTTTCATCAAGGCAGTGCTTCTCCTTGAGGATGCGCCAGAGCGCCTCGGTGATGAAATAGAGCCGCTCCACTTCGGCCTGTAACTCGATGACGTTCGACGAGTCTGCCGTCGAGCGATTGCTGAATGGTGGCTGTGCCGGTTCGCTGCGTGGAAAATCGAACATGGGATGAGTTAGCTTTGCTGGCCGGCGAAGACTTCGTGTTTGAGGACGCCGATGAATGGCAGGTTGCGATAGCGTTCCTGATAATCGAGGCCGTAGCCCACCACGAATTCGTCGCCAATTTCAAAGCCCGAGTAGTCCGCCTCCATCACCTCGTCGCGCACTTTGTTTTTCTTCAGCAAAACGCAGATGCGGATGCTTGCGGGGTTGCCCTCGTTTTTTAGCCGCGTGCAGATCGCGTGGAGCGTGCGGCCTGTGTCGAGGATGTCGTCGAGAACCAGGACGTGTCGCCCGCTGACATCGGGCAGCGAGGTTTGATCAAACGTGACAGTCCCGCTGCTTTCGGTGCCGCCGTGGTAGCTGGAGACGCTGAGGCAATCGAGACTCAGCGGGAGCTGGATGCGGCGCAGAAGATCGGCCATGAAGAAAAGACTGCCGTTCAAAACCGCGATCACTGTGAGGTCGCGGCCCCGGTATTCGGCGGTGATTTCGGCTGCGAGTTCATCCAGCCTGCTCAGGATGGTCTGCTCGTGAAAGAGCGTGCGTTCGATGTCGTTTTCCATGGGATTTATTGCCGCTCGGAGGCGGGGCGGAGGAAGTCAATTTTGTCTCCCAATTTTTTCGTCTGCCACTCGGACTCGGCGAGCATGACGTTGTAAATCTTGTTCACGCTGGCGACATGCACTTTGAGGTAGCATCCGCTGTTCACGATCTTCTCGGTGATTCCCCGTGAGCCTTTCTCCGCGCTCACCACGATGTCGCGCACCTGCTCGCCGGTCTTGTATTTTTCCTGAATCACGCCGGTCAGCATGTTCGGATTTTTCGCGGTACCGGTGGAGTAAATCGCGGCAAAGACAAAGCCGAGCAGCCCGACAACGATCACGATGGCCAGCAGGATGTCGCGACGGTTTAAGCCGCCTGTCACAACGAGCACCTTCTTTGCGCCGCCGGGATTTCCGGGTGGGTTCGTGGCGTTCATGTTTCGAGCAGCGTCACGGGAGTCGCGCCGATGGTGCGGTCCCACACATAGCGTTTCAAAATAACCTTCGCCGTCGCGGTGAGCGGCACAGCGAGGATCGCGCCGAGCAATCCGCCGAGCAGCAGCGACCACAGAAACACCGAGAAAATCACGGTCACGGGATGAAGTCCCACGCGCTCGCCGACGATTTTTGGCGTGACGAAAAGACCGTCCACTTGCTGAACGACGGCAAAAATTCCCGTGACGATCAGCGGGAAAGCCCACCACGGCGCATCCGCTGGCAGCATCCACGAACCGCCCTGCACCGACGCGATGATCGCGGCGGGAATCCAGCAGATGAAAATTCCAAGATACGGGATGATGCCGAGGAAGCACAGCGCGAAGCCAATGAGGATTCCGAAATCCAGCCCCGCAGACGCAAGCAGGACGCCGGTGGCCACGCCGTTGATGATACTCACAATCAGTTGCCCACGGAAAAATGCGATGAGGTAGCCATTGATCTCCGTAAGACAGGAAACCACTTCGTCCTTAAACTCGCTCTTTTTGAGCGGGACATAAGCAGACCAGCCGCGAGCGATGTGCGGCGACTCGGTGAGGAAGTAGAACAAGTAGAGCGGCACGATGACGAGCGAGAGCAGAAAGCCGAAGAAGCCGAGAAAGCCGCCGAGACTCGCGCTAATGAAATTCCAGCCGCTGCGTGCGATGGTTGGCAAGGCATCGGTCACCCAATCGCCCGACCCGATTTTATGGAGAATATCCTCCGGCGATTCCGGCACTGCATTCGGCTTCGCATTTGCAATCGTCGCTTCTTCTTTGCTCTCCGGGCTGCTCTGCGGTTCCGCAGTTTTCGCAGGCTCAGTCGTCGGCACTTTACTTTCTGCGGTGCTGGCAGCTTCCGGCTTTTCGTCTTTTGGCGTCGCCTTTGTTTCCTTTGGTTTTGGAACCACGAGCATCTCTTCCGGCAGCAATTTCAGGCCGTATTGATCGCGCACACTAATCGCAAACGTCGCGACGCCGTGCCGCACTTTGTAGCTAATGTCGGGCACCTTTTTCGCGAGCTTCACCGTCTGCGTGGAGACGACAGGAATCAGCCAGAACAAAAGCCCGGCAACGACCAGCGATGTGATGACAAAAACACCGCTCACCGCGCGATGCCGCGTGGTCCCGAACTTCACCAACCGCACCACGGCAGGCTCCAGCAAATACGCCATCACACCCGCGATTGCGAACGGCACGAGAATCGGCTGCATGAACGACATCACGCGCGAAAACACATAAAGAAACCCGACCGAAACTGCGAAGATGCCCGCAAGCGAAAGCGCAGCAAGCGCACGCCAAATCACTTTTTTCTGCCAAGGTGTCGGATACTCCGAAGGAGGTGTCATACTGCAAAAACCATTGTCACGCATCCGCCGCGCGGCAACTACGAAATGGCCGCGAACCCTATCAGGTTGCTGAAAACCCAAGTTACGCCAGCAGTGCAAAAATCGCCACGAGCCGCATCATTCGGACTGGGCCGCCGAGTGCTGGCTTCCCAGCGGGTGTTCTCCACCCGTTTGTGAAAACGGGTGACGGTGTAGCGTGCGAGGCTCATGTGGTAACAGCGCGCGTGATCGTTGCGAAATCCTGATCCGTAGGCATCACAAAAAGACAGCACCCGCCGCTGCGCGACGCCCATACCGCCGCGACCGCCGCTTTCTCCGCCGCCTCTGCCAGCAAATGCTTGCCCTTGTATTCCACTACGAGCACGCGCCCGTCGTTGAGCTGGCAGACGAAGTCCGGGTAAAACCAATCCTTCGACGTTTGCAGCCGGAATGAACCCGACCGCTTCGAGAGATTGCGCACCCAGAACTTCACTTGCGGCAGCCCATCGAGAAACTGCGCGCACTGAAACTCCTCGGTGAGCGATCCGTCCGCCCGCTTCTCGCGCAGTTCGCCGGGCTTCGGTCCGAAGTAGTGTTTCTTGAATTGAAAGCCGCCTTCGTAGAGCCAGCCCGGCTCATAGATCATCGTTTTGAAATTGAGTGCGCGCTCATCGCTCACGGTCAGCGCCGATTCCGGCAACAGCCAGCCTTTGAATGCCGCAGTTCGCTCGCTCTCACGGTGCTGCTGGATGCGCTGCTCGACTTCATCACGCAGCCGAAAGCGATCCAGCGCGAGCACGCTTACGTCCGTGATTCCATACTGCGCCATCAGTCCGTTCAGCACCTTGCGCAGGAACTCTGCCGACTCGCCGAATGGGATGTCCGCGTGGCCAATCCGCTTGTCGAGCCAGGCAATGAGCGTCTCCGCCGTCCAATCGTCTCCGCCGTCCAATCGTCTCCGCCGCCGAGTTGGAGCACTTGTTGGTGCAGCGTGCCGACGAAATCCGCATCCGGCGTCTCGGCGACCACCGAAGTTTCGACTTCGCCCTTCGTGCCGATGTCCACGAGGCCCGCCTTGCCGCTTGGTCGTCGCAACGGATTGTAGCCCACGGCCAGCGCGGCGTCTTTCGCGCTGAGCTTCCACGGGTGTTCGAGCAGAAATGTGCTCTCCAACTCGAAGAGCTGCCCGTCTTCACGCACGCACAGCAGCGGCACGATGAAATCGAGTTGCAGCTCGTAAGGAGACGGCTGCCGCGTCGCACCGCTGCCGCCAAAGGC
The DNA here is from genome assembly GCA_031372675.1 of Verrucomicrobiaceae bacterium. Taxonomy (GTDB): domain Bacteria; phylum Verrucomicrobiota; class Verrucomicrobiia; order Chthoniobacterales; family Chthoniobacteraceae; genus SXWH01. The sequence goes on from JANMLS010000139.1 coordinate 16,578, forward strand.
CCGCTCGGCTTCGCGCACGAGCGCCACAGCTTCCGTCACCTTCTGTTTCGCCTCCGGCGTCGTGGCGCACGAGGTCAGCTTTTCGGTTTCGTGCGCATCCAGCGGGACGAAGATCGTGAGCGCACCCGTGGTCGCGTTCAGGCGCACCTTGCCGCCGAGTGCCGCAACCTGCGATTGCGCCACCGCAACATCCATTTCTTTGCCGGGTTCGAGCGTCACCGTCCTCGGCTGTGCGCCGAGCGCGAGCGAGCCTTGCGCCACCGGGATGATGATCCGCTCGGCATCCGCCGCGGTGAAGCCGTTACTTTCCAGCGCATCGCGCAGCTCGGCCAGAACATCGTGGATGTTTGGAGAGATGGAAAATGCGTAGGCGCAATTCAGGTCGGGATGCTGCTTAGACTTCGCACCCGGCAGTCGCAGGATGCGACCCACGATTTGCTCAATGGCCGTCGCCGAGCGTGTCTCCTTCAGCGAACACAGCACGTAGGCAAACGGGCAGTCCCAGCCTTCGCGCAGCTTCTCCACCGTGATGATGAAGCGCACCTTGCTCTTTGCCGTGCCGATGTCCTTCGCGTCTTTCAACTCGTCCTTGCTGCCCACGGAAATCTTCACCTCATCCCGCGCGATGCCGAACTCCGCCACCAACCTTTCGCGCACCGGCTCACACGCATCCACGCGCTCTACCTGAATCAGCAAAATCGGGCGAATATATTCGCCCGTCGCCTATGCCTCCGCGAGAGCCAGCTTTTCGAGGTCGCTCCGCAACGTGATCGCATCGGCGAAAAGCGCATCCTTCTGGCTCGGGTGCCGCGTGATTACGCGGAGCGGCAACTTTACCATATCCGCCGCTTTCAGCTCCGCCGCCGAGACGTGGTGCAGCACGTTCGATGGCGCTCTTGTCCGTGCCGGAGTCGCGGTGAACTCGATGATGCAGGACGGCAGCACATTCCCGAGGGTGGAAAAGGAAAGCTCCGTGCGCGCATTGTGCGCCTCGTCCACGATCACGATGGGCCGCCGCAGCCGCAGCATGTTCACGAGCGACGGCTTCGGCTTGCCGTCCGCGCCCGGCAGGAGGTCGGCGAGCCTGTCGGCAGTTACGTTCAGCAGGTGCTCCGCAAACTCGCTGTTCTGGTCATAGACCTTGCGCCCGGTCGTGTCCTCGACCCGGAAGGATTGAATCGTCGCCACGATCACCACCGTGTTGCCCGTCACCGTCCCGTGGGAAAGTCGCAGCGCCTCGTCTATGGTCAACACTTCCACCGGCCCGGCGCAGGAAATCTCCAGCGCGCGCCGGTAGTGGTGGCGCGGGTCGCGCAGCGCGTCGGCAGTCTGCGTGAGGATCGTGTTGCTCGGCACCAGCCACAGCACCACCGCGCGCTCCGCGTGCAGCAGTTCGTGCTTTGCTAGTCCCACCGCATGGCTCGCGAGCAGCGTCTTGCCGCCGCCCGTCGGCACGCGCAGACAGACGTAGGGCATTTCAGGCCGCAGACCCGCCGCGATCACCGGGATGTAAGGTGCCGGTGGACGGTCATTCGCAAGCTGCACATCGTAAAACGCCTGACTCAGCGGCACGCCGCGCGAGACGTGATTGAGGAAGTCCCGCAACGAGGCGAGCACACGGCGCTGGTAGTCTTTGAGCGCGATCATACCTCCCGTTTCATCCAGTATTCCGGCTCCCTCGCCGAGTGTGCCACGGCGAGCAGCACCACCGTTTCACCGCGGATCACGTAGGCGATGTAAAAGGGAAACACGCTCAGGTTCACTCGCCGGTAATTTCCAGCGCGGAGTCGAGGCACTTTCGCGTTCATCATGATCCAGCGGACGCGCGAATCCACCTAGCGTCAAAAGCCGTCACCAAGTCCGGGGCGCTCGTCTTCGTAGTATTCCGCCGCCTCCCGCACCTCGGTCTGGACGACGCTTGGAATCCGCAGCATCATCGCCTAAAACGCTCCTCCATTTCAGCCCGGAAGTCCTCATAGGGGATCGTCTCCAACTTCCCTTCGTCGTATGCTTTCAGTCGCGCCCGGATTTCCTTGTCCCACGCTTCCTCCGAGCCGGGATCGGCTGCGCCCCCATCGAGATCGAGGATGATGCGGGCGAGCGCGAGGCGCTGGGTGTTGGGTAGTTCCAATACATCGCGGGTGATCGCTTCGAGTGTCTTTGGCATGGCTGGTTGGTTTAGCTGATTCTTATCTCATACGGCGTCTGCCGCACAGTGATTCTTTCTGCTGCCAGTCGCTCCTCACCGAGCAAACACCCGGCACAATAGACGACCTTCGGCCCGTCAAAAGGCGGCAGTTTGGCGAGTGTGGCCCGCATCAGCACGTTGCCGCCGTTTGCGCTCTTGTCGCCGAGGATGCCGTTGTAGAGCAGGTAAATCGCGACGCCCCGGCAGACTCCGAGCAGCGGAGAAAGTACCACAGGCTGAAAGCCTATACCACTCTCCGGCAGCGGTTCGCCCGTCTCGGTGAAATAGACGTGCCGCGCCAGCTCGCCAAAGCGCACGCTATCGCGGATGCGTCCGCCTTCGTCGAATAGCGTCTCACCCAGCGTGCAGTAACGGAATCCGCCGCCGAGTCCGGGCACCGCCTCACCCTCCGCGTTGGTGTAACCTTCGGCCACCCGAACGCGGCGATTGGAGTCAGCCAAGCGCGGGAGACGCAAAGGAGCGGCGAATTCATTCGCCGACACCAAAACGCGAAGCGCAAATCTCAACAGCGCGGCGCGAAGAAAGATCGTGCGCTACGCGGTGGTGAAAGTCGGCGAATAAATTCGCCGCTCCTTTACGCTTTCCGCATTCAATCTCGGCGCTCGGGTTGAAGGGGGCTTCTTTCATCATCAGTGCTGGATGCTCACTTTCGTAGCATCGCCTCAAGCAGCGGTGCGACGGCTTTTGCGTCTTCCGGTGTGTCCACTCCGAGGCTGGCGTGCTTCACTTCCACGACGCGGATTTTTACGCCGTTTTCCAAAGCGCGGAGCTGTTCGAGGGACTCGGCTTTTTCCAGCAGCGTGGGCTTCCATTTCACAAACTGGATAAGCAATTCCATCGTGTAGCCGTAGATGCCTTGGTGCCGGAAATAGCGCAGCCCTTTCGTCTCGGTGCGCTCGTAGGGAATCGGGGAGCGGCTGAAATAGAGAGCGTCGCCAGCGCGGTCCACGACGACTTTTACGCTGTTCGGATTTTGCATATCTTCGCCCGGCGCGAAGACGTTTGCCGCCGTGATCATGCGCACGCTTTTGTCTGCGGACATTTCGCGAGCGAGCTTGGCGATGGTGGCGGGGGCGATGAGTGGTTCGTCGCCCTGCACGTTGATGATGTGCGTGAATCCCGCGAGCCGTTTCTTCGCGACTTCTGCGACGCGGTCGGTGCCGGAGCGACAGCCTTCCGAGGTGATGACGCATTCCGCGCCGAAGCTGTCGCACTCGGCTCCGATGCGCTCATCTTCCGTGGCGATGATGACGCGCTCGATGCCCTTCGCTTTGCTCGCCCGCTCCCACACATGCTGAATCATCGGCTTTCCCGCGAGTGGGAAAAGCGGCTTGCGGGGAAAGCGCGTGGATGCGTAGCGGGCGGGGATGACGACGGCGATTTTAACGGACATGCGTGTTGCGTAGGATGAATGCAGCGGCTTGGGCAAGGTCTTTGGCGACATACACCGCGCCGTCGCCTTTTGCCTCCGCGCCGATTCCCGTCTGCACGAGGATCGAGCGGGCGCCAGCGGCGATGCCGGCCTGGATGTCACCATCGCGGTCGCCGATCATCCACGAGCGCGTGAGGTCGAGCGAATGCTCGCCTGCCGCTTCCAGCAACATTCCGGGATTTGGCTTGCGGCGTGGCGATGGCGCATCGGCGTGGTCGGGGCAGAAATACGTGGCGTCAATCAGCCCGTGGCCGAGCAGTTCTTCAACTCGGGCGGCGACTGCTTCGTAGTCGGCAAGGGTGAATATCCCGCGCCCGATTCCGCTTTGATTCGTGACCACGATCAGCCGGAAACCCGCACGCTTCAAAAGCGAGAGCACATCGCTCGTGCCGGGATAAATCTCCACGCCCGCCGGGTCTGCGAGATACCCGTTGTCGTGCATCAGCGTGCCGTCGCGGTCTAGGAAAATAGCGGGTTTCAGTGTGCTCATAGATTAAAAATCCCCGCGCCGACCGACGAGATTCATGCAGCGCGTGATGAGTGCCGTCCAGCCTGTCTGATGGCTTGCGCCGAGGCCGCGCCCGGTGTCGCCGTGGAAGTATTCGTGGAACCAAACCAGCTCGCGCCAGTGCGGATCCGTCGCGAGTTTTTGCGTGAGCGAATCGTCGCGATGGCAAGGGCGCTCGCCGTTTTCATCGGGGACGAAAATGCGCGTTGTGCGGCGGGCGATGCGGGCGGCGACTTCATCGAGCGTGAGGAAAACGCCGCTCTTCGCGGGATACTCCACTTTCAACGAATCGCCGTAAAAACGGTGGTAACGCTCCAGCGCCTCCACGAGCAGATAGTTCAGCGGAAACCAAATCGGCCCGCGCCAGTTGCTATTGCCGCCCCACATCCCGTCGGTGCTTTCGCCGCCTTCGTATTGGATGCAGAGGTGCCCGCCGTCGTGGAGAAAACAGAACGTCTCTTCCGCGTGCGCCTGACTAAGCGAGCGGATGCCGTAGGGCGAGAGAAACTCCGCTTCGTCGAGCATCCGCTGGAGCACGCGCACGAGGCGCTCGCGGGATGGGATCGCGAGCAGGCGCAACTCGCCGCCATCGGTCGCGATGCGCTCCATGTAGCTATTTTGCGCGGCGAGTTCCGGGCGGTTATCAAGGAACCACCGCATCCGTTTGCGAAAGCCCGGCAGTGATTTGATCACATCCTGCTCCAGCACTTCCACGGCGAGCAGCGGCACGAGGCCGACCATACTGCGGACGCGGAGCGGCACGGATTCATCGCCTTCGCCGCGCAGCCGGTCGTAGTAAAAACCATCCTGCTCGTCCCAAAGTCCGCTGCCTCCGAGCGTGTTCATCGCATCGGCGATTGCGACGAAATGCTCGAAGAATTTACTCGCGATGTCCTCGTAAGCTGGGCGTGTCCGCGCGAGTTCCACGGCCATCGAGAGCATCGTCACGCAGTAAAACGCCATCCACGCCGTGCCGTCCGCCTGCTCCAGCGTCTTGCCACTCGGCAGCGGCTTGCTGCGGTCGAAAAGCCCGATGTTATCCATGCCGAGAAATCCGCCGCCGAAGAGATGCTGGCCGCGTGCGTCCTTTCGGTTCACCCACCAGGTAAAATTGATGAGCAATTTCTGAAAACACCGCTCCAGAAACAGCGTGTCGCGCTCCCCGCGAGTCGCCGTCATTTTATACACACGCCAGCACGCCCACGCATGGACAGGCGGATTTACGTCCGAGAAATTCCACTCGTACGCGGGCATCGCGCCGTCGGGCCGCAGATACCATTCGCGGAGCAAAAGGAGGAGCTGGCTCTTTGCAAAATCCGGGTCTATGCGGCACATCGGGATCATGTGAAACGCGAGGTCCCAAGCCGCGTACCACGGATACTCCCACTTGTCGGGCATCGAGATGATGTCGCCGTTGAAAAGGTGCTGCCAGTCCGCGTTGCGCCCTGCTTTTCGCACCGGCGGCGGCGCGGGCTGCGCGGGATCGCCATTGAGCCAGCGCTTCACATCGTAGTGGTAAAACTGCTTGCTCCACAGCAGCGAGGCGTAGGCTTGGCGGATGATGTTGCGCCGCTCCGCATCCAGCCCGCGCGCGCATTTCGTCGCCATAAAAAGCCGCGACTCTTTCACACGCTCGGCGAATACTTTTTCAAAATCCGCGAAGTCCTGCGACGCGAGATGCAGCGTCCCACCGAGCCGCAGCCGCAGCACGATCTCGCCGCCCGCCGGGACATCGAGGATGTAGTGCGCCGCGCATTTCGTGCCGGTAAATGCAGGGTTCACCGCCGTCTGCTCGCCATGCACCACAGCGCGGTGGAAGGCATCTTTCACAAATGGCTGCGGATTTTGCGCACCGTACAGCGTTGCGATGTTCGTTTCGTTTTCCGTGAAAAGCAGCGGTGCCTCCTTCTCCAAAATCAGCCGGTAATCGCCCAGCGAAGTGTGCGATGCCTCCACCGTCTGCGGCCCCAGCGCCTTGAGAAATGGCCGCTCTGCGTCTTGCGACCAGCTCCACGTATTGCGAAACCACAACTGCGGCAGCACATGAATACGCGCCGCTTCCGGCCCGCGATTCGCGACGGTGATGCGGATGAGAATATCCTCCTCGCTCGCCTTCGCATACTCCGCGAACACATCGAAATACCGGTTGTCCGCAAACGCATCCGTATCCCACAGCTCAAACTCCCGATCCTTGGAAGTGCGCCGTCCATTTTCCTCGCGCAACCAGCGGTAGGGGAACTCGCGCTGCGGGTATTTATAAAGCGCGCGCAGATACGACGAAGTCGGCGTCGCATCCAGATACCAATACGCCTCCTTCACATCCTCGCCGTGCGGCCCCTCGCCGTTTGCCAGACCAAAAAGCCGCTCCTTCAAAACCGGATCGCGCCCATTCCAAAGCGCGATGGAAAAGCAAAGCCGCGCCTGCCGGTCGCAAATCCCCATCAGCCCATCCTCGCCCCAGCGGTAAGCCCGTAAATGCGCATGGTCATGCGGGAAATAACGCCACGCATCGCCGCTCTCCGAATAATCCTCGCGCACCGTGCCCCACTGCCGCTCGGAGAGGTACGGACCCCAGCGTTTCCAGTTCCCCTCACGACACGCCTCCGCCGCCAGACGCAGATGTTCGGGAGTCTGCACCGAGGAAGTTTCGCCGTGGTCGTCGGAAAGCATGTGCGTTCAATAAAGAAGCGCCGCTTGAATGAAAATGACAAACTCCATGCGAACCAAATTACGAAGACAAAAGGCGCCCCTTCCCTCCGCACGGCAAGCCAGTCGTAGCTCACGCCGCCCCCGGCGTGTTTGGCACACACGCGGAGCGTCACATTATATCCGTGTGCAATGCCGGAAGATTTGCGCCGCGCGGAAGGAGTGTTCACGCCGAGGGCGGCGTGAGCTACGGCGGGCTATCGCGGCGTTCGAAATTATACTTTGAAAGCTGATCTCGCCATTAGTTAGCGGTTGAAAAATACCGCTGGGCTGCTCTTTAGTGCGCGTCTTATGAAACGTCTCGCCGTTCTCGCGCTCTCTCTGCTCGCTTCCGCCACGCTCTTTGCCGCTGATACTTTTGCGGTGAGTGCGTTCACATTCTCGCTGCCGGAAGGCTGGAAGTCGGTCCCGCCCGCTTCGCCGATGCGCAAGGCGCAGCTTTCCATCCCCGGTAAAGACGGCGCGAAGGGCGCGGACATCACTTTTTTCCACTTCGGCTCGGAGGGCGGCGCGGGCGGTGTGCAGGCGAATGTGCAGCGCTGGTTCGGGCAGTTTGCAGCAGCAGAAGGCGCATCGAAGACGGAGCCGCTCGACATCGCCGGAACGAAAGTCACCATCGTCTCCACGGAAGGCACGATGAAGGGTGGTCAATTCGGCGGCCCTGCGCAGGACGAGCCGGATTTTGCGCTGCTCGGCGCGATCATTGAGCACGCGGATGGGCCTGTATTTATCAAAGGCACCGGCCCGAAAGTGCTCATCAAAGAATCACGCGAAAAGTTCATCGCACTGATCAAAAGCGCACTGGAGAAAAAGTAAATGTCCGCCTCTTTTTACGTCAGTTCATTCATCGCGATCCTGCACTACGTCAGCGAGGACATCATCCAGTGCGATGCGGGCACGACGATCTCGGAGTTGTTCGGCGATGAGTTCGACGATCTCGATTTTGAACTCGCGCTGACCTGTCTCGAAGCCACGCACAAAGTCGGTTTCAAGGAAGCACTTTGGGAGCGTGAGATTGATAGCTACGAGGAGATGAGCATCGAGGAATTCATCGAGGAGTTTCTCGATACAAAGGAGCAAAAAGACCCGCTCTACGTCACGAAGCGCTTCCTTTTCTACGAACGCTCGCTGTGCGACGCGATGCGCGAGGAATACGAAGGCCCGCCGCCGCAGTAGAGCGTTGCCCGTTTTCAGGATGGGGAACTTTTCTGCTAGTGAGGGTGTGACTGGTGAATTGTGAATAGTCGCAAGCGACCGAGCGCGGACTGCACTCGCTTGCGTCTATTCACAATTCACCAGTCACAACCGACAAGCACTTGCCGCCTACCGCTACAGCACGGGGTAAAAGTTCAACAGCTTTTGCCGCTGGAAAGTTTCCCCGCGGGCGCGTAGTCACGCGCAATGAATAAAGCTCTCTCCACTATCCTCTGGCTCGTCGTCGCACTACTTGGCGCAGGCGCGTATGCGACCATCGCCCTTCAGCGCAATGAGCCGCTGAACTCCGGCTTCCTGCTCGTCGCGGCGCTCTGCACCTACGCAATCGGCTACCGTTTTTACTCAAAGTGGATCGCCGCAAAAGTGCTGATGCTCGACGACCGCCGCGCGACGCCATGCGAAATTCACGAAGACGGGCGCGACTTTGTGAAGACAAATAAATGGATCGTCTTCGGGCATCACTTCGCAGCCATCAGCGGACCGGGGCCGCTCGTCGGGCCGGTGCTCGCGGCGCAATTCGGCTATCTGCCAGGCACGCTGTGGATTCTCATCGGCGTGGTGCTCGGCGGCGCGGTTCAGGATTTCATCATTCTCGCCGCCTCGATGCGTCGCGATGGCCGCTCGCTTGCACAGATGCTCCGCGATGAGCTGACTTCCACCATCGGGCGCATCGGGCTTGCGGCGATCTTGGCGATCATGACAATCCTGCTCGCGGTGCTCGCGCTCGTCGTGGTGAAAGCGATGGGAGAAAGCTCGTGGAGCATTTTCACCGTGGGCGCGACGATTCCCATCGCGATGTTTATGGGCGGCTACCTGCGGTTTTTCCGTGTGGGAAAAGTGATGGAAGTTTCCGTGATTGGCGTCGTATTTCTCCTACTCGCGGTGTGGGGCGGGAAGTTCGTGCATGAGTCCCCGAAGTGGTCGGAAATGCTGCATCTCAGCGAATACAGCGTCGCCTGGGCTGTCATCGGATACGGCTTTCTCGCCAGTGTTCTCCCCGTGTGGCTGCTGCTCGCGCCGCGCGATTACCTGAGCACTTTTATGAAACTCGGCACCATCCTCGCGCTCGCTGTAGGCACGCTCGTGATGCTGCCGGAGCTGCAAATGCCCGCGATCAGCAAGTTTGTGGATGGCACCGGCTTCGTCGTTCCCGGCAGCGTGTTTCCGTTTTGCTTCATCACCATCGCGTGCGGAGCGATCAGCGGCTTCCACACACTCATCGCCAGCGGGATCACGCCAAAAATTATCGCACGAGAAACACACGCACGCTCCGTCGGCTACGGCGCGATGTGTCTGGAGTCGCTCGTCGCACTCATGGCGCTCATCGCGGCCTGCACGCTGCAACCGGCGGAGTATCTCGCCATCAACAGCGCAGGCACGCCCGAAGCGACGATTGCAAAAGTGAACAACAGCGGCTTCACCGCGCTCGTCCCCGACTCAAGCGGCGGATGGAAAAGCGAGCCGGTGAAAGTGACAAAAGAGCAGATGGACCAGCTCGCCGTGACGATGGGCGAGAAATCGCTCTTCGGTCGCACAGGCGGCGCGCCGACCTTCGCCGTCGGCATGGCAAATCTCTTCGGCAAATTCACCGGCGGAAAGTGGACGGACCTTTGGTACCACTTCGCGCTCATGTTCGAGGCGTTGTTTATTTTGACCACGCTCGACGCCGGCACTCGCGTAGGCCGCTATCTTTTGCAGGACGCATTTGGCGGCATCTTCCCGAAATTCGGCGACACGAAAAACATCTACGCCGGTGTCGTCGCCAGCGCATTGATGGTCGCCGGATGGGGCTTGTTTCTCATCCTCGGCGTGACGGACCCAGACGGCGGCGTGAAGGCACTCTGGCCGATTTTTGGAATCGCAAACCAGCTCCTCGCCAGCATCGCGCTGTGTCTCGGCACGACCATCCTTTTGAAAATGGGCATCCAACGCGGAAAGCCGCGCATCGCACTCGTCGCGCTCATCCCGCTGTGCTGGCTGCTTTCCGTAACGATGACCGCCGGTCTGCAAAAAATCTTCCACCGCGAGGATGATCCGAAGCGTCCTGTGATCGGATTCCTGCAAACTGCGGAGAAAGCGGACGCTTCGATTCCAACGCTCGAAAAAACGCTCGCGGATGCAAAGGGCGACGCCGAAATCAAGAACGCCACCATCGCACTCAAAAAAGCGACGACATCGCGACTGATCAACTACGTGGATGCCACAGTGACCGCCGTATTCCTCGCGTTTGTCACCGCAATCATCTGCCTCAGCGTGCGTGAATGGCTGCGCCTGCTCAACGGCACCCGCAAACCCGACCTCGCCGAAACCGAGCCAGTTTATCTCCCGCTCGAAGCCATCGCAAAACCGCCCGGACACGCCCTCAGCGCCATCGCTCTCAGCGCGATGATGCTCAAGGAAGTGAGCGGGGAAGCAGCCATCGAGCGCGAGCGAATCGCCCAAGCCTGTGAGTGCGCCAAAGACCCCGCGAAAGCACGGCGCAACGTATTCCTCAGCGCCACAGAGCGCCAATTTCAAACGCCAAACCGGTGCTGCTAAAGCCTCCGACTGTCGCGACTAGTGCCGTGCAGTTTTTGAATACCAAGAGCATCACAATGGTAGCTTTTTGGTGATACGAAGCGTATAAGTTGAGCTTTTTCTCATGTCTGAATTACCTCGTTCCAAGCCGTCTTTGCCTAAGCGCCTGCTCGTGCGGTTGCGCCAGTGGTTTGACTCCGATTACTTTCCCGGAGGCCCCGAAGCTGCAAAAGCAAAGCCCGACCGCTTTGAATGGCCGCGCGCCATCCCGTTTATCTTCATCCACCTAGGCTTTGTATTTCTGCCGTTTGTGGGCTGGAGCTGGACTGCGGTTGCAGTGGCGGTCGCGCTGTATTTTGTGCGGATGTTTGCAATCACCGGCTTTTATCACCGCTATTTTTCGCACCGCACTTTTCAGACGAGTCGCTTCATGCAGTTTGTCTTCGCCGCGTGGGGAAACACGGCGGTGCAGCGCGGCGCGTTGTGGTGGGCGGCGGTTCATCGGCATCATCACAAGCATTCCGACGACGAGCACGATGCGCATTCTCCGCGTCAGCGCGGCTTTTGGTGGGCGCACATCGGATGGATGACGACCTCAAAAAACTTCCCCACCGAATACGGCACGATCAAAGACCTCGCGAAATACCCGGAACTCGTTTTTTTGAACCGCTTCGATCTCATCGTGCCCGCGATTTTCGGCGCAGCGCTGTGGGGCTTTGGCGCAGTGCTAAATCATTTCTGGCCAGCACTCGGCACTTCCGGCGCACAGATGTTTGTGTGGGGATTTTTTGTGAGCACGGCGGTTCTGTTGCACGGGACTTTGTTCATCAATTCGCTGGCGCATGTGTGGGGAAAAAAGCGTTTCGATACCGACGACGACAGCCGCAACAGCCTGCTGCTCGCGCTCATCACGCTCGGCGAAGGCTGGCACAATAATCACCATCGCTACATGGCTTCCGCGCGGCAGGGATTTTATTGGTGGGAGCTGGATATTACTTACTACCTGCTGAAGGTCTTCGCGTGGTGCGGTTTCATTTGGGACCTCAAGCCCGTGCCGCAATCCATCTACGCAGAGGTGGAAAAAAACGCCGCATCGTGAAATCGCTCGCCATCATCGGCACGGGCATCGCGGGGCTTGGGTGCGCACATTTTCTCCACCGGCAATTCGACCTCTCGCTCTACGAGCAAAACGACTACGCAGGCGGTCACACGAACACGATCACCGTGGATGAAAACGGACGCGCTGTGCCGATAGACACAGGGTTCATGGTCTTCAACCACGTCACCTATCCGAATCTCACGCGCCTTTTCCGTGAACTCGATGTGCAGACGAAGCCCACGGAAATGTCGTTCAGCGTGCAGCATCGTGCGAGCCGTCTGGAATACAACGGCGGCAGCGTGAACCTGCTTTTTGCCCAGCGCAGAAACATCGTGAATCCACGGCACTGGCGCATGCTCATGCAGATCAACCGCTTCAACTCCGAAGCCGTCGCCGCGCTGGAAGACTCACGTTTTGCCACGATGACGCTGCGCGAATACGTGGCGGTGCGCGGCTATGGCGCGGATTTTTTGGAACGCTACCTCGTTCCGATGAGCGCCTCGGTCTGGAGCACGCCGCCGCTGCTCATGCTGGAGTTTCCGGCAGTCACGCTGCTCCGTTTCTGGCACAACCACGGGTTTCTCGGCCTGCACACGCAGCATCCGTGGTACACGGTTTCCAACGGCGCGAAGTCCTACGTGGAAAAAATCACGGTGCCATTTCGCGACCGCCTCGCTCTGAAAAAGAAAGCCGTCCGAGTCGAGCGCGTCGCTGGAAAAGCGCGTGTGACTTCCGCCGATGGCGACGTGCGCGAGTTCGATAAAGTGATTCTCGCCTGTCACGGCGACCAAGCTCTAGCGATGCTCGCCGACCCCACGGAACTCGAATCGCGGCTGCTGCGTCCTCTCAAATACCAACCCAACATCGCGACCCTGCACAGCGACGAATCCTTTATGCCGCGCACGCGCCGCTGCTGGGCCGCGTGGAACTACCGCGTGGAGCCGGATGGCGACGGACTCCCCACCGTTCATTACTGGATGAACCGGCTGCAAGGCGTGTCGGAGCGCGTGAACTATTTCGTCTCGCTGAATTGCCACGAACAAATCGCGCCCGAAAAAATTCACCGCCGCATCGAATACGAACATCCGCTTTTCAATGTGGCGACGATTGCAGCGCAGAAAGAACTCCCGACGCTAAACCAAATCTCTCCAAACCAGACCACCTACTTCGCCGGTGCATGGTTCAAATACGGCTTCCACGAAGACGGCTTCACCAGTGCACTCAATTGCGCACGCGCTTTGAGCGGACAGCCGATTTGGTCGTGAGGAATTACGCCGCACTGTGGCGGCTGTGATTGAGTGACTGGTGAATAGTCGCACGCGACACACACAACGCAGCGGCAGAGTGGAGATCATGCGCTCTAAATGAAGTTCAGATTTCTTACAGAAAATTCACAAAACTCTGCTTGCGCAGTAATGCTGTGTTTCACTACTCCCCAAGCCATCACTCCCATGACAACCAATCCGCTGCTTCCAGACATGAAAAGTAGTAGTGCCTCGCGAGCTACGCTATTCGCGCAGAGCGGCAGAGCGGCAGAGCGGCAGAGCGGCACACAAATAATTTTAGAGGCGTTTGCGCGGCTCGTGTCGAGCCGGAGCTGGCTTTCAGATGCGGCGGCGCGGCTTTCTTTGGCAAAAGTCTCTCATACAGCGCTGCGGCTTGCTCGCACACTTCTTCAGCGTCCGCTTACAGTCGCGCAACTGCGAGTTACATCCGTTCAACCGTCGCTGACACTCGCGCAACGAGCACTTACAGCCGTGCAATCGCCGGTTACACTTGTGCAACGAGCGCTTGCCGCTCTGCAACCCCGGCTTACACTCTCGCAATTGCGACTTACATTGCTGCAGCGACCGCTTACGGCCCTGCAATGACCGCTTACACTCTCACAATTGCGACTTACAGCCCTGCAAACGCAGCTTACACACCCGCAACTCCCGCTTACAGCGCCTAAACCCCGGCTTTCACCCCCGCAAAACCCATAGAACCCAACCCAACCAGCACAACACCATGAAAGACCGCTACACCAACAGAATGAACATGATGGGCGCCTGCATCGCAGTCGCAGAACGCCCCGAACACCGCGCCGTATGGGATGCCCCCTCGCCACTCGCATTCCTGGCAGACTTCGACGCTTTCAAGACCGAGTACGCCAGCATCTCCGCCGCCGCAGGAGCCGCCTACGCCGCCAGCACCGGCCCTGCCGATGCCAAAGACCTCGCCGAGAGCACCCTCGAAGACATCGCCTACACCGTCGCCCGCGCCCTCTGCATCTACTTCAAAAAAACCGGCAACCTGACCGACCGCGCCAAGGTGAACTTCACCAAAAGCGGCATCGCCCGCCTGCGCGAAAGCACCCTGAAAACCACCTGCGACCTCATTCGCGACCTCGCCGCCCCCCTCATCGTAAACACCGACGCCGTGGCCTGCGGCATCACCAACGCCCGCGTAACCGCCCTCACCGCAGCAATCACCGATTACGACGCCCTTTTGAGCGCCCCACGCGGCCAAATCGTCAACCGCTCCGTCCTCATCCGCGAAATCGAAACCCGAATCGCCGCCCTCATGGAAGACCTCCCTGATCTCGACGATCTCGTCCTCCAATACAACGACACCCCCGCCGGACAAAACTTCGTAGCCGCCTGGCAAGCCGCCCGCAACATCGTGGACGCCGGCCACAGCCACACCGAGGAAGAAACCCCAGCCCCACCGACGCCGCCGACGCCGTGATTGGTGATTTGTGAAAAGTGATTAGTCGCAAGACGTGACTCCCGACTCCCGACTCCTGAACCCTGCCTTCCAGATTTATGAAGAAAATCATTTTACCAATCGTGCTGTGCGTCGTCGCGGTGGCGGTTTCGCTTTATGTTTTGTACTCTCCGAATGATGGGGACTTGGGGCGTGGGGCGAAGCGTGAGGTTGATAACCAGCCTGCTGTTTCTACGGCGAATACGGATGGGAAAACGGCAGCTTCGGCGGTCGGGGTGCCGCAGGCGGTGGAGGTGGAGCGGGTGGTGGCGGGTGGAGTGGATGAAGGGCTTTCGAGTGCTCCGGTGCGGGAGGCGCAGGCTTTGGTGGATGCGCAGCGGAAGACGGCTTTGTTGACGACGGGGCAGAAGGCGGGGGCGCGGGTGGAAGTGGGTGGGAAGGTGGCGGATGCGCTGGTGGCGAATGAGTTTGGGGAGTTTCCGAAGGTGTATATCCGGCCTTCGGAGCGGGTTTCGGTGCGAGTGTGGTTCCCGGATGCGGCAGAGGGTTCGCGGGTGGTGGCGCAGGTGGAGGATGGTGGGCAGTTTGCGGGCGGGCAGCGGGTGGCGGTTTTGAATTTGGATGCGAAGCGGGAGGTGAGCTTTGATTTTACGGCGGGCGAGGAGGCGGGGATTTATCGCATCGCTCTGCGTCGCGGGCCGGACTGGAAGTATGTGCAGCTTTGGGCGCAGCAGGAGCCATGAGCGTGATCGGTGATCGGTGATTAGTGATAAGTCGCAAGCGCACAAGTCACATCACCAGACACCGACCACCACTCACCAGCCATCAACTACCAATTACCGATCACCAATCACCACTCTCAACACACCATGAAACCAAACTCACTCTTCATCCGAATCCAGTCCGCGATTTTGCTGATTGTTTTACGTTCACTCAGTTTTTGCCGATGCAGTTGCATGCGCAGGGCGGGGTGCATAATCACGGGCCGCAGGAGGGGCATCAGCCGGGGTGCTACAATCCTTATACGCCAAAAGTCGGGTGTGATCCTTGTGACGATAATGAGAGTTGCTCAAATGATGATGAGTCCACGACAACAGAAAGCGGCACTTCAGAAACTAGTGAACTCACGTCGGATAATGAGCCACCGGATAGCAACGAGGATAATATCGTTGCCAAGGGAGGGGTGAATTCGGTGGACCTCGGCACGGGGGATGTGCAGCGGCGGGTGAATGATTTGCGGGTGTTTGGCGGTGTGGGCGGAGCGCGCTTGGGGTGGGGCCGGATGGGGCATTCGCGTTTGATTGTGGGGAATCGCTGGTTTGGCGATGGGCATCAGTGGCGGCATAGCTACCAGTGGGAGATGGTGAGCACGGGCGCGGGGCTTTTGCGGGTGGTGACGCCGGATGGGAATACGATTAATTTCACGCTGACTTCGGGCGTGTGGAATACGACGCCGGCGAATATGCGGGAGCGGTTGACGCAGAGCGGCGCGAACTATTTTTTGCGGTTCACAAATGGGATGGTGTATCGCTTTGAGCAACTGACTGCGCCGGGCGGGCAGACGTATTTTCAGTTGCAGGATTTTAAGGACCGCAATGGGTTGACGTATTTTTTGAGCTATGATGCGGACCGGAAGTTGACGCTGGTGACGGAGCCGGGCGGGCGTTGGTTGCGGGTGAGTTATCAGGATATTTCGGTGACTCAGTCGCAGTTTACGACGCTGGCGACGGTCTCTGCGACGCCGGCGGGTTCGGCGTGGACTCAGCAGACGGTGAGCGATCCGACGGCGTATCGTTATTTGCGTTATTATTCTACGGAGCCGGGGATGAGTGAGTCGTTTTGCAGGGTGCATGAGATTGAGTTTTATAATGCAGCGGGCGTGAAGCTCACGGGCACAGCGTTTGGGAGCGGCCCGCCAAGTGGGAATAATCCTTTGGCGGCATTTGGGAAGGCGACGGATGGGAATACGGCGACGGGTTTTAATGCTGCGTATCGGCACTATGGATTTACGGGAATCGATCTGGGCGCGGGCAATGAATCGGCTGTGGCCTCGGTGCGTTATTTTCCTTCAGGCCAGCCTGGATTGATGGTGGGCTGCCGTTTCCAAGGCAGCAATACTGCGCCGCTCACGCAGTCGGTGATCGCGAAAGTGGAGGCGGGCTACGGCGTGGGCGCGGGCGAAGTGGTGACGCGCTCGGTGGATTATAATTATGCGCCGAAGACGGATACGGTGTTGCAGACGGACTGGCTGACTTTGAGCGGCGCGACGTATGGCGATGGGACGCAGGCGAGCTATTCGTATCAATCGCTGTTCCCCGGTCAGCGTCCGCTTTTGCAGATCGCGGATGACCCGCGCGCGTCTGGCAGTGCGCCTCGCATTGAGTATGAGTTTTGGCAAAACACGTATCAGTACGGCAGTATTTATGCGGAGCGGAACCCGGATACGGATACGATTTTGGTGA
>JANMLS010000147.1:0-8386 GCA_031372675.1 Verrucomicrobiaceae bacterium
CGCGAGGTGAAGGGATCAACTCCCGACATCGCGTATCTTCCGCAGCGCGGGCAGATTGATTGGGATTTCCCGACGACCGTTCGCGGGCTGGTGGAAATGGGCCGCTACCTACGGCTTGGCTGGTATCGAAAATACGGCGGCGACGATGACCGTGCGGTGAATCTTGCAATCGAGGCGATGGACCTCGTCGCTCTGCAAAACCGGCAGATTAGCGCCCTCAGCGGCGGCCAGCAGCAGCGCGCATTTCTCGCCCGTGCGCTGGCTCAGGAAGCCCATGTGCTCTTGCTCGACGAGCCATTCACCGGACTGGATAAGCCGAATCAAGATAACCTCAAAGCCACACTGCGCCGCCTGCGCTTGCAGGGGAAACTGCTGCTCATTTCGCATCATGATTTGCCGAGCGTGCCGGAGATTTTTGACAACGTGCTGCTGCTCAACGGCGAGCTGATCGCAGCAGGTGCGACTGCGGAAACTTTCACGGAGGAAAACATCCGTCGCACTTACGAAACGAGCGTTTTTTCCGGCGTATGATTTCTGAAATGCTGCAACACGACTTCATGCGCCGCGCACTGCTAGGCGGGATGATCCTCGGCTTCACAAATGGTTTTCTCGGCTCATTTATCATCCTTCGGCGGATGGCGCTGATGGCCGACGCACTGTCGCACAGCATGTTGCCCGGCCTCGCCATCGGGCTGATGGTCGCGGGGCTAAACGCCGGCAGCCTTTTCATCGGCGGCATCTCGGCGGCATTTTTCGTGGCGATTGGCTCGATGCTTTTATCGCGTGGCTCGCGGATCAAAGAAGATACATCGCTCGCGATTCTCTACACGTTTGCATTTAGCGTGGGCGCGGTGCTGCTCCAGTTCACGCCGACTCAGGTGGACCTGAAACATTATCTTTTTGGAAACATCCTTGGGATGGGAAATGCGGACCTTTGGATTGCGTGGGGCGTCGCTCTGGTGGTGATTCCGGGCATCCTGCTTTTGCAGCGTCCGCTCGTGCTCACGCTATTTGATCCTGCGGTTGCGCGGAGTCAGGGCGTTGCGGTTGGAGCGATGCAAATCGTCATCGTCATCGCGAGCGTGCTGACGATGATCAGCAGCGCACAATCAGTCGGCGTGATTTTGATGCTCGGCCTGCTCGTAGGACCAGCGGCGACGATGTATCTCATCACCGACCGGTTTCCCGTGATGCTTTGGGGCGGCGCGATACTTGGCTGTCTTGGAACAATGTGCGGATTGCTGCTTTCCTACCGCTTCGAGGGGATTCCAAGCGGAGCCGCGATAGTGATTGTCCTGTTCACCATATTCATCAGCGCATTCATTTTTGGTCCGCGTTACGGCCTTCTGGCTAAGATGAAAAGGTCGCGCCACATGCACGAGGAATCACTGGAGCGATGGCATAAATAGAGGTCAGGCGCAAAAGCCGGAAGAAACATCACTCTTACATCTCCCCCCTTTTTTCTTCCTCCACAGAGAGCAAGTGAAGCGTGGATTCTTACAATAAATTCACAAAACTCTGCTTGCGCTGTAATGCTGTGTTTCACTACTCCCCAAACATCGTTCCCATGAAATTTTCCCGGCTGCTTCCAAATACGAAAAGTAGTAGTGCTTCATTGATTGCGCGATTCGCGCAGAGCGGCAGAGCGGCAGAGCGGCAGATCCTCAATACAACACACCACGCCATGAAACACCTCACTTCCCGCATCCCGCTTTCACTTTTCACCATGCTTGCTGTGGCTTCTGTGCCTGTGTTTGGGCAGGGGGATGATTATCGTAATGTTTATGGCGATGAGTTTGGTTTTCCGATGCGTTCGTTGATTTTTCTGGATGGGAATGCGGCGGAGCTTTCGCGTTGGGATGTGTCTTTTGGCCGCTTTAATGATGGGATGCTGGATTGGGATGTTGTGGACCAGCGCACAAGCGGTGCGAATGCGATTTGGAGTTGGTATTCGGGCGGGGATTCTTCGCCTTTATTGTCGCTGAGTTCGGAGGGGCAGCTTGCGTTGAGCGATCCTGCGCAGCCTGCGCGGGGTGTGTGGCTTTATAAAAATGGGAGCATCACGATCAGCAATGCTGCGGGTAGTGCTGAGATCACCCGTGCCACTGGCGGCGGGCTGGCGGTGGACGGGCAGAAGCTCCTCACTGAGACTGCGGCGGCGGGGCTTTATCACAGCAAGGCGGATGCGGATGTGCGCTATCTGCGCACTTCGGGTTCCGGGGTCACGGTGCTGGTTTTCGGTGCTGGCTCCAGTGGTGTGGGCGATGGCGCAGTGGCGCTTGGAAATAATGCGGATGCTGATGGTGTGGGCGCGACGGCAATGGGCAAGAATGCTTATGCACTTGGCGAAGGAGCCACGGCCATCGGCCTCGGAAGCAGGGCGCTGAAGCAAAATGCGGTGGCCATGGGGCGTAACAGTATCGCGAGCGGCGATTGGGGCGCGATTGCGCTCGGTTGCGGATCTACGGCTTCGGGGGAAATGTCGCTGGCGATGGGCTGGTGCTCTTTCGCGAGCGGGCCGGTGTCTGCGGCCATCGGCTCTTATACGGTTGCGAGCGCGTATGGCTCCACGGCGCTGGGGCAAAATACCATCTCTTCGGGGCAGGCGGCGTTGGCTGCGGGCTATTACTCAAAGGCCATCGGCTGGGGATCGCTTTCCGTGGGAGATCGCACGGAGGCAAGGGGCGATAAATCGGTGGCCATCGGCTCAAATACCATCGCGCTCGGCTTAAACGCTGTGGCTATCGGGCAGAATACGACTGCGAGCAGCAGTGCTTCCGCCGCTTTTGGCCAATATACGATGGCGGTGGGCAACAGCCAGTTTGTCGTGGGCAGTTACAACGCGCCCATCACCGATGTAAGCGCGGCAGTGCGCAATGATGACGATGCGCTTTTCATCGTCGGCAATGGCTACACGACGAGCACGGGCAGCACGGTTACGACGACAAAACGCAATGCGTTTGTCGTCCACTGGAATGGGCGGACGGAGATTTTTGGCAACGTGGAGGCGAAGGCCAGCGGGACGACAAGCCAGGGTCACATCACCGCTGCGGGCGATGTGAGGGCGGGCGGGAAGATCGAGGCGAGCAAGGCGGGCGGGCTTTTGGTGGCGGATACGCTGGAGGCAAAGGACGGGCTGACGCGGCTTCGCGGGACAGTGATCATCGAGCGGCAGGGGGACATCAACATGGGCGAGTTTGTGGGCGGGCCGCAGCCGTAAGGCGGGCCGCGTGTAACGAAAAGAGCGCAGACCTCTCAACTCCCATCTCTCAACTAACCCCATGCCCATTTTACCACCCAATCACCGCCGTTCGGGACGCGCTCCGTTTGCAGTCCTGCTCGCGCTTTTGCTCATCATCGGCGCACCGCTGCTGCTACTCGCCGCGCCGCCGCAATGGTGGGCGGAGCGGCAGATTTACAAAGAGAATGCGCCGGGCGAAGTCGTGCCTGCGAGTGATTATTCGCCCGCAAACGTCGGCCAGCTCAAGCACTTCGCGGTGTCGGCTTACGAGTATCTTTATTCTGCCACTGGCTCTTATGGCGATGTGACCCCAGAGGTCGAGGGTAGTCAAAATCCTGCGGAACAGGGCGGCGTCGGCTGGCGACTGCGCGAGGCGCTGGGGCAGTTTGTGGAGTTTAACACGGCGGGCGATCTGTTTGCCATCAAGCGCGAAGCAGGGCAGATTGTGCGCAAGACCACCGCCGCCACAGCGGATTACGCCATGCTCAACCAAGGCCAGCTCAAAGCCATAGGCACGCTCTTCTACGAACGCCTCGACGCCATCTACGCCCCGTGGCCCGTCGCCCGCCCGTGGGCCGCCGCGCAAGGCCAACCCGCCCACGCCGCCCCCGTGACGCTCGGCCAGCTCAAACACACCTTCGCGTTCGATTTGAGCAAGGATAGCGATGGGGATGGGCTGAGTGA
The DNA here is from genome assembly GCA_031372675.1 of Verrucomicrobiaceae bacterium. Taxonomy (GTDB): domain Bacteria; phylum Verrucomicrobiota; class Verrucomicrobiia; order Chthoniobacterales; family Chthoniobacteraceae; genus SXWH01. Next base: position 3,926 of record JANMLS010000147.1, read on the forward strand.
CTTGGCGGAGCTACAGCACACAGTCGGCGGCGTGCTCACGCCTACGAATCCCTTTTCCGCAGACTCCGATGGCGACGGAGTGCCCGACGACGAAGACACAGCCCCCACAGACGCCGACCGCGATGGCGACGGCTTCAAAGACGGCGAAGACCGCTGGCCCGATGACCCGCGCAGAGGCGATTTCATCCCGCCAAAGTTTTTCGCGGTGACGGATTTGAGCGCGTATTTGAGCGATGAGGAAAGGGCTGGTTTTACGGTCGCGCATGTCGCCATCAATGATGAGCACGAGGCTGCGTTTGTGGGGATCTTTCAGCATCCGACTGAAGTCGATTCGTCGCAGATGCCAGTGAACTACATCCGCGCCTATCGCTGGAAGGACGGGGAGATTGTTGGGCGCAGCGAGCATTTGGCAAGCTGGTGGAGCTTTGTCGGCAACACCGTGAAGCATCCCGGATTAGCCCCGCTGGAGATCGAAAGCGCGACGGGTGGAAATATTGTGGAGTTTTCATTCATTCCGAGAGACATCGCTTCAAACGGAACGGTTGTGGGGAGCGGCTGGAATAAATGTGTATCGTATGGCGGTGGAAACCCAAACCCGGAACCTCCTGAGACTTCAATCATCAGACCGGTGACATCCCGCGCGGAGATACCGCTGGGCTTTACGATGGAGACGCCTGTGGCAAGCGCGGCATCGGTAAATCTCACATGGAGCGTGGCCAGCGATAAGGCCGAACCTTATGAACCTTGGTCGAACCCACGAGCCGCGTACGAGTCGGATTATGACGACGATTTTTCCATCCCCGGCGGGTTCTTCGAGATTGCGGAAAACAACGGCGTTCTCACCATCTTTGGCGGCACCCATGTAAACGTAGGCACACTCGACAGCGTGAGGGACACCGTTACTCAAATCGAGGGCCAGCCACCTATTACTGACAAGCCTGACCATTTCACACTACCTACCCTCGACGGTGTTGCTCTCGGGCGTTTTGCAGACATCGGCCTGACCGTTCCAGCAGAGATCGGCGCGACCTTGGCTATCGGCGCACATCCAAACGTCCCGGTCGAATTTGCAAAAGGCAACCTCGCGCCTGATGGCTCGATGATTTTCAAAAAAGCCGTGAACCGCTACGTAAGCGGCGAAGCACAATACGTGACGCGCTACCTTTACAAAAACGGTTCCAACTACGAGGAACACCCCGCCCCCGAAGGTATAAAGCGCATGAACGTCGTGCGGGATGCAAACGGCGATTTGACCGGCCTGCACCAAGCCATCGGCTACACCTACAACTCCGAAACCGAAGACAACGACGCCTTCTTCGCTTGGGAAACTGGAACACGCGGCAACTGGAGCCAGATGCCACTGCAATACCTGCTCAAATGGACCGGCAAACCTTCTGGCACAAAAGACGACTACGACCGCTACTTCGCACGAACCCCAAAGAACGGCCAGCCCGCCCAAGCGCAGATCAAAAACATCATCCCCAAACTACTCACCGAAAACGACCCGGATACAGCGGGCGTGGTAATTAATGGGGTGAATTTTGAGCATGGGTTACCGGGTTCAATCGTGACAAGGGCAGAAATATGCACCGATGCAGGGTGGGATAATCGGCATATAGTTTTCGAGTTCGACTCCATCTCTCCGAATTCTAACGACTGGAGTTATCGACTTCGATTTTTATGGAATTCCACGGGGCTTGCTCTTGATATTACATCAGTGAATAGCCAGTGCGTGTTGGTTGGAAAAGCATCTGAACAGGGAGATGGCAATGTAGTGCCGTTCATAGCTGGAGGGGTTAAAGTCCTTACTTTTCATGGAGATAACTATCCAAAAGCTACCTATGAACGCGATCCGGTATCTGTGGGAATGACCGCCACCACAAAACTCTTCATAGCGGCCATGACCGGACGATGGGTCAAACAAGCGGATAACAAATATGAATTGAAGTCGCGAAGTAATACCCGAAGCGATGGTATTTCCAGATTACTTGCAAAGGATTGGTGGTTTGCCGAGGACCATTTTCGCGTGGAATACACTGGGCCTAAAATTCGACCGAATGGCATGAAGATTAGGATAAAAACGGACAGTGATGGCGGTGCGCTCAAAACTCTGCACCCACAAGGTAATGGTGTTTACTTGAGCGAGCCTACCGTTTTGGTAAGTGACACGATAGACGATGCTAAGAAAAACCCGGTTACCGTCAATGGTGTGGATGTCGGAGACCCAAACACCGAATTGGATGATGTCCCGGACGGCGCAAATGAAGACGCAACTTATCTGGCAAAACTGGAGGACAGAGTACGAGTTGAATTGGTGGAAGAAATCTCACCTGAAAAATCTCAGTTAGTTGCTATCGTTGACATACCGGTCAAATACGAACTCACGGTGAAGCCGATATTTGTCGGAGATATCGCCGCACAACAGGGAACTTGGAAAACCGAAACATGGCCGAAAGAATTTCGTTTACTGAAAGAGCGGTATGCGCAAGCAGCAATCAAGATACACGAAGCATCTGATGAGTGGGTGAAATCAGATTCATTTCGAGGAGGAGTTTCGGCGGACGCGGAATTTAACAGCCCGACTCCAGTGCCAGGACCAAGTAACTATGATGACAGCTATGAACTTAGTGGCAATGTTGTAGAACTCTTATCCGCGATTGAGCGCAGCGGATACAAAAGCCCAAACAAACCAGCCGAATTACCTATCGCGTTTCCTAAAAAAATTACAGGCGGATTTGGATTCACAATATCCCGATACCCGCATCGATATGACAGCCAAAGTTTACTTAACCTTACCTCCATGAATATAGATGCAATTTGCTTTGTTCAGCGCGAAGAACTTCGAAGGTTCACTACAGCCCATGAAGTTCTACACGCGTTGCTTGATGCAGCTCATGAAAATTACAACGATGAATATCTGAAGCATGTATATTTATGGGGAGGTAGTTTCGGAGGAGACGGCAACTTCGACTCTGAAAAAAGAATATCTCACATTCTCCGTAAGAATATTTGGGAAAAAAAGGAGGAAGAGAACTATGGCCCGTTGGTGAAACCCGCAGCTCCCTTGGTTCCAGCTTTTGAGTTGCCTCCTTCACAATATTAAAAATGAACTCTACACCGCTTAGGTTTTTGGTTACGATATTGTGCGCTGGATTTTTTGCTTTGGGATATGATGCGCAAGGGGCTGAAGTGGATCCATTCAAGCGGCTGTACAATATGCTCGAAACTCGGCCAGAGTTCGGGGAATTGGCACTTGGCAATAAAAAGGTCACGCCAGCGTATGATCGCGAGATGCTCTCAATTTGCAAAGAATGTATTATTGCTGGGTTGGATGAGCGCAATCAGGTGAAGGAAATTGATCTTATGTGGCCGCTTAAATATTGTGGCCTCTACGCAACCAGCGCAGAAATCGAAGCGCTTGTTTTGGACTGTCTGCTTAAACGAATTTCAAGAGAGTCGGCACTTAACGCTTATCTCTTGATTGCGTGCCGACGAGCAATGATCGAAGATCGTGAGTTGGTGCTGGCAGACTCTTTTTTAGAGCATTGGAGCTTCAAAAATTCAGGCATTAAAAATTACTTTGGCAGCCCTCACCAAATCCTCCGTGATTTTCCTGTCACTGGTTACAAGAAGCTCTTTGAGAAATGGATTCCGCAGATCATCGCAAATAGAACACCGGGACCGTATGAGGCTCCAACGACGCCTCCACCTAAGCATGATTCCGATAATCCTAACTATAATCTAAATGATCCGCATTATTCGATTTGGCCAGCTTTGGAAATGATTTACCTGCTTCAAATCTCCGCAAGTCGGGAAGACAACGAAGCAGGGGCATACTGGGCAAAAGCCCTATACGCCCGGTGGGGAAACACCAAGGGCTGGAGCGAAATCAAACAACAACTCGGCTGGAGTAAATCTTTGTTCCCTGAAATGGGGGGGACGGAAAAAGTCACTTTCGTCCCAAATGCCAATGCAATGGATGAAATGAACGCGAGTATCGCACTGGTAGGACCGTCTTGGGCAAAAAGGAACATGCGATGGCTTATCTCAGGCGGGATTTTCATCGTATTCGCAATGATTTGTATTCGGCGAAAACTGGTGCGAGCAGCGCGTGGCGTATTTGAGAAGAAAGGTTAATCAAGCCAATGTGTGGGAAATGGGGTCATCTGCGGGAAAAGGGGTCAGGCGATGAAAAAGAAATAAATTCATTCATAAATTGCCATTCGTTATTTAGTTCTGATGCTTTGCAGCACTACCAACTGCCTATGAACTTCAAGAAATGTCGAAATCCATTTCTTTTTCATCGCCTGACCCCATTTCCCCGAACTCGCGCTTCGGCTCGTCCTTGAGCGCATCGCGCACGCCCTCGCCGTAGGTGTCCCAAAGCCAGCGTTCCTTCACTTTGGAATCCATGTCGTGCGGCATCCCTTCGCCCGCCGTGATGCCCATGCCCGCGAGCAG
>JANMLS010000150.1:0-6539 GCA_031372675.1 Verrucomicrobiaceae bacterium
CCGCTGATGGGGTCCGACGAGTTCCCGTCATTGAGCAGGATGGTGAAGAGGTCGTTGGTGACTACTGGCGTGGTGAGGTAGGAGCCACTCAGGCTCAGGCTCGCGCCGCTGAGGCTCACCGTGCCGGTGACGCTCAGTTGATCGTATTGCGAGCCGAGCGTCGTCCCGTTGATCTCAATCGCAAACGTGCCGCTAGAAAGCGTGGCACTGCCACTGGAGAGCACGCCGGGGCTGGCACCGGGAGCCAGCGTGCCGCCCGTGAGCGTGAGCGCACCCACTGCGCCGGTGCCGCCGAGCGTGCCGCCGGTATTCACCGTCGTGGCGCTGCCGGAGATGCTGCCGCTCACCAGCAATGTTCCCGCATTGATCGTCGTCGCTCCAGTGAAGGTATTCACACCCGGGAGCGTCAGCACCCCGTTGCCACTTTTTGTCAGCCCGCCATCCGCAGTGCCGCCGAGCGCGGAGTCGTGGATCAACGGAGCCGAGATCGTGATGTCGAACCCATTGGAATTCACCAGCGCACCGCCCGCTTTCACCACGGCGCTCAAGTTTGCCGCAGCGTTCAGAAAGTTCACATCCGCCCCGCGAGCCTGCACCGTGCCGCCGTTAAAGTTCACGGTTTTCGACGTGCCGCCTGCGCCGACTTGGAAGCGATTCAGCGAGAGCGTCCCGCCATTGAGATTCACCGTCGCCGTGCCCGTGCCGCCCGTCGCGCTCTTTAAATACAGCGCACCACGGTCGGTGTCCGCGCCACTTCCCGTGCCGATGTTCACCGCTCCGCTGTTGATGGTCAGCGTCCCGTTTCCGTTCGCGTTGTCGCCGACCACATTCACAGCATCCGAGCCGGGATAGCCGACGCCCAGCGTCAAGCGCGTGCCGACGTTCAGCGTGCCGCCAGCGACCGCCACGGTGCCGTTTGAGACGCCACCATTTGCGCCGACGTGGACATGCCCGCCGCCGCTCGCCATGCCGGTAAAATTCAGCACCCCGCTGCTCACATTCACCGTGCCGGTGCCGCCATCCACGCCCACGTAGTTCGCAGCGTCAAAAGGCGAGCCGCCGAAGGTCACCGCAGTCCCGCCCGTATTCACCGTCATGGTCCCGCTCACACCCGCGTTTAGCCCCAGAAGAAGACGGCTCGTGGCGAGCGTGGTGTGGCTGGCACCCGTGCCGAAAGTCAAACCACCGCCGCCGTTCACCGTCACACCACCCAAAGTCGAGCCCGCGCCTGTGAGGGTCAGCGTTCCTGCCCCGGATTTCGTGAGGTTCAAAGTGCCCGCGCCATTACTAAAGGTGCCCGCATAGCTGCTGTTTGCAGCAGTGCTGGTGGTGTAGGTCACCGCGCCGCTGAGGTTATTCGTGATTGTCCCGCCCGTGCCGGAGAGCGCACCGGTCGTAGGACTGAAGTTGTTCAGATTCAGCGTGCCGCCGTTCAATGTCAAAATGCCCGTAGTCACGCCGAGGGATGCCGCGTTATTGATCTGGGTGGTCCCGGCATTGAGCGTCGTTCCGCCCGTGTAAGTATTCGCGGCGGTGAGCACCAGCGTCCCCGCGCCGCTCTTGGCCAGTGCGCCAGAGCTATTGGATCTCAGGATGTTGTTAATCGTCAGGTCCGCGCTCGCATTCCCCGTCACGTCCGCAACGTCAAAAGTCAGCAATCCATTCCCACTGCCGCCGATGTTGATGGCGTTGTTCGCATTCACCGTGGACGCGTTGATCAAAGACGCCACGGAACCCGAAACCGTCACCGTCCCGGCAAGCTGAAACGCCGGGAACGACGCATTCACCCCGCCATTTGCCAGCAACGTGCCGCCCGCGAGACCTAGGTTCCACATCGTATTAAAGCGCGGCCCACTCGCCAGCGTGCCAGCGTTGATCTGGATGATTGGAGAAGAAGCCGTTTGATCATTTCCAAACGTATCATTCCCGCCAAACGTCACCGTCCCCGCGTTGATGATTCCGGTGTTCGCATTGCTATTCCCAGCGGGGAAAGTGACCAGCCCCGCGCCCGCATCCCAGTGCGCCGATCCCCAAGTATTCGCAGTGCCGTCCCATGTATAAGTAACGGCGTGCGCGGAAGAGGCCGCCAGCGCAAGCGCAGCGATGCAAAACGCCGGAGCGGAGATGAGGGATGAGCAGATCGAGCGAGGTGTGTTTTTCATGTTTTGAGTAGGTTGAAGTTCAGCCGAACGATAACCTGTGCTGCATCCCTCGCAATGGATCGCCTCACACCAACAAGCGACGAAAACACACATCACAGCCGCTCCGTCGAATCATGGTGGTAAGAAAATATGGGCTGAGGTTAAGGGGGATTTTCTTACCATCCATTTTCTTACCTGCGGATAACGGCCAGCCAGTCCTCGCCCGCGTCGGCGGGAGGATTGCCGAGCACGGCGGCTCTGCCTGCTTCCACGGATTTCACGGAGCCGTCCATGAGCTTGCCGCCGCTGCGCGGGTTGAACCACTTCACGGTGAAGGTTCCTTTCGCCCCGGTGAGGTCGAGGTCGGTGGTGCCGCCGTTGGGGAGATAGACGAGGTAAAGCTCGCCTGCTTTTGCGAAGCAGAATTTGTCGTTGGTGTCCTTCGTATTTCCGATGAGCGCGTTGGCGTTTTTCATTTCGGAAAACGGGATGCGTTCATCGCGGAAGAAGTCCACGGCGATGCGGCAGTAGTCCCAGCTTTTGTCGCGGCTGCGGAAATCCTGCGCGACGAGATCGTTCTCCGGCAGCGCGTAGCCGAAGTAGTATTCCACGCCCGCGCCACCCGCCATGAGGCTGCCCCAGAGTGTGAGTTTACGGATGTCGTGCATCGTGTAGCCGCTGGAGGCGGTGAAGCCCTCGCCCGCTAGGCCGCGCGGGTTTTTCTCCTCCGCGATGCCGCTGTGGCCGCGATAGCCGGGGTCGGGCGGCACGCCGAGGCTGGCAGGGTTTTGCTCATCGCTCGCGACGACCCACGGGCGACCTGCGGCGACGGATTCGCGTCGCCATTGGAGTGTCTTTTGGTGCGCGGCCTTCCACGAGTTTTGCAGCGACACGCCGGTGAGCAGCGACTTCTCGCCGAGCAGCGGGCGATACACTTTTTCCTGCTCCGGCGGGAAGGTGTGGAGCACGACAGGATGCCGATACGGGTCGGTGTCGTGGAGGAAGCGCACCATGTCGCGCACCTCGTCGGCGGTCTGCGTGTTTTCCTCGCCGATGTTCCAATTCAGTGCCAGCGCGTGGCCGAAGCGGGCGATGAGTTCGCGGCAGTAAAGACGGCGCTCGATGCCGAGTTTGCCGCCGTCGAGCGACTCGCGCACGACGCCATCCTTGCGGCCCGCGCCGAGGCGGTTGTCGTCCATTTCGTTCTCCTGCAATTTGAAGTGCAGATACAGCCCGCGCGCCGTCGCGTGGTCGAAGACGATGCCCCACTGGTCGAGCTTCGAGCAGTCGTAGTGCAGCTTCGCGTCGCGCACGACGAAAGGCCACACGTTGTCTCCATCGCCCGCCGCGTTGTAGGTGAGAAAAGAGAACGCATTCACGCCTTTGTCCGCGAGGTAGTTCAGCGCACCGATGAGTCCCTTGCCCTTGCCTCCGCGCCAAGTCGGGTCGCCCGCTTTCCAATCGCCGACATGCGGCGCCCATGTTTTGAGCGGCACTTTATCCGGCTTGCCAGCGATGGTGTTATCGAAGTCCGCAAACGCCAGCAGCGTCTCCGGCGAATCTGGCCCGGCTTTCAGAAAAAATTCGTGCGAACCGGCAAATTGCAGGTGATGTTTGCCCACGTATCGCAGCCGCCCGTGTGCGCGAAAATCGCGGCCCGTCTTGTCGCTCGCTGCCACGGTGAAGGAACCCCATGCGCCGATGGCCGGAGATGCCTGGCGGCGAGCAAGCTCATCAACCGCCACATGTCTTCCAGCCAGCATGGAGACGGCGTAGTTCCACTTTCCGGGCTTATCCGGCGAAAGATGCGCACGCCATTTGTTGCCGCTCTCCGCGCCCGATTCCGCCGCATTTCCATCTGCCGCAAAATACCCCGGAACGGTGTAAGAAGGCGCACCGCTCTCGTGGGTGAAGGTGACACTCAGCGCGAAGTCCGTGAAAGGAGTCGGCTGCGTGTCGCGCTCTTTAGCAAACGGCCCATCGAGCGTGAGCGTGACTTTGTGCCACTGTTTCATCTCTCCTGTGAGAGCGACGGAATCGTTTGCGGACGCTGCCGCTGCGGTGGCGAGCAGCAGCGCGAGGGTGAGGATCAGGCGTTTCATCATCTCGCGCGGATACCCAAAGTGGCTTACTGCGGATCGGATTTCAGGAGCGAATGCACATGCTCGATGATCTCTTTGTCGAGTAATTGCCTCACCGTGGTGTTTTGGCTGGCAGCGAGCTTTTGGAGCTTTTCGGTCTGGCGTTGTGTGAGAGATAATTTGGAATCAAAGACATTGGTTTTCGGCAGATCGAGCCAGGCAGTTTTTGCCTTCGATAGCTCGGCGGAATCCAGTCCGAAGGCTTTAAGCACACCCGTGGCCATCATCATGTCCCCAGCGTAGGCCATGTGGACTCCGTCTGTGGTGAGGAAGTTTTTAGGAGCGGGTGAAGGTGCTGATTTTTTCGCTTCGGCGAGGGCGGCCTGCATGTCGGCATTCAGATCGGCAAACAGACACTTCTTTTCCGTCGCGAGAGTGCAGAGAAAGGCGTTGTAGTCAGCGAGTTTCAGGTTGTTCGGATTCGCAGCGTCTTCGGTGATCATGGTCGAAGTGAGGATGACTACCTTGATCCCGGCGGCCTGCGCCTGATCCACAATGCTGGTGATGTTTTTTTGGTATGCTGGGAGCGGAATGCCATTCGCACCGTGCCACACATCATTCACGCCACAGCTCAACGTCATCCATTGAGGTTTTTTGCTGATTACGTCGCGCTCCAAGCGTGCGAGCATTTGTTCGGACTTATGACCACTCCAGCCTGCGCCGATGAGTTCGATTTTCACGCCGTTGGCCGCCATCGCGGCACCGATGAGCTGCACATATCCGCCGGCATTGCTGTAGCCTCCCGCCGTGATGGAGTCGCCCAGGAAGGCGACTTTCTCCCCCGCCTTCACGACGATTTCGGCATGGAGAACTGGGATGGAAGTAATGAGGGTGGCGATGAGTGTGTGGATGAGTTTCATGGTGTGAATATGATTTTAGCGAGCTTACGCGGGCGGTTTTGAATTAGTCGATGAGAGCTTTTAGTCCCTTCACCAAAGGTTATTTCGGACATAGTCCGCTACTGGCGGAATCCTTTCTCTGTGCCGCCGCGTTTGCTGTCGGCTTTGAGCGTGCCGGGTTTCCAAGCGCGGGCGATGTCGAGGTCGGCGGCGGCTTTCGTGGTTAAAGCGGTGATGTCCACAAAGCCGATGCGATTGTAGAGCGCGGGGACGTAGTGGGCGTCGCGGATGGCGGCGTAGCTTTTCCAATGCGCGAGCGCGTCGGTGAGGTGTTGCAGCGCAGCGGCGTGCTCGGTTTTGTCGCTGCTCGCGTCGAACAGCGCCAGCGCGCACGCTCCACGAATCTTCGCCGCGTAGTAGCGGCCCAGCGCGGCGAGGGCTTCGCAGTCGTGGAGGTTCTTTTGCAGCTCGGCGTCCGCTTTCGCCGCATCTCGCAGCGCGGCGATGGCGGTGAAAGTTTCGGTCGCGGATTTTTCCAGCGCGGCGGCGATTTGCAGCGGCGTGGTTTCCGTCATCGGCTCGCGCTTGGTGTGGCGCGTGCGCCAGTCGCGGATGTTCAGCACATTCGCGCCGGGCATCGTGGTGCCTTCCATAAATTCTTTCACGTCGTAGAAGCCGCCGCCTTTGCTCCGGCGATGGCTCAAGCACGCTTCGGGATACCATTTCAAATCAATGTCGCCCCAAAAGAACCGCGTGATGAGCGGCATGATTTGCCCCGCGCCTTGCAGCGCACGGAAGAGCTGCGGTGCCGCCGCTGTGGGATGCTGCGCTGCGAGCAGTCGCTCGAAGTGCGAGTCCGGCAACGCGGGTTCGTAGGCGAGTCGCCCGACGAGCGCGAAGGAATACCACTGCTTCTCCATGACGAGCGGACGCGGGCCGGGCGCTGGGTTGCGCTCCAGAAAATCGCGACCCCACACGTAGCCGTCCGGCCCCATGTAAAAGCCCGCGATTTTATCCGCAGGCGGGATGTTCACGATATAGTCGCGGATGTAAGCGGGGTCGCCGAAACGGAAGGTGTAAATGTCGTCGTTGCGCACGGTGAGCCATGTCTTGCGCCCCGGCGCGAGACCCTCCAGCAGCGGCTGGATGAAGGTCGGCTTGGTAATCGAATACATGTGCGCCACCGAATACTTGAAGCTGAACTCGAACGGGCCGGGGTAGTCTTTGAACGCATCGAGAATCTCGCCCTGCGCCGTCCAGTGGAAGCGATGAATCATCCCGAACTCGCGCTTCGGCTCGTCCTTGAGCGCATCGCGCACGCCCTCGCCGTAGGTGTCCCAAAGCCAGCGTTCCTTCACTTTGGAATCCATGTCGTGCGGCATCCCTTCGCCCGCCGTGATGCCCATGCCCGCGAGCAG
>JANMLS010000182.1:0-2801 GCA_031372675.1 Verrucomicrobiaceae bacterium
CCCTCGCGCTCTGCCTCGCCCTGATGATGGCGATACCGCTGGCGGAGATTGTTTCCCGCGTCGTTTTCAAGACGGGCTTTCCCACCGGCAGCAACATCGTCCAGCACCTCACCCTGCTGGTCGGGATGATTGGCGGAGCGGTCGCGGCCAGCGGCGGGCGACTGCTGGCTCTGTCGGCCGCCGGGCAGTTTCTCAAAGGCCGGTGGAAGAGCGGCGCGCAGTTCTTCAGTTCCTCGGTGGCGGCGGCGTTTACGGTCTTAATGGGGTGGGGGGCGCTCAAGTTTGTTTTGAACGAACGCGAGGCGGGGACTGATTTTGCGTTCGGGATTTCGCTTTGGGTGGTGCAACTGGCGCTGCCCCTGGGCTTCGCCGCCATCACCTACCGCCTGCTCTTGCACGGGGGAACCGCCTGGCGTAGCCGGCTCGCCGGGTTCGCCCTCGCCGCAGCCCTGGTTTGTGTCGCCGCCTTCTCGCCGCTCTCCGGCAAGCAACTCATGTGGCCAGCCTTGGTGATGCTGTTCGTGGCCACCATCTCCGGGGCGCCTGTCTTCGTGACCTTGGGTGGTGCGGCGCTGATTTTATTTTGGACGGAAGGGCTGCCCGTGTCCTCGCTGGCGCTGGATCATTACCGGCTCGTTACTGACTCGATGCTGCCCTCGATTCCGCTCTTCACCCTGGCGGGTTATTTCCTGGCTGAAGGCGGGGCTTCGCGCCGCTTGATCGAACTGTTCGACGCTTGGTTCGGCTGGTTCCGGGGCGGCGCGGCCATTGTCACCACGCTGGCCTGCGCCTTTTTCACCGCTTTTACCGGCGCGTCCGGTGTCACCATTCTGGCCCTGGGACCGCTGCTCCTGCCCACGCTCCTCAACGCCCGCTATTCTGATAAATCCGCGCTGGGTTTTATGACCAGCGCCGGCTCGCTCGGCCTGCTTTTCCCGCCCTGTCTGCCGCTCATCCTTTACGCCATCATCGCCCATGTGCCGGTGCGGGAAATGTTTCTCGCCGGGGCGTTGCCCGGGGTATTGCTCGTGGGGATGACTGCCGCCTGGGGCATCTACACGGCGCCCAAGAGGAATGATCAGTCCCGCTTCATTCTCCAACGAGCCCTGCACGCCTCGTGGTCGGCGAAGTGGGAATTGTTTCTGCCGGTGGTTGCGCTCGGCTCTTTGCTCAGCGGACTGGCCACGCCGCTGGAAGCCGCCGCCGTCACCGCCGCCTACGCTCTTTTTACCGCCACCGTCATTCACCGCGACCTGCGCTTCTTTGGCGATGTCCCGCGCGTGGCCGTCGAATGCGGCGTCCTCGTCGGCGGCATCTTGCTGATCCTCGGCGTGGCCCTGGGGTTCACCAATTACCTCATCGAAGTCGAGTTGCCCGCGCACGCCGTGGCCTGGGCCACGGCCACGATTCACTCGCGCTTCCTTTTCCTGCTCCTGCTCAAACTCTTCCTGCTCGTCGTCGGCTGCCTGATGGATGTCTTCTCCGCCATCATTGTCGTGGTGCCGCTGCTGGTGCCGCTTGGCCTGGCTTTCGGGATCGACCCGCTGCACCTGGGCATTATTTTCCTGGCCAATCTCGAACTGGGCTATCTCACGCCGCCGGTCGGCATGAACCTGTTCCTGTCGGCCTCCCGTTTTAACAAGCCCATGGGCGAGGTCATCCGCGCGGTGCTGCCCACCCTGGCCGTGATGTTGGTGGGCGTGCTCCTCATCACCTACTGGCCGACCCTGACCACTTGGCTGCCGGGGTTGTTTCGGTGAATCTTGACCGAACCTCCGCCTCGGTGCGCAGATCTACACCCCGGGGCTGCTCGGCGTAGCACCCATCCGTTTGCGGGCCGCCAGAAAGAAAATGACAAGCCGGGCCGCTTGGCTTTCACTCTCCGGGATTTTTGAATTATGCCCAAGCGCACTGACATCCATACCGTTCTCATCATCGGCGCCGGCCCGATTATTATCGGGCAGGCTTGCGAATTCGACTACTCCGGCACCCAGGCCTGCAAGGCTCTCCGCGAAGAGGGCTACCGCGTCGTGCTCGTCAACTCCAACCCGGCCACCATCATGACCGACCCGGAGTTTGCCGACCGCACCTACATTGAGCCCATCACCCCCGAGTGCGTGGAGAAAATCATTATCCGCGAGAAGGAGGAAATGAAACGTCTCGGCGCGACGGGCAAACTCGTGCTGCTCCCCACCCTCGGCGGTCAGACCGCGCTCAACACCTCCATGGCACTGAACAAGAGCGGCGCACTCGAACGCCACGACGTGGAAATGATCGGCGCCAAACCCGAAGCCATCCACAAGGGGGAGGACCGCTTCGTCTTCAAGGAACTCATGTTAAGCATCGGCCTCGATGTGCCCATCTCCGGCGTCGCCCACAACCTCGACGAAGCCCGCGCCGTGGCGGAGAAGATCGGCAAGTTCCCGCTCATCATCCGACCTGCATTCACACTCGGCGGCACGGGCGGCGGCATCGGTTACAATCAGGAAGAGTTTGAAGCCATCGCCAAGAACGGCATCGAACTTTCGCCCGTGAACGAAATTCTCATCGAAGAATCCCTCCTCGGCTGGAAGGAATACGAGATGGAAGTCATGCGCGACAAGGCCGACAACTGCGTCATCATCTGCTCCATCGAAAACTTCGATCCCATGGGCGTCCACACCGGCGACAGCATCACCGTCGCGCCCATCCAGACGCTGACCGACAAGGAATTTCAGATCATGCGCGACCAAAGCTTCGCCGTCATCCGCGCCGTGGGCGTGGAGACCGGCGGGTCGAACATCCAGTTCGGCGTCAGCCCG
>JANMLS010000302.1:0-10919 GCA_031372675.1 Verrucomicrobiaceae bacterium
ACGATTTTCACAGAACTGAGACCCTCTTGCGCAATTGTGAGAACGGCGCTTTCCCTCTCAGCGATGAGAGTACTCTGAGTGCGAATCCGTTTCGCATACCAGTAAATCGCGGCGATCATAAAGGGAATGACCAGCAGCGAGAGCAGCGCAATCTGCCAGTCGAACACCAACATCGTGCAAAATGTGGCAATCAGACCGATGATACTTTGGAAGACGAAGAACCATTTTGAATATACTGCCTGAATGCTTTGCGAATCGTAAGCCACTCGGAACGAGCTGTCTGCGCTCCTCCTTGCGTCGTGGAATTTCAACGGCAGGGAGTGGAGATATGCGTAAAGTTCGGTTCGGAGCCGTAGCAAAGCCTGCAAACCCACCCGCAAAGTGAGTAGCGAAACTAGATAGCCAATCCCACCGGCAAGCAGGTGGAAAATGACCATCAAAGTGCAAACCACTGCCAGAATCGCGGGAATGCTCCATCCGCCAAAATCATAACCCAGAAAATCCAGCCCTACTTTTCCGCTTTGAGTCGCGGCGGGGAGCAATTTATCAACGATGTAAGCAAGCGGCCACGGGCGAAGGAGATTGAAAGCATTGGAAAACAGCGTGAGCAGCATCGCAGCAATCGTCGGCCCGATAAAGGGACGGAAGTATGAAAGAGCGCGGCTATGAACAGACATTCAGAAGGGAAATAACAGCCTTGTCACAGAAAGCAAACACCCGGCTGACAATTAAGCCAGCCGGGTGTTGTGAGTTTTAGGTTTCCGCACTAGGCGGAAGACTTAGTGTTAGTTCTGGAACGGTGCCCAGAAGGTAGCTGGAGCAACTTCAAGAAGCTCGGTTTGAGTGGCTGGATTGACCTGCGGCGGGAGATCAACTCCACGCAGGGTGAATCCACGACCGAGGAGGTCCGTGTTGTTCGATGCGTGCAAGCGGCTGCCAGTCTTGAGGTAAGGCTGGATGTCTGCCCAAACAGGGTTGGTGCCAGCAGGCTTGTTGTTTTCAATGGCGTATTGGTCGATAGCTGCATCGATCATACGGAGATCCTGAAGAATCTGCGTAGCCTGCGAGCGGCGGCGGCTACGGAGGAAGTTCGGGACGGCAATCGCTGCGAGCAGCGCGATGATGGCGACCACAATCATGATTTCCACGAGTGTGAAACCGCCGCGTTTGGTATTGAGTTTCTGTAACATATTATTATTTCTATTTTGGTTTATGGTTTTATTTAGTTTGTTGCGGTTTCCCGCGACAGATGTTCTTTAAGCATCACCGATGCCAACATTTTCCACGAAAGTGATATTTTTCATAAAAGTGCGTTTTTTCTCTGTATGAATGTGCGTCCAACTATGTCGTTTTCGCGGATTCCTGCGGCACTCTGGGTGTTCGGCATCTCATTTTTGCTCCAATTCTTCATCCTGCAATCCATCGCGGATACCCGGTATTTCCTGCCGGAGAGCGATGATATGAAGTTCTACAACGACTGGGCGTTGCGCATCGCAGGTGGCCAGTGGACGGATGGCAAGGCGTTCTACGGGATGCCGGGATTTGCCTATGCGCTTGCGGGGATTTACTCGGTTACTGGAGGGTTCGATCCCGAATACTCCCCTTTTCTCATCGCCCAA
The DNA here is from genome assembly GCA_031372675.1 of Verrucomicrobiaceae bacterium. GTDB lineage: Bacteria > Verrucomicrobiota > Verrucomicrobiia > Chthoniobacterales > Chthoniobacteraceae > SXWH01. Next base: position 1,620 of record JANMLS010000302.1, read on the forward strand.
CTCAACGCGATACTCCACGCGCTCACCACGACGTTCATTTTCCTGATCGGACGCCGCATATTCGGCACGGAAAAACGCGGCACTTTCCTCTCTCTCACGGCCTCCGCTTGCTGGCTGGCGATGACGCCTGCGCAGGTGTTCACGGCGATTCTGATGCCGACTTCTTGGGTGATTTGCGGTTATTGGGGGACGACTTATTTCCTGCTTCGCGTGTGGCAGGATGGTCCACCCAAACGCGCAATCGTCTGGCTGCTTCTGGGAATCGCGACCGGGCTAATCGCAAGCACAGTCGCGACTATCCTGATGCTCCTGCCACTTGCGCTTCTGTGCATCGGACTGACTTCGCACGAAATCAAAGGGCGCGTCATCGCAGTGCTGGCCTCGCTTGCCGGTGCATTCGCAATGTCATCCTCATTTTCAGCGGCGTTCGATTTTAGTGCCATCCGTGCGTTCACCGCAATCGGTGCGCTGATTTGCGTGGCGCTTCTCTACAAGCTGCAACGCGCCACTTTGAAAACCGCTGCCTGCGCAGCGCTGCTGCTCGCTGGTGTCTACATCGCCACTTCGCCGGTCTGGCTGCACAATCGGCTGGTTGCCAAAGACAACGTCTTCCTCTCCGCACACGATGGCCTGAATTTTTACGTGGGCAATCACGCGGAGGCAAACGGCTACACGAAGATTCCCACGACGATGAGTTCCTCGCAGGAGGGAATGCTGCGCGACTCCGAAATCATCCCGCAGGCAGAAGCGGGACGCACGATAAAGCGCTCGGAAATTTCCGCATATTGGAAAGCCAAAGCAAACGCCTACATCCGCGAAAACCCCGGCGACTGGCTCCGGCTGCTCGGCACAAAATTCGCGAATTTCTGGAACGTCTATCAATACGACGATCTCAGCATTATCAAACTACTCCGCGACGAAGGAGCCATTCCGCCCGGCATTCGCTTTGGATTCGTCGCCGCGCTGGGTCTGGCGGGGCTTCCGTTTTGCTGGCTGCGCTGGCCCGCGAGTCGCTGGATCATCGGCGCGGTCGCGTTGCATGTATTCTCGCTGATGCCCGTATTCATCACGGAACGCTACCGCCTCGCAGCGGCTCCGGGCCTTATTCTACTGGCTGTTGGCGGCCTTGCGATTTTGCACGAGTCGCTGCAATCAGGAGCTTGGCGTCGGGTCGCGCTTTGCGTCGTATCGTTCGTGGTCGCTGCGATTTTCTGCACACTCAGTCGCGCCGATGCAGGCTGGGCGCTCGATTACTACAAAGCCGGCATTCGTGCGACACAGGCCGCCATCCTCGCGAAAGCGCGTGGCGATACTGCCGCCGCGCAGACCGCGCTCGACCGCGCTACGCGAAATCTCGAAACGGCTTACGCTTACGTGGACAAAAATGCGGACCTCGTTTTTGCAATCGGGAATCTCTGGATGCAAAAAGGCGACTCTTCCCGCGCAGAAGCCTGCTATCTCCGTGCTGTTGCGATTTCTATCAGCGTCAATCCAGCGCGTGTTCACGATGGCGCTCTCACAAACCTCGGCATGATCGCCGCGACTCGTGGCCAATGGCCCGAAGCCGAGCGCTATTTTACAGAATCACTCCGCTTCGATGCCGCTGATGCAAAAACGTGGTTTTCCCTCGCAAATGCCTGCGAGAAAAACGGGCGCACCGACGCTGCCCGCCAAGCTGCGCTCCAAGCCCAAAGGCTACGACCTGGCCACCCGGAAATTGAAGCGCTAGTCCGCAGACTACAGACCGCTCAACCGTAAAAATCTTGTTCAACCCGGACGCCACATTTTCAAGGCGGAAAGCGTAAAGGAGCGGCGTGCCTCTGGCCGCCGACCACAACAACGCGAAGCGGAAATCTCTCCAGCGTGCCACGGCAAAAAATTGTGCGCTTGCGCGGTGGCGAAGGTTGGCGGCCAGAGGCACGCCGCTCCTTTACGTCTCCCCGCTTAGCAGAATTTAATCGCGGCGTTCGGGATCAATCCAAAGGAGACGCGACAATTGAGCCTACTTCTTCAGCACCGTCTTGTCCTGCGGCGCGGGCGGGACTTTGTTAAACTGAATCAAATCGCCAATGATGTTCAGCGTCTCACTGCGGATTGGGTCCACAGCGCCGGTTGATTCGTCCTCTGCGTCATCCTCGTCGTCTTCACTCTTTTTCGGCGCAGGAGTGGCCGGAGACGGCTCATCTTTTGGTTTGGCGTCCACCTTTGGCTCAAGCTCTGGCTTGTCTGCATTGGCAAGCGTGACAGCGTACACTTTTTCATCGAGTGGCTTTTGCTTTGCACGCTCCAGCTTGCGGGATTCCTTTCTCGCTTTGTCCTCATCCGTCTCGGATTTGCGGAGCTTTTCATTGAGCGAAACTTTGTTTTCAGCGATGCGATTTTTAATGCGCTCACCGTCCTGCATGATCCACTTAAACTCCGTTTCATTCGAGATTCGCGTAGTGGAGCGTTGTTTCAATTCTGGAATAAAAAGCGGCTTCTCCAGCTTGTCGTAAGAAACCGGCGCGATGGTGTCGTAGCCGAGCGGCCCCTTTAGCGATGCTTCGCCGATGTCGGACTGGTCCCAAAGCGACGGCAATTTCACATCGCTAATCACACCGCGCAATTGCGTGCTGCCGCCAGAAACGCGGTAGAATTTTTGGATGGTGAGCTTCAGCGCACCAGCCCCGGTGCTCATGGGGATGAAGTTGCTAATATCCACCATGGTCTGCACGGTGCCTTTTCCAAAAGTGGAGCTGTCACCCACAACCACGGCGCGATTGTAGTCCTGCAAAGCTGCGGCAAAAATCTCGCTTGCCGACGCGCTCAGTTTGTTGGTGAGGACCACCATTGGCCCGTCGTAAGCAACGGACGTATCGGTGTCCTTGAGCTTGGAAGCGCGGCCATCCGTATCTTTGGCAACCACGACGTATCCGCTCTTGATGAAAAGGCCGGTAAGATTCACCGCCTCCTCCAAAGAGCCGCCGCCATTTCGACGGAGGTCCACAACCAGCCCGTCGATTTTTTCTTTCTTCAGACGCTCCAGCAAAGCCAGCACGTCCTTGGTCGTGCTCTTGGCGTTAGCGCGGCGGGTGCGATCCATTTCCGCGTAAAAGGACGGGAGGATAATCCATCCGATTCGCTCCGGCGTGCCGTCGGGTTTCATGCGTTCGATAATCTCCGCCTTCGCTTCCTGCTCGGTTAGCTTCACTTCGCTTCGTTTGATTTCGATTACTTTGCGATCCGCAGAGTCAGTCGCATCGGTAGGGATTACCCGGAGGCGCACAATCGTGTCTTTTTTGCCGCGAATCATTTCGACTACTTTATCGAGACGCATGTCCACGGTTTCCACAAATTCATCGTCGCCTTGAGCAACAGCACAAATGCGGTCGCCGACTTTCAGCCGCCCGTCTTTCGCCGCAGGGCCACCCACCACGAGTTCGCGGATTTTTGTGTATCCATCATCGGTAGTCAGCACTGCGCCGATCCCGACGAGTGAGAGTCGCATGTTGATGTTGAAGCTATCGAGCTGCGAGGGACTCATGTATTCCGAATGTGGATCATACGTCTCCGCGAGCACTGTCAGGAAAGTGGAGACGACATCCTCGGATGTTTGCTCTTTCAAGTTCCGCAGCAATTGATCGTATCGCTTGTCTATGACCTTCAAAGGCGTGCTCACCTTGTCATTCATAAGCGTCCGGTCGAGCAGCTCGCTTTCGAGCCGATCCCGCCAGACTTTATCGGCATCGTCGGCGTCTTTAGGCCACGGTGCTTTGTCTCGGCGCAGTTCAGCAAAACGATTGCTCGAAAAATCAAACTTCTGTTTCAGGAGTTCCTTAACTTTTACGACCCGGTCCTCGACGCGCTTTTTGAAAACATCGTAGATTTCCACCGCAGCCTGCGTGTTGCCCAAGCTGATTTCGTCATCAAGCGAACTCGCGTATTTGGCCGTGAAATTATCCACATCCTTCTGCGTGAAAAAGAGGTGATTGTAGTCGAGCCGCTCAAGATAGTTCTTGAGGAATTGCTTTGAAATCGTGTCATCCAGCGGGCGTTTGCTGAAGTGCGCTTTCTCAAGAAGCTCCCCTACATTTGTGGCAACTTTTCGCATGTCCGGTTCGGGTGCGCCGGTGACAAAAGGTGCCACCAAAATTGAGGTTGCAATGGATGCTAGTAGGATACCGGTAGCTTTTTTCATACGTTGATTCGGATTTGGATTTGTCGTCCTGGAAGTTGGGCGCGGAAATCTATTTTCTCGTCCCACCATCGCGGGAAAATAGCGAGGTTCTCATAGATTTCCAGCAAACATCTCGGTTGCTCAGTTCGCGTAATACTTCGGATAGCGATAGTAGTAATAGTCGGGCAGCTCGGTATCCACGCAATTCATGATGATTCCGAGGACATTCACCTGCCGCTGGTAGAGCACATTGAGCGCATTGCGAGTCAGCCGAGCGGAAGTGAAGGAAGCACGAATTACCATCAATGTTCCGTCAAAATTCGGGGCCAACGTCGGCGTGTCATCCGTTGCCAAAATCGGGGCGGTGTTGAAGACCACGAGATCAAAACGCGATTTCCACTCCGCGAGCAGCTTCGCCACGATTGGCAAAAGCAGTAACTCGCCCGACTGATTCGTGACGGGTCCGCGAGGGATGACGTGCAGCTTCCCGCTCCGAACATCCTGCATCGCATTCTCCCAAGTTACCTCGCCACGGAGGACATTGGAAAGCCCCTGCCGACCATCAATATCAAACAGCGCAGCGATGTCTCCACGCCGCAAATCTGCATCCACCAGCAAAACCTTTGCGCCAGCCGCAGCCATCGTGAGCGCGAGATTGCTGGCGACCGTGGACTTCCCTTCGTTCGGAATCGCACTGGTGACGATGAGCGTTTTTAGCTCCGCCTGATTCGGCATGAAAATCAGCGACGACCGCAGACTCCGAAACGCCTCCGCAAACATGTAGCGGTCATCCTCCTCTTGCAGAAGCGGCAGACCAGCATCCGTGCGCGTGGCGCCGACATCCGGGATTTGTCCAAGAATCGGCTCGGAAAATTGCTCGATCATCTCGCTCGAAGACGCCAGCCGATCATCGGCGCGGTCCAGTAGGAAAAGAATCCCAAGCCCAAGAAGGAAGCCGCCGATCAAGCCCGTCAAAAGATGCCTGACCACTCCACGCGATTCTTCATAAGGTGGCTGCGCTGCGTGATGTATCCCGATGATCTCGCCGCTGGTCCGCTGCTCGTTTTTGATTTTGGAGATCAGCTCGTTGGTGACGTTCACTTTCTCAATCGCGGAATCCACGTTCATCTTGAGCTGGCGGTATTGCAGCATCACGGAACTCCATTTCAGCGACTCATCTTTCACCTCTTTATACTTGGCGCGGGCCTGCTCCAGCTCGTTCTTGATTCGCTTAACTTGAGCATCGCGGCCAAGAGTCGCGAATTCCGTGAGCGTGCGGATTTCCGCGTCGAGGAACTCAAGCTCCGACTCGAATGCGATGTATCTCGGATGGCTCCGCTCCCACAGTTCCTTCTTCTTCGTAAATTCAGTGGCGCGTTTTGCGCGCTGCTGCTGCAACGCCAGCAAACTATTTCCCGCCGGCGTCGCCGAATTCTCCCTGCCGGTCGCACCCGACTGGTCGCGGAGAAGTTCGTTGTTCGTCATGGATTTATACAAATTCAGCTCGCTCTCGTATTTGCTGATGGTGTCTTCCACCTTGTTTGTCTGGTCCGTCAAAAGCTTCTCCCTGTCCTCCGGCAATGGCACCTGAATCTTCTCCAGAAAACCGTAAAGTTTCTCCTCCGCTTCTTTGGTCGCCCGCGTTTCCTCCGTGTGGCGCTTGGTGATATTTTGCATATCGCGCCCGTTTTTCAGCGCCCACTCGTCCTCGCGAATGGCGAGAAATTCCTTCATCACAACGTCCACAAAATACTGCGTGAAATCCGGCTGCCGACCCGTTCCCGTCACGATGAAAAAATAGGTATTCGGCTCGTTCTCCGCATTGATTTCGATCCGGTCCACTTCCGCCAGCCATTCCGGTTTGTGAACGGCGACCTGCGCCTTTGCGCGCTCGCGGACTTGCAGCCCTTTGAGCTGCGCCATCACATGCCCATACCAAGTCGGCGAGCTGATCTGGCTGTTCGCCCGCTCATCGGTCCCCGTCACGCGGACGCTCAATTTTCCAAACGACACATACCGCGTCGGCTTGGTGATAATCGTGTATGCCTCGTAAAGAAGTCCGACTCCGACCGTCAGCGCGAGAATCCACCAATAGCGCTTCAAGACTGCGCGGTAGCGATAAAAACGCACTCCTAGTTTCGAGCCGATTTCTGCTCCCGCAGTGCCTGGGTATCCTTGAGATTGCATGGTTGCCGGAGTCCGCCGTTACTTTCCAAAAACGATGCCTCTTTCGGGGATGTTGATGCGATCTCCGTCGCGCAGTTTCATGTCTCCACTCACATTTCCATTTTCGAGAATATCCTTCACATTGATCTCAAATCGCTCACTGCCCCGCGTCACCTGCACGCGCTTGGTGTCGGAATAAATCGTGGTCCCAGCTTCGTTCACCGCTTCCGAAACGGTCTTCGGATCAAACGAGTAAAAATCAATCGCCCCAGCACGCGACACCTTGCCGGAGATGATCACTTTCGATTTCTTCTGCCCGCTCGCTGGCAGAATGTTCAGGCCGATTCGCACCGTCGCTTTGCCGCGTTTGTAGTAGCGCCCTTCGAGATAATTTTTCACCGCATCTTCTGCGCGGGATGCTGTCATTCCATTCACCATCACGCGGCCCAAGCCGCCGGGGATTTCCAGCTCGCCAGTATCCGCGATGATTGCACGGACCGGCGGCTCATTTTCCTCCACGATTTGAAAGGAAACCTCCGCTCCCGGAGTCAGCGGCGAACTCGGCGAAACCGTCTGCCGTGGCCCGTCAATCACCGCTCCACCACGCGGCAGCTCGCCCAGTTCTGTCGAAGGCTGCGGCGTTTGTGACGCAGTGGGACCGGCAGGCTTTTTGAAGTAACTCACCTGCGCACCGACTGGAATGATCGCCGCAAACACGAGCGTCGCGGCGAGAAGGATTCGGGATGGCAGGTTACGCATGAGACATATCGCTTTTAGAATTTGTAATAAACACTCAACATCCCGAGGTTCTGCTTGTAGTCAGCCCTCGGAAGGTTCGAGTCTTTCATAAGAAAGCGATAATCGAGCCCGACGGTGATGGATTCTGAAAGTTGATGATGAATCCCCAACGCAAGCCCGATGCGCTTTGCCTCTTCGGAGCCTGCTCCCGAGGTTTCATAGTATTCGTAAAACGCCGTAGGCGAAATCGAAGTCCGCTCCTGAATCACCCAATCCGCGCTGTATTCAAAGTGGTAAAGCTCGTAGAAATTCGAGCCTAGCCCCGTCTCCGTGGTGCGCGATGCAAGCAACGAGTGGCGGAAGCCATCCGTAGGCCGATTCGTGATCTGCACTTTGTAGTAAATGGAATCGCTGTCCTGCGTATCCACCGAGAAAGTCGGGACCTGGACCCCATTGATTTCCTGAATGATCACCTGCTGCGTTCCCCCATCAAAATCAGACTTCTGCCAGCCGACTTCCGCATAAAATTCCGTAGCTTCGGAAATCTTCACCTGCACATACGGCCCCACGAGCACCGTCTTGCCATCCGCCTGCACATCTTCCGAATAATCAATCCAACTCACCGAACCGTTCAGACCCACAGTGACGTTCGGGCTGATGTCCACACTCGGCCTCACAAACACCGTGTTGATCGTGCGATCCTGCGCAATAAATGCCTCGTCCTTGGTCCACAGATCAAAGCGGTCGTAGCCCACAGCGACACGGGTATAATCCGAAGCCGCCCAATCAATTTCAAAACCCGCCTGATTTTCCCAGCGGCGATACGTCGCGACATTGCTGATAACCGGAAGATCGAACGGATCTTCCTGATACGAAAGACGCTCGCGAACTGTGAAAGTGAAGTTCCCCGACTTCGCGCTCCAGACCAGCGAGGATGTCGGCGAGACGATCAGCGACTCCGAATCAAACTGGCTGTTATCAATATATTTCGCGTATCCGATGCCGAGTCCAAAGCGGAGCGTGTTCAACTCGGAGAACCGAAAAATTCCTTCAATGTTCACCTCTGGACGGATGATGATGTCGGAAATCTCATTCGAGTTTGCCAGCGTGATGTTGTCGTTAAACTCAACGCCAATTCCCGCCGCGATTACAAAGTCAACGATGCCGATTCGGAAATTATATTTCTCCTCATCCTCCTGCGCATTCAGCGAACCATCGCTGGAAAGCCCGCTGTGCGTGTTGCCCATGAATACTTCGGAGGAAGGACTAATCCGTCCAATTCCCCCGGAAGTTCTCGATGTGCCAAACTCACGGAAAAACTCCTGCGAGAATGCTGGAAGTGAAACGAGCGTCGCCACTCCGGCGACGACGATTGGGCTAATACGGCGCGTTAGAATGCTCATAAACAGATAATTAAACAGACGCCGCACGCTAACCGCCCGCTCTTTCTCCCGCAATCTCAAAATCAGTATCATCTGTTTCGATTAGAATAATCCGTGGGCAGCACGCGGTGGATAAAAAACTCCACCGAAGTCGTGCGCCCCCATTTCCTAAACCTCAGTATCGGCGCGGCAGCACGACGCGGAATGTCGTGCCTGTTTGAACAGAGCTGCTCATCTCCAGACTCGCATCGAGCAATTCGCAAAGGCGCTTCACGATGGAAAGCCCGATGCCTTCGCCGGGCTTGTGGCTAGATGTGATGACGGTCACAGGGACCGCCTCGGCTGGCGCGAGCACTTGGGCGGATTCACCGGAAGCCTCTGCTGCTTTTTCGTCGGATTCTCTCGCGCTGGCTGTCGCTTCCTTTAGCCCAATCACCATATCAGCGGTGGGCGCGGACGCCATCCCGCTGCCGGTGTCCTCCACCATGAACCACCAGCTTTCCTTATCCTCACCCCAACTTAGCGTGACTCCGCCTTCTTCTGTGTATTTCAGTGCGTTCACGAGAAGGTTTTGCAGCAATCTACGGACTCTCAGAAAATCGCCTTCCACCGGGAATTCCGAAGGCCCTTTTACCTTGAGAAAAAGGCCGCGCTGCCGTGCTACGGCAAGGTTGATTTCAGCAAGTTCATTCACAAGCGTGCTGGCGTCGAAATTGGAAAGCTCTCTTTTCTCCTGCCCAGCTTCGAGTCTCGCCAGCTCCATCAGTTCACTGAGCATCACGGAAATCGCATCTACCCCGCGACCAAGGATAGCTGTGAAGTCGGCGCGATCTGCCTCGCTGATTCCCTCGCGGCTCA
>JANMLS010000306.1:0-6417 GCA_031372675.1 Verrucomicrobiaceae bacterium
TGCTCTACCAACTGAGCTACCCAGGCGTCTCACCGACCAAGGCCGGAAAGAGGCTGCGGAAACTACCCGCCGCCCTCGTAGTGTCAAAGTCAAATTCCCGGCGATTTACGCATTCATTTTCTGGCTTGCGGCTATTTTGTGGGAGTCATTTCGTCTTGGCAGGTGCGCCGATGGAGGAAGGCAGGACTTTCAATCCGCATCGCTCGGCGACTTTGCGCTGGCGTGCATCGTAAGAAACGAAAGCGCTACATCCCGCTTCCAGAGCGGCAGCGACATGCCACAAGTCCAGACTGCGAGAACCCACATCGCTGGAATACTTGGCGGAAAGATTTTCTGCCCGGATAAAAACTGCGGCGAGATCGTAGGAAATCCGTTCAAAGCGGCCCGCGTCCACATCGGAAAATAAGATGCGAATCGCGGCTGTCTCCTGCGCTTTGGTAATCTCTCCCCGAAAGCGTTTCAGCCGGATTGCGTTGGGTATCTCCAGTTCGTGAAGATGCGAGTATGCGAATGGCTCGCCGATTTCATCAAGGATGCGGATTGCGGCTTCGGAATCGGTCTCCAAGACAAGGGCTTTTACAAAAAGGGCGGTATCAATGTAGGTCATCGGTCTCCACGGTCATAGTCCGACACCGCAGAGGAATCGCCACCCACGGGACCGCTTGGAAAGAGCTTTTGCAGGCGTTTGAGGCGGTCCACCGGAGGCAATGGCTTGCGTTTGCGGGCCGGTGCAAGAGTGGCGAAAGGAATGCCGCGCTTTGTGATCACGACAGCTTCCCCGTCATGAATCCATTTTGAAAGGGTGGTGAAATGGTTTCTCAAATCAGCAACAGTAGCGGTCTTCATGGTGATAGAAGAGCTATCATGCTAGGCAAAATCGGTCAACTCGTGCAGTGGGGTTTCCTGACTTGCGCGCCTGTTACTTCCGATTCGCCACGATGTATGCGTGGATCGTGTTCACGCTTGCGAGCGCGACGCGGGCGGCTTCGGAGTTTGGCACGCCGACTCCGAATGTCCGCTCTAGGCCGACGACGAGTTCCAGCGCATCAATGGAATCGAGGCCGAGGCCGGATGGATCAAAGAGCAGCGCATCATCCTGAATTTCTTCCTTGGGAATCTTCAGCATCAGGCTCTCGACCATCATGGTTTTGATTGCGTCGCGTAAATCGGTGTCAGACATGTGCCTCATTTATCAGCCTGCGCACGGCGGGCAAGTTTCTCCCAGCGTCTTGCGCGAAAAGTTGCGTTTCTCCGTGCTGCCGCATAGCCGTGAGGGCGTGCCAAAACTGCGTCTCGACTTGCTCCTCGTCGCTCGCGGGCTTTTCGAGAGCCGCGAAAAAGCCCGCCGCGCAATCATGGCCGGGCAGGTGCAGTCCGGCGGTCGTGTGGTGGATAAAGCGAGCGCGACTTTTGAGGAGGACGCGGAACTCGCCGTCGCTGCGCCGGAAAAATACGTCGGTCGTGGCGGCTATAAAATGGAAGGTGCGCTTGCGAAATTCGGCATCGCGCCCGCTGGCTTCACCTGCCTCGACATCGGCGCGAGCACGGGCGGATTCACGGATTGCCTGCTCCAGAACGGCGCGGAAAAAGTGTGGGCGATTGATGTCGGCCACAGCCAACTCGATTGGAAAATCCGCTCCGACCCGCGCGTCATCGTCCGCGAAAAACTCAACGCCCGCTACCTCACCCGCGACGACGTGCCGGATGCGATAGACCTCATCGTGATTGATGTCTCCTTCATCTCCCTCGCGCTCATTCTCCCGCCCGCGTTCAGCGTGTTGAAGCCCGGCGGAACGATCATCCCGCTTATCAAGCCGCAATTTGAACTCCGCCGCGAAGACGTGGGTCGCGGCGTCGTGCGCGATCCCGCGCTGCACGAAACTGCCGTGGAAAAAGTGCGCACGTTTGTGGAAAAAATGCCCGCCCGCGAAGACGGCCAGCGTCTCGACTGGCGCGGCGTGATCGAATCGCCAATTTTCGGCGGCGATGGAAACAAAGAGTTCCTCGCCCACCTCGAAGCGCGCGCCTGAAACGGTGCACGATTTTTCAGGCTTTCGCCTGCCGCGTTTGGAAGTCGGGCAGGGGCGTGGTGAGCCAGTTGGAGAAATCGCGGACATGGCTTTCGATGATTTGTTCGCAGCGACCCAGCTCGGATTGTCGGATGCGGATGCCCTCGTTGGCGTTCTGCTGGAGCGAATCAATGTCGTAGAGATACACGCCGTCGAGGTCGTTCACGGTTGGCTCGAAGTCGCGCGGCACGGCTAGGTCGATGCAGAAGAGCGGGCGGTCTTGGCGCGTGGCCATGAGCGGCGCGAGTTTTTGTTTTGGGACGACGGCGTGCGGTGCGCCGGTGGAGCCGATGAGGATGTCGATCTCGCTAAACTCGGCGTCCCATTGGTCAAAATGGATCGCGCGTCCGCCAAGGGATTCGGCGAGTGCGGAGGCGCGCTCGAAGGTGCGGTTGGAAACGAAGATGGCTTTTGCGCCGCGCGATTGCAGCGATTTCGCGGTCATCTCCGCAGTCTCGCCGGCACCGAGGATCATCACGTTGCAGTGATCGAGTTTGCCGAAAATCTTCTCCGCGAGTTCCACGGCGACGCTGCCGACGCTCACTGCGCCGCGTGTGATCCCGGTCTGTGTGCGGACTTCTTTTGCGACGTTGAAGGCACGCTGAAACATTTTGTTGAGGCACCGCGAAGTCGCACCGCTGGACTGCGCGGCGGAGTACGCTTTTTTCACTTGCCCGAGAATCTCCGTCTCGCCGAGCACCATGCTATCCAGCCCGCAGGCGACGCGGAAAAGATGGCGGACTCCCTCCGCGCCGCGATGCCGGAAGAATGCAGGGCCGCCGGGCTGCTGCGCGCGCTCTTCGGTAAATGCTTCGAGCTGGCGCATGGCTTTCGCGGCGTCTTCGGCGGCGACGTAATACTCGACGCGGTTGCAGGTGGAGACGACGACGGCTTCGCGAAGGCCGTCCATTTTGGAAAGCGCGGCGGCGATTTCGCCAAGGTGACTGTCGCCGATGGCGAACCGCTCGCGGACTTCTACGGGCGCGGTTTTGTGACTGAGGCCGAGGCAAACGATTTCCATCATCGGCTGATGTGCAGATAGTTCAGCGCACCGAGTGTGAAGAGCGCGAGGATGAATGCGCCGACGGCAAGCGATGCAAACCGCAGTGGTGAAAGTGCGCGACGCCAGCGGAGAAAAAGCAGCAGCCCGTACGGCGCCCACACAAAGCCGGAGACGATCATCGTCGCTTTGTAATACGCGGGCGAGCCTGCCAGCAGGCCGGAAATCAGCCCGGCGGTGAGCAACACAAAACCCGCGAGCACGACGCGCTGTAATGCGACGGAGAGATCGGCAATCGGCGGGAGTGTGTGGAAGAAGGAGTTGAGGCGATGCTTTTTCAAAAGCCGCTCCTGGACGAGATACATCACGCCAGCGACGCAGGCCAAAGCGAATGCGCCGTAGGAAATCAGCGCAAGCGCGGCGTGCAGCTCCGGCCAGAATCCCGCGCTGGGTTTGGCGATTGCAGGGAGTCCGGCGGAAGGGAGCAGTTGCGCAATCGTCTGCAAAAGAAAGACGAGCGGCGCGGTGAATGTGCCAAGCAGCGAGAGCCGGTAAGCCCCGCCGACGACGAAGTAGAGCAGCACAATCGCCCAGCAGAGGAAGACGAGGACTTCAAAAAGATTGGTGAGCGGACAGCGCCCGACGACCTGCCCGCGAAGATGGAGGAAGCCCGTTTGGAAAAGAAAACCGGCGGACATGATGGCGAGACTCCAGCGCGAAGGTCGCAGCAGGCGCGCGCCCAGCGCGTACATCGTGGTTGCGAAGCCGAAGAAGAAACAGACTGTTGAAGCCAGCAGGAATACACGGTCCATCGGTTACAAAGTTACGATTTTGCGGGCGAAAAGGAAGCGGCTTCGTTGATTTGCGCGCTCGTCCTTTGTAGGCGGAATCCCGCAGCCGCCCGCATCCTTTGGTTATTTGTGGGCGACCGCTTTCGCTGGTCGCTCGGAGAGTTGATCGAGAATCGGCGTAGGCCAGATGCCGAGCACAAACACGAGGCCCGTGAGCGCGATGACGACCGTGCGAGTCAGCGGGCCTGCGGTGACTGGCGTGCGGTCCACCGGCTCATCCCAATACATCGCTGCGATGACGCGGATGTAGTAAAAGAAGCCCGCGCCGACGGCGACGATGCCGACGCCAATCAGCGTCCATTGCTGCGCGGCGACTGCGGCTTTGAAAACGAGGAACTTGCCGAGGAAGCCCGCTGTGAGCGGAATCCCGGCGAGGCTGGCGATGGCGACGGCCATGCAGAATGCGAGCAGCGGATTGCGCTTCGATAGGCCGGAGAAATGGCGGATGTCATCGCCGCGCGAGTGGCGGGCGACGGTGATGAGGATGAGGAAGGAAAGCAGGGTCATCACGAGATAGCCCGCGAGGTAAAAGCTGACGGCTTCTTTTGCGCCAGCCGCGTGAGTGCCCATCGCCGCGCAAGCAACAAGCAAGTATCCCGCATGAGCGATGCTGGAGTAGGCGAAGAGTCGCTTCAAATTATCCTGCGGCATTGCGGCGAGATTGCCGTAGAGCAGCGTGAGGATGGCGAGCAGCGCGAGGACGGAGACGACTTTTGCCTGAATCGCAGGAACGGCGAGAAACACATCGAGCACGCGGACGAGCACGATGAATCCAGCGGCTTTGCTGCCCACGCTGAGGAATGCAGTCACGGGCGTCGGCGCACCTTGATAAACATCGGGCACCCAAAGCTGGAAAGGCGCGGCGGCGATTTTGAATCCGAGCGCGACGAGCACGAGCATGACGCCGAAAAGCAGCGCGGTTTCATTCCCCACGAGCGCACCGCCGGGAGCGAATCCGGCGACGAGTGCGTCCTTCACTTTATCCAGATGCGTCTGGCCGGTGAGTCCGAAAATCCAAGTGATTCCATACACGAGGAACCCCGTGCTGAGTGCGCCGAGGATGAGATATTTCACGCCGGCTTCGAGCGATTGCTCATGCCGCCGCATGTAGGCGACGAGGATGTAGAAGCCGATGGTGACAAGCTCCAGCGCGACGAAGATGAGGATGAAATCCACGGCGGACGCCATGAACATGAGTCCCGCGCAGATGAAGACAGGCAGCGCGTAAAACTCGCCCGTCCCGCGTCCTTCCTCAGTGCCGGGGATGAACTTCGAGAGCACCGTGCGGTATTCGAGCGCCATGACGAGGACGATGGCTGTGGTGACGAGGGCGATGCGCTTGAAGAACATCGCGGTGGCATCCACGGAATAGAAATTCCACATGCTGCCGTCGGGAATTTTTGCCGGTGCGTCTATGGTAAAAAACGAGAATCCCGTGAGCGCGAGCAGCACGATGATGGCATAGCGAGCGAGATGCGAGCGGTCCGCCGATTTGCTGAATGCCTCGGCAAAAATCATGAACAGTCCGAGGAGCAGGACTGAGACTTCGAGCGTGATGGCTGGGATGATTTGTTGCATCGGTTAGGCGGCTTGCGTGAGCAAGGATTTTGGCGAAAGTGCCATTGTATGAATGTTGAAGAATTGACTGCTGCCAGAAACAGAAAGCCGTTCCGTGCGTTCAGAATTCACCGCAATGCTGGCGACCCCATTGATGTGATGAGCGGCGAATATATGTCTTTTTCGCACAGCTACCGTTTGGCGTTTGTGGCATTGCAGGAAGGAAGAAGTGTTAGATTTGCAACCGCGAGCGTCACCCATATCGAGATGCTGCCGGAAGCTGGCGACTTGTGAGTGCCGCGAGGCTTTGGAGTGCGGGGGCTTGACCCCGCTTTTCCTAGCATCGGAGAAATTATGGAGCGTCGGAAAAGTGTCACAGGCAAATACGAGGGATGAATCCACACGCTTCACCGTGGGCTGAACTCGAACGTCGCTTCTGCCGAAAGTGAAAGCGGCGTCAAGCCGCCGCACTCCAAAGGCGCGCGCCACGTTCGATGTTGCTTGTTCAAGTCCGCTCATTTTCCAATGAGCGCCTCCACGCTTGGCTGGATGAAGTTGAGCATGGTTTTAGGCCAGAGACCTCCGAGCATTAGTGCGCCGAGAAGGAGGATGATGCTCCACTTTACGCAGCACGATGGGTCTTTGAAGGTGGCGACGTTTGCGTTTGGCTCGCCTTGGAAAATCTGGCGGTAGGCGCGGAGCATATACACGGCGCTGATGACGACGCCCCAAAGTCCGAAGACGGTGGCGATTTGGATGCCGCTGAAGTTTGTGGAACCCGCAGTCGCGCCGGATTTGAAGGCACCAAAGAAGGCCATCATTTCGCCCGCGAAGTTTGCAAAGCCCGGCAGCCCGATGCTCGCGAATGCGGCCATGCCGAATGCGTAGCCGAGGAAGGGCGCTTGTTTTGCAAGCCCGCCTAGACTGGTGAATGCGAGGG
>JANMLS010000344.1:0-2985 GCA_031372675.1 Verrucomicrobiaceae bacterium
CTGCTCCACTGGCACCCCGGCGCGCTCTTTTTCCCGGAGCTGGATGTCGCGCCCATCGAGGGTGCGCTGCCCGATCCGGAGGCGGTGGCGGAGCGGCTTTCCGTCATCCAGAAGCTCGCAGCGGAGCCGGTAAAAAAAGCGGCTCCGCTGCTTCTCGTCCTCACCCGTGCGAGCCTCGCCGATGAAGTCGTGGATGAGAGCGCACTGCGCAAGCTGGAGCTTCATCTTGTTCGCGGGAAGAAAGTGGACCGCGATGCGCTGCTGAAAAAACTCACCGCCGCAGGCTACGAGCAAGTCGCACAGGTCGCCGCACGCGGGCAGTTCGCCATTCGCGGGGGAATCGTGGATGTGTTCAGCTTTCACCACGCGCTACCGATTCGCATGGAGTGGTTCGATGTGGAGCTGGAAAGCATCCGGCAATTCGACATCAATTCGCAGACCAGCGTGGAGCAACTCCCAGCCTGCACGCTGCTTCTCGGCGAGGCGGAATCCATCGGCAAAAAACTCGCCGATTACATCCACGAGGACGACCTCACCGTGGAC
Source organism: Verrucomicrobiaceae bacterium (assembly GCA_031372675.1). Classification (GTDB taxonomy): domain Bacteria; phylum Verrucomicrobiota; class Verrucomicrobiia; order Chthoniobacterales; family Chthoniobacteraceae; genus SXWH01. Next base: position 544 of record JANMLS010000344.1, read on the forward strand.
CTCGACTGCAACTGGTCCGATGCGCGTCTCCACATCACGAGCGGCACCGCCCAAGAAGCGGAGGGCGAGGCATTCGATTTCACCACCGCCTTTTTCGACCACGGGCTGGGCGAGTTTGAAGCGGGCGATTTTGTCGTGGATGAAATCAAACGCGAGCGCTTCTTCGCGCAACTTCGCAACTGGCGCGAGGACGGCTGGCGCACGTTTGTCTTCTGCAACAACGAGGGTGAAATCGAGCGACTCCGGGAATTGCTCCCGCCCGTGGAGGCCGACGCGCTCACGTTTATCACCGGCACACTCGGACGCGGCTTCACGTATCCTGCGGGAAAAATTGCCGTCCTCTGCGACTCCGAACTTTTTGGACGCTACCGAAACAACCGCGCACGACGACTCTCGCTGAAAAGACAGCGCGAGACTGCGGCGCGGCAACAAATTGACTACTCGGAGCTGATCGAGGGCGACCTCGTCGTGCATCTTGAGCACGGCATCGCACGCTTCGAGGAACTCAAAACCGTGGGCACCGAGGACGTGCTCGTGCTCACCTTCGCGGAGGGTGCGAAGCTCTATGTCCCGCTGGAGCAGAGCTACCTCGTCGCCCGCTACGTCGGCATCGGGAAACGCAATCCGGCACTCAGCAAACTCGGCGATGCCGCTTGGACCAATGCGAAGAAAAAAGCTGAGAAAGCCGTCTTCGACTACGCCGCCAAGCTCCTAGAAATGCACGCCGCCCGCGAAGTGCAGAAGGGCTTCGCATTCCCGCCGGATAACAAATGGATGCGCGAATTTGAGTCCTCATTTCTTTACAAGGAAACGCCCGACCAGCTCACTGCCATCGCGGATGCGAAGTCCGATATGGAGGGCGAGCGCCCGATGGATCGCCTCATCTGCGGCGATGTGGGATTTGGAAAAACGGAGGTCGCCATCCGCGCTGCGTTCAAGGCCGTGTGCGCGGGGAAACAAGTCGCCATCCTCGTCCCCACGACCGTTCTCGCCGAGCAGCACTACCGCAATTTCCGCGAGCGCATGAGCGACTATCCCGTGACAGTCGGCTTGCTCAGTCGCTTCCGCAGCCGTGCGCAGCAAGCGGAGACGACGAAGGGAATGATGAACGGCTCCGTGGACATCGTCATCGGCACGCACCGCCTGATTTCAAAGGACGTGCATTTCAAAAACCTCGGCCTTGTTGTCATTGATGAAGAGCAGCGCTTCGGCGTGCTGCACAAGGAGCGCTTCAAGACCATGTGGCCGCTCGTGGATATGCTCACGCTCAGCGCCACGCCGATTCCGCGCACGCTCTACATGTCGCTCCTGGGCGCGAAAGACATGAGCACCATCGAGACTCCACCGGCAAACCGCATCCCAGTGGAAACGATCATTTGCCCATACGACGAGCGCGTCATCCGCGACGCCATCAACCGCGAAGTCGCACGCGAAGGGCAGGTCTATTTCCTCCACAATCGCGTCGGCGACATCGAATCCGTCGCCATGAAAATCAAGAAGCTGTGCCCGAAGGCGCGGGTCGTGATCGGGCACGGACAAATGGATGAGCACGATCTCGAAGACGTGATGCGGCAGTTTGTAGAAGCCGAGGCAGACGTGCTCATCGCCACAACGATCATCGAGAGCGGCGTAGATATTCCGAACGCCAACACCATCATCATTGACCGCGCCGACCGCTTCGGCCTCGCCGATTTATACCAGCTTCGCGGGCGCGTCGGGCGTGCGCAGCACAAAGCCTACGCCTACCTCATGCTCCCGCGCGACATGATGTCCGCAGGCGAAGCCCGCAAACGCATCACCGCAATCAAACAATACGGCTCGCTCGGCGCGGGATTCAAAATCGCCATGCGCGATCTGGAGATCCGTGGCGCGGGAAACATCCTCGGCACCGCGCAAAGCGGCCACATCGTCACCATCGGCTTCGACCTTTACTGTGCGCTTCTCCGCCAAGCCATCGCCAAGCTCAAAGGCCAGCGCCCGCGCCACCGGCTCGATGTCGCCGTGAGCATTGATTTCCTCATCACCCGCGAAGCCGAGTGGACCGCCGCTTCCGCCCGCGATCACGCTACAGCATTTATCCCCTCCGCATTTATCAGCGAGACGCAGCCGCGCATCGCCGCATACCGCAGGCTCAACGAACTCACCACGCAAGAGCAGCTCGACACATTGAAAAAAGAATGGCGCGACCGCTACGGACGCATCCCCGAAGCCGCCGCCCACCTCCTGCTTCTCGCCGAACTACGCCTCAGCGCCGCCGCGCGAAAGATGACCGTCGTCGAAGTCAAAGACGGCCACAAAGTGATGCTCACCCGCAACGGCGACTTCATCCTCCTCGGCGGAAAATTCCCGCGCATCACGAAACGCATCCCCGCCGAGCGGCTCGACGAATTATTGAAGCTCGTGCGCAGCTTTTAGCTGCGCAGTCGTGGGGGGGGGGGGGGG
>JANMLS010000353.1:0-3915 GCA_031372675.1 Verrucomicrobiaceae bacterium
AAACAATACGCCCGTCGGGAAACCGGCGGGCGTTTTTGTTTTGTGAGATTCAATCGCGTTCACCCACGTTTATTCCGGTGCTTAGTTGAATCCGATTACGCCAAAAACCATGCTCCCTGCTACGATGCATCACCGCGATGATGAGCACATAGTCGGACTCGATGGAATACAGCACGGCATACGGGAAGACGTGTGCAAGACACCGCCGCACGTCTTGCTCAAAAGTACGCCAACGAGTGGGTTCTTTGGAAATCTGTCGGAATGCCGACTCGATACAGTCAATGAAGCGAAGCTCAAGACCGTCCTGACAACCGGCGTAGAAAAGCGCCGCGTCCTCATATTCATTGAGCGCTTCCGGGTGAAACTCATACCTCATCGGGCGACAGCGCGTCGAACGCGAGCAAGAGCTTCCTCGCTCGGAATGGTTTGAACTCGCCCGCTTCGAACGTCATCGAGTCGGCGCAATGCCTCTGTTGCCCAAAGCTGCCGGATGTAGCCATCCTCTGCTGGATCAAGGCTCTCAACGAGACGGTCAGCAAGGAGCGCACGCGCCTCACTCGGAAGACACAGTGCTTCCTCTGCAATTTGTTCAACGGTCATGCTCATCTTGTGAAGAATAACCACGGCTCTCGAAAAGCTCAAATCAATCGCGTGTCGATTTTAGGACGTAGGCAGGCAGCCTTTGTATGTGGCGGATTGCCCAGGCAATTGATGAACCCACAGTTCAATCGGCGGTAGAGCATCTATGTTTTGCGCAATTTTGTGAATTCGCTCCACAGCAGTATCTGCTTCATATCCGAATATGAGATAGATGGCTCTTTGGTAACCGACCTTATTTCTAAAAAAAGTGAGAGTCTTTAAATCCTTCTCGATACCCAGAGGTTCTGCCTTGCATGTCTTTACTTCGATGATGGCGTAATTGCCCGACATGTAGCCAGGTCTATGGATTAGTAAGTCTGGTTTGAATTGGGACGTTCCAAGTTTGCGAAGAATTGGATGCGCAGATTTATCCATTTCACCATTTAGAAAAAAATTACTACTCTGTGGCCACAAGCATCTAAGTTGATGGTAGAGTTCATAGCAGTAAACACGTTCTCGGTAAATTGGGTAACCACCATCGATTGGGATATGAAAGTAATCAGATGGAATCGATGCTGTCGCTTTTTTGAGAATATCTGACAATTCGTCCATGTGTGCCTTCGACGCTTAAATTACCACTACACACGCGGTAATTTTTCTCTTCGTATACCAAGAGATTCGAAAAAATTGGGATAACGTGCTGGTTCTGATTCATCACCGCTCGCACACCCATCGCAAGCACGTTTTGTCAACGAACTGCATTGGAATACATCGCAGAAAAGCTTAGACTGCGGTGAAGTGTGGATCATGTGTTTTCCTCTGGGTAGTGAGGGTCGATGTCTGTTGCGGGTTCGACGGTAATCTCGATAACTTCGGCTCCGTACTTGGTTGCGAGAAATCGCTCTCGGTAGAGGTAAAAGGCGGTATCGCAAACCTTGGATGTGAAGTAAGCATTGAAGCCACCACCAACAACGGCACCCGCGACGGGAAGAATTTGAGCGAGCTTTGCTTTCGTGAGACGGGTGCCAAGTGCCTTAGCGATTTGCTGAATGACTTGGACGAAGGTGTGCTGCTCAAGTTGTTTCCATGCCCTCTTTTTGGCTACGTCCTGCGCGATTCGAACGATCTGTGCCATTGCGAGTGCCTTGGATGAGTCGGTTGGAGACGATGCAAGGCCGAGGACGTTCATCGCAAAAAGGCGTTCCTGTTGTGATGAGACATCGAAGCCGTAGTAAGTCGCGTACTCCCCAATGGCCTTCAGGTTGAGTGTGAGCAACGCGGCGATGTCCAGCGGGATGCCCGGAAGCCCGATAGCGCCAGTTCCGGCTCCCTCGGCAAGAGCGATGCCTTTATACTTGGCGGCTAGCCAGCCAACGACTTTGTCAATATGTTTTAGGTCGAGAGCAAGGATATCTGCTGGCTTGTTTATGGTGGTGTGGCCATCGCCGCGGAACTCCGCATAGATAGCTTCCGGGCGGACGATCCACTGGGCAACGTCGTTGCAGACGCCGGTAATTCCTTGGATGGAAAGTCTAATGATATCGCCAACACCGGGAGTTGCGAGGACAAGGTCGCCGGCCTTGTCGAGAGGCCAGTTCACGATCTTCATTGCTTGGCCGAACCAGCCAATCGTTGGATTTTTCCATTCGTGAATCTCCCGAAGGGCCTGCTGTTCGTATTTGGATGGATTGTTCATAAAATAGCTCTATTTGAATTTACCCGGCGAACGCGATCTCTTTATCTCGTTCGGCACGCTATGGGGATGAGGGGAAGTATAGTGCATGACAGATTGGCACATGCAGAAGTAGCCGAATGAAAATCATAAGTCTGCGCCTCCACTATTGTGAGCTTGTGTTTTTACAAACAGAAAACCCTCTTCACTTCGCGCTTTTATCGTCCCGTCTGAAGCTCGAAATGGCTCCTGTAATGAGCAGCCCAACGCCCAATCCCGCCATTGCGCCGAATGGACCGAAGAACAAGCCTGCAATCAAGACGCGCGTCACTTTCACATCGGTCGGCGGCGGGGTTCCTAGCGGGATGTCCGACTTCGGAATCTCGCTCACGGGGAAGATCATGCGGCTCCTGATCGGGAGTCCGGGCACGTTTGGCGCGAGGACGGTAAAGAGCATGTAGATCTCCGCGAGGATGAATCCGGCGATGGTGCAAATCTTGATGGTGCGGTTTGTGGCCATGGAATCAGGCGAGCAGCTTTGTCAGCAGCTCGTTCACTACGCCGGGGTTTGCCTTGCCTTGGGAGAGTTTCATCACCTGGCCCTTGATGGCGTTGATGGCGGCAACTTTGCCCGCTTTGTATTCGGCGACGGCTTTCGGACTGGCTTCGATGGCCTGTTTGCAGAGTGCTTCGAGCGCGCCGGTATCGCTCATTTGCTCCATGCCTTTTTCTTGGATAATGGCGGCGGGCGCGTTGCCAGTGGCGAACATTTCGGCGAAGACTTCCTTGCCCTGTTTCGAGCTGATTGCGCCGCTGTAGATGATGTTCACAAGCTCGCCGAGATGCGCGGCGGGAAACGGGCATTCCTCCACGGTTTTCTCGGCGGCGCTGAGTGCGCTGAGGAGATCGTTGATGACTAAATTGGCTGCCGTTTTCGCATCCTTCGCGTCCTTCGCGACTGCGTCGTAAAACTCCGCGAGCGCCTTTTCGCTCGCGAGCACCGAGGCGTCGTAGGCGGTAATTCCGTATTGCGCCACAAAGCGGTCGCGCTTCTCGCCCGGCAGTTCGGGTCGGCGCGTGCGGACTTCGTCCATGAAAGCGCGTGTGTCCACCGGCAGCAAATCCGGGTCGGGGAAGTATCGGTAATCGTGCGCGTCCTCTTTATCGCGCTGATGCCGCGTCTGCCCGGCAGCATCGTCCCAGCCGCGCGTGCTCTGGCGCAGCTTCTCGCCACGCTCCAGCGCAGCAGTCTGGCGCTCGATTTCATAAGCCAGCGCACGGCGGACGGCGCTGATGGAGTTCATGTTCTTGATCTCGATTTTCGTCCCAAATTCCTTCTGTCCTTCAGGCCGCACAGAGACGTTGCAGTCGCAGCGGGGCCCAAATGGGGGAGCACTTAGTTGCCGATTTCGCAAAAAACCGTGCTGAAGAGATTGAACGTAAAGCCGCACTAGTTCTTACCAAAAAGGGAAACACTAGCGTAGAGCTTGCTCAGTTTTTAACTGAGCAGGGATATGCAGCGAGTCTCGAAGTTCGCCCGATGGGTGAAGAGCTTTGCCAGCATCATTGCCCAATAGCCCACGTTGCATCGGAATTCCCTCAACTATGCGAGGCCGAAACAGAAGCACTTTCGCGATTACTTGGAACTCACGTGCAGCGTTTAG
>JANMLS010000380.1:0-5379 GCA_031372675.1 Verrucomicrobiaceae bacterium
CCGACGGTGATCATCACCGGCTGGCCGCAGATTTTGGAATCCCAAGACGGGAAGCCGATGAAGCAAACCAACGCGCTTGAGGAAAGCACGCGAGTCACGCTCTACCAATCCAACGACATGATCATCGAAGGTCGCTCCGAGGTTATCCTGCACGGAAAGCAGCAACCATGATTTCTGAACCCGTAAATACAGCAGGGCCGGCGATTCTGGAGACGCAGGGTCTCGTGAAAAATTATAGCGGTCGTAACGTGGTGAACGGCGTGGACATCAACTGCCACCGTGGAGAGATCGTCGGTCTTCTGGGGCCAAACGGCGCGGGGAAAACGACGAGCTTTTACATGATGGTCGGGCTTGTGCGCCCGAACGCGGGGCGCGTTTTTTTTGACGGAAAAGATGTCACCGATATGGCGATGTATAAACGCGCCAGAATGGGCATGGGCTATCTGCCGCAAGAGGAGAGTATTTTTCGCAAGCTCACGGTGGAGCAAAACATCATGGCGATTTTGGAGACGACGGATTTGAAAAAGGCGCAGCGGAAGGCGCGTTGCGAGGAATTGCTGGAGCAGTTTGGCATCGCGCACGTCCGCAAGCAGCTCGCGCTCACGCTTTCCGGCGGTGAGAAACGCCGCCTCACGATTGCGCGCTCGCTCGTCACCAACCCAAGCCTGCTGATGCTCGATGAGCCGTTTTCCGGCGTGGACCCAATCGCGGTGCAGGATGTGCAGGCCATCGTGAGCGATCTGCGCAAACTGGGGCTGGGTATTTTGATCACCGACCACAACGTACGCGAGACGTTGAGCATCGTGGACCGCGCTTATTTGATCTATGAAGGGCGCGTGCTGATGCAGGGAACGAAAGAGTTTTTAATCGGCAATCCCGAAGCTCGCCGCCTCTACCTAGGAGAGAATTTCTCCATGTAAATTTCCCCCAGAAAACCAAAAAACAGAAACAAACAAAACCATGCAAACAGCGAACGTAAACGTGCCAATCCGGATCACCGGGCGCCACATGAGCATCACCGATGCAATCCGGCAATACGCCCAGAGCAAAGTGGAGCATATCCACTTGGATTACCCGCGCATCATCGAGGTCCACGTAATTCTCGATGTCACCAAGCACCGACATTTTGCTGAAATCGTGCTGCACTGCGCAAACCACATCACCATCGAAGCGGACCACGAGTGCGACGATATGTATGCCGCGATTGATGGAGTCCTTGCCAAAATCACGCGCCAGATGCGGAAGTATAAGACCAAGATGCTGCGCTCCCACCGGCCACGGAAGTCGGACCCGAAACACTTTGAGCAACACGTCCTCCACATTGACGAAACATTTGAGTCGCACGAGGAAGCCGAGCCGACGCATGTGGAAACCGAGAGCGTCGCCGTGAAGCAGCTCTTTGTGGATGAAGCGGTGCTCCAACTTGAGATGGCCGCAAACCGTCAATTCGTAGTCTTCCTGAATGCGAAAACGGAAAAGCTCAACATCCTGCAACGTCGTAGAAATGGCGGATACGGTCTGATCGAGCTGGTAGTGCCGGCTTAACCAGAAACAGCAATCCCAGCATAATTACGCTGTGGTTTCGGGGAGCAAAATGCCCCGGCCACAGCGTTTTTATTACGGGCAATCTGGGTAACGCACTTGCCTTTTGTCGAAGCTCTGGCACTTTCCGCCGCCCTATGTCTGAACCTGCATCGGAGTCCAATAATCCGAACCCACTTTCCACTGGCGGTAAACCTTCCACTGCCACTCCTGCTGCGCCACCGCCGCCGCAGGAATTCGACATGCTTGCCTTTTGGATTCAATACCGTAAGGCCATCATGGGTGGCGTCTATGTGGTCATCCTCGGCCTGGTGCTGTGGGGCGTTTATCTCTTTATGGAGGAGCGGAAAAAAGCAGGCTCCGAGCAGGCACTGGCCTCAGCTACATCCATTGATGATTTGCGGAAAGTGACCACCGAATGGTCGAAGACCCCAGCCGCAGCGACTGCACAATACCGCATCGCCAACGAGTTGCACACCGCTGGAAAATTCGACGAAGCCGCGACGGAATACCGCAATTTTGCGCAGAGCAATCCCGCGCATCCGCTGCTCGTCGCTTCCGTAGCCGCTTTGGGAAACACACTTGAAGCCGCAGGCAAACAGGACGAGGCGCTCGCGACTTACAAACAAATCCAGACCAATCATCCAAAGAGCGGCCACATCCAGATGGCCACGCTCGGAGTCGCCCGCATCCTCGCCGCAAAAGGCAAAACGGATGAGGCCATCGCAATGCTCGACAGCATCGTTCTAGGCGCAAACCCGTTCATGCAAAACGCATTCGTTCGCGAAGCGCAGGAGCTTCAGCAAGCGTTGAAAAATCCGAACGCCCGCAAGACTGGCGGCACACCGCGACCTGCTCCAGCACCCGCGCCTGCACCGACGCCCGGCGCACCAAATACACCGTCTCCCCTACTCCCTCTCGCCCCGCCCACAGCCGCGCCGCGTCTTGAACTGGCACCGCCTGCTCCCGCAGTGGAGCCTGCAAAGCCCGTCGGGCCGCCAAAATAGAGGGAAGGGCAGAACTTCAGTTCAGCCCAAATGCCGTGATTAAAATCGGCGAAACACGGGAGACGTAAAGGAGCGGCGAATTTATTCGCCGTCCTTCACTACCGCGTAGCACACGATATTTTTTCGCGCCGCGCTGATGAGATTTGCGCTTCGCGTTTTGGTGTCGGCTATTGAATTCGCCGCTTCTTTCCGTCTCCCGCGCTTAGATTACTCCAATCGCGGCGTTCGCTTTCAAACGTAATTCGCTAACAAATCTGCGGTGGTGTCCGTCTGATGAAAGACGCTGCGTGATAGATTGCGCGGCGCTAGTCTCAAACCCACACATCATTCTTTATGAATCCACGTTTCCACTCCGCAGCAGCCCTCATCGCCACACTCATCCTGCCCACGATTTCCTGGGCACAGGGCGAAGTCGGCTTTATCGAAAAATTCGCACTCGCGCCCGACCGCACCAAGGCGCTCGGTGAACTCGTCCCCGGCTCGGAAGACTATTACTTTTTCCACGCGCTCCATTTTCAAAACACGCGCAACGAAGCAAAGCTGGCGGAGATTTTGAAGCAGTGGGAAGACCGGATGCCGCATGAAAACGCGCGCCGCCGCATCATCCTGAACCGCGAAGCGCTGCTCGACTACGACGCCACGCCTCAGCAGACGCTGGCGTATTTGAAAGAGAGGCTCGATGTGCGACTCAATCATCAGCAGGAAGTCCGCGACAAAAAGCCCGCGCTACCCGTCGCGCTGGATCAGTCGCTCGTGAGCCGCGAGGTTTTCCTAGCCGATGCGCTAAGAAATGATGGCGGGCTGGAATCGCTCTCGATTGAGGAGGTGGAAAAATTGGTCATCGCAAAGACCAAGCTCACCCAACGGCAACACCGCGCAGCAGTCGGAAAACTCACCCGGCCTGATGTGCTGGGGATTGTGGAGTTCATCGCTGCGGAGTTGAAAATGCAGCAGTCATCGGGCTTTGGTCAGTTCCCGATTCACAAGGCGCTGCTGCCTGAGCAACTCGACGCGCTTGCAAAACTGCTGCCGCATCTCACCGGCGAAGAAGCGTTTGTTTTTACCAAGCTCCGCAAGCTCGCACCGGGCGCGGATGTGGACATCGAGCAAGACGCTGCCGAGCGCGAAGCGTGGCTCACTCGGACTTGGGACTACGCAAAGACGCTGCCGCAATCGTTCAACACGGTGAAGGCGAACATCCTTTTCCGCCGCTTGGAGCATGACCGAAAGAAGAGCGTGTACGACGCGGAGCGCTTCATGGAGTATCTCAAACTCCCGCGACACACGGGCTACGTGAATCAAAAATGGCTGGAGCGAACGCTCGAAAAACAAAGTGCCTGCGACCTCGGCGCGGACCTCGCCGAACCGCTTCTGCGCGGGCGGCCCATCGGCAACGACGAAGAACTCGTGCGCGATTTTTTCCTGAACATTTTCAAAGCTCAGGCAACCAACTGGGAGGCGTTTAACCCACGATTTGAGAACCAGAGCAAATACACGGAATACGTCCGCGATACTTGGCTGAAGCCGGTTTTCGCAGAGGCGCTGATCACTGCGGGCTTCGGCCAACCAGAGCAATGGGCGTCGCTCATCGGGCCGCAGGAGTTTGCACGGTTGAAGGAGCGCGTGGACATTGAGTTCCCGCGCACGAACGTCGAAGTATTCGCGCCGGGAGACGATGTGAAGTTCGACGTGACGGTAAAAAATACGCCGAAGCTCATCGTGAAAATCTATGAGCTGAACGCGCTCAATTTCTTCCAGACACAGAAGCGCCAGCTCAACACCGACCTCAATCTCGACGGCCTCGTGGCCAACAGCGAGCGCGTGGAGACATTTGAAGCCGGACCATTTTTGCGGAAGACAAAGGCGTTCACTTTCCCGGAGCTGAAAGGGCAGCGCGGCGCGTGGATTGTGGAGTTCATCGGCGGTGGTCGCAGCAGCCGTGCGCTCGTGCGTGTCGGGCAATGGCAGGTCATCCAGCAGCTTTCACCGGGCGGCGACTTGCTCACGGTGCTCGATGAAAAAGCGGAGGCCGTGAAAGATGCGGTGCTATGGCTCGATGGACGCAAGTTCACTGCGAACGAAAAACTTGGCGGTATCGTGCTGCCTTTCACCGCGCAGCCCGGCCAGCGTCCGCTGATCGTGAGCGATGCAGCGGGCACGTTTGCGACGTTCACTAAATTTGAGCATCACGCCGAGACGCACACGCTCGACGCGCAATTTCACATCGAGCGCGAACAGCTCATCGCGCGCCGCAAAGCGACACTCGGAGTCCGCGTCGCGCTCATGCTCGGCGAAACCCATCTCGCGCCGGAGATGTTGCAAGATGCAAAGCTCACGGTCACTTCGACCACGCACGACGGCATCAGTACGACGAAGGAATTCAAAGACATCAAACTCAGCGCGGGCGCGATTTTGACGCAGGAAATCACGGTGCCTGAACGTCTCTCCACGCTCACCGCGACGCTCGAAGGAAAAGTGGAAATCCTCAGCAAGGGCGGTGAGAAACGCATGGTTTCAAATGCGAAGACTTGGGCTGTGAATGCGATGGATACTAGCGACGCGACGAACGACGGGCATCTTTCAAAGTTCGATAATGACTACATGTTTCAGGTTCTCGGCAAAAACGGTGAGCCTTTGCAGGATCAAGCGGTTGCTTTGACTTTGAAGCTCAAAGGATTCGAGCAAACGAAACACCTTATGCTGAAAACTGATGAAAAAGGGCGGATTCACCTCGGCCCGCTTGTCGGGATCGAGCGCATCAATTCAAAGATTCCAAACGGTCGGGCAGCGCAGTGGATGCTCGAAGATTTCCAGCGGCCTTACCAATCGG
>JANMLS010000381.1:0-42514 GCA_031372675.1 Verrucomicrobiaceae bacterium
AGAATCTCTACGAATAACTTCGCTATCGAGGCTGCTTAGTCGGCCTAGTCAACTACAACCCCGACTAACTCTCCTTCCTCAGCCGCGACGTGCTCGCGCTCATCGCGAAAGGCAACGAAAAGTGGGAGACGATGGTGCCAGCGGAAGTCGCTGAGATCATCAAAACGCGCCGCTACTTCGGCTACTCGAAGCAAAAGTAGCCCGCTCCTTTACGCGCTACGAAACCAGCGGCAGCAATCGCGGGAGTAGGTCGCTGATTTTCACGCGCTCCTGTTCGCCGCTGTCGCGGTGACGGAGCGTCACGGTGTCCTTCAGTTCCTCGCCCTTTTCGCCGAGCGTGTCGAAATCCACCGTCACGCAGAACGGCGTGCCGATTTCGTCCTGACGCGCGTAGCGGCGGCCAATCGCGCCGGTTTCGTCGTAAAATGTAGCCATGTGCCGCTTGAGCAACTTGTGGACTTCACGGGCTTTTGCCACGAGTTCCGGCTTGTTTTTGAGCAGCGGAAACACGCCGACTTTCACCGGCGCGATGCGCGGGTGCAGGTGCATCACGGTGAATTTCTCCGTGGCTCCCTTCGCGTCCGTTTTCTCCACTTCGTCGTACGCTTGCGCGATGATTGCGAGCGCGAGCCGGTCAAGACCAGCAGAAGGCTCGATGACGTGTGGCAGGAAGAATCCTTTGAAAAGCCGTTCGCACCACGCTTGCACTTCCGCGTCGCTCAAACCGCCTGCGCTCTTTGCGCGTTGCTCGGCTTTCTTACGCTCGACGAATGCGACGCGCTGCTCGTCGCTCCATTTGGCAAACGCCTGCTTCACTTCGTCGTCAAACACTTCGAGCGGCTTGCCGCTGTGCTTTTGGTGCTGCGAAAGGTCGAAGTCCCCACGCGCTGCGATGCCCTCCAATTCCTCCACGCCAAACGGGAACTTGCACAAAATATCCACACAAGCGCGGGCGTAATGCGCGAGTTCGTCGGGCTTCTGCCAGTGGTAATCGAGCACGTCCGCGCCAAGGCCGATGCCCGCGTAGTAAGCCGTGCGCTGCGAAACCCAGTAGCGATGCCACATTTCCCAGCCCCAATTTGGCTGCGGCTCGGAAAGGTCCGCGCCTTCGCTCCACTTCGCGACGCTGCCCCAGACGGCTTCCACCGCCTCGTCGGGCTTGATGAAAAACTCCAGTTCCATCTGCTCAAACTCGCGCGAGCGGAACGTGAAATTGCGCGGCGTCACCTCGTTGCGAAACGCCTTGCCGATTTGCCCGATGCCAAACGGCACCGCCTGCCGCGTCGAATCCACGACGTTCTTAAATTGCGCGAAGATCGCCTGCGCCGTTTCGGGGCGAAGATACGCCTTATCCTCCGCCTTCGCCGTCGCGCCGACGAATGTGTGAAACATCAGATTGAACGGAACTGGCTCCGTAAGCTGTGCGCCGTTCTCGGGGTTGAAAGCGCGGGAGTTTTCGATCTTCACCGTCGTCTCGCCTTGCAGCACGGGATTCACGATACCACGATTTGCGTAAAACTGAGCGCCCACTTTCCGCGCACTCTCCGGCGGCTTGCCCGGTGGCAAAAGCACGCTGAACGCATCCGAATTTGCCGCACCACCGTCGCCCGTCGCACCGCTCCACGAATAGACAACACCGGTCAGCGGATCGACGTGATCCGAGCGAAACCGCTTCTGCGTCACCAAACAGTCGCTCATCGGATCGCTGAACGTATCCACATGCCCTGATGCCTTCCAAATCGCCGGGTGCATGATGATCGTCGCATCCAGCGGCACTACGTCTTCGCGCTCGCGCATCATCGCGCGCCACCAAGTATCGCGGAGGTTGCGCTTCAGCTCCGCACCGAGCGGGCCATAGTCCCAGAAGCCGTTGATCCCGCCGTAGATTTCTGACGACTGGAAGATGAATCCCCGGCGTTTGCAGAGGCTCACGATTTTTTCCATCAACGGTGTTTCCTTGGTCTGGCTCATAATAATAAAAGGGCGCGGAAGATGGTGGGCCACGCGCTGCACGGCAAGCAGGAAGGTTTATGGAATCAAGGGAACGAACGGCTTGCGTTGTTGCGCGGCAATCGGTTTACAGGTGGGCCATGACTTCGCCTGAGAAACATCCGACAATCACTGTGGGGGAGTTTTTTACCCGGCACTCGGAGGCTTTGCAGATGAAGCCGCTCACGGAATTGGGCGTGGGGTTTGAGCGGACGATTTTGGAGCCTACGATCAATCGGCCCGGTCTGGCGCTTTCGGGGTTCTTTTCTTATTTCGCGGATAAGCGCATCCAGGTGCTCGGCTCGGCGGAGCTGGCTTTTCTAAACAGCATCGCGGCGGATGATGTGTCGCGGCGGGTGACGGCGCTTTGCGGGCACCCGATTCCGTGCATCGTGGTGGCGCGGGAGCTGGATGTGCCGCCTGCGCTTTTGGAGGCGGCGCGGGCGCATGAAATCGCGGTGTTTCTTTCGCCGATGGTGACGATGCGTTTTATCAATGCAGCCACCCTGGCGCTGGAATTCGACTTCGCGCCGCGCAAGAGCGAGTACGGGAGCATGGTGGATATTCAGGGAATGGGCGTGCTGATTCGCGGGAGCAGCGGCATCGGGAAAAGCGAAGTGGGCCTCGGCCTCATCGAGCGCGGGTGCTCGCTGGTGGCGGATGATATTACGCATTATCGCGTGGTGGACGGGCGCGATTTAATGGGCACGGCTTCGGAGCTGGGGCGCGGGCACATGGAGATTCGCGGGCTGGGGGTGATCAATGTCACGGCGGTCTTCGGGGTGAGTGCGCTGCGGATTGAAAAGCGGCTGGATCTCGTGGTCACACTAAAGGATTGGCAGGAGATCGAATCCATAGATAGAACGGGGCTGGAACAGGAGTATTACGAGATTCTCGGCTTTTACATCCCACACGTCACCATCCCCGTCCGGCCAGGGCGCGATTTAGCCCGGTTGGTGGAAGTGGCGGCGATGGACCAAAAGCTGAAGAGCCTCGGATACAATAGTGCCGTGGAGTTTAACGACCGCCTGATGTCTGCGATGCAGAAGAAAAGGGACCGCTAATTCTACAACGAAAAATTTTACCAAAAACAAACCGCATGGGACTCTGGAACAAGCCGGATACGAAAGCCGAAAAGGTGATGGAAGTGACCAATAAAATGGGGCTTCACGCGCGTCCGTGCTCAAAGTTTGTGAAGCTCACCGCGCTGTATAAATCCGAGATTTGGGTGGAGAAAGATGGCGAGCAGGTGAATGGAAAAAGCATCATGGGTCTGATGATGCTGGCCGCTGGCAATGGCTCGAAGCTGCTCATCACTTGCGAAGGGCCGGATGCAGACGAGGCGCTGGCGGCGATTGAGAAGCTGATGCTCTCCAAGTTCGATGAAGAGTGAGCTGCGATTTCAGGGCGTCGCCGTCTCGCCGGGAATCGTGCAAGGAACCGCTTACGTTTATCGCCCCGATGAAGACCTGCCGCCACGCACGAGCATCCGCGAGGATCAGGTGGACGCGGAGATCGAGCGCTTCCAAAACGCACTCGGTTTAACGCGCCGCCAAATCATCGAGCTGCATGACCGCGTGCGTGCTTCGCTCGGCGCGAGCGATGCGGAGATTTTTGAAGCGCATCTCATGGTCGTGGAAGACGGCGTGCTGATCGAGGAAGTGCAGAAGACGCTGCGGCGTGAGCTTTGCAACGCCGAGCACGCATTCCACACCGTCGCGCATCGCTACGCAAAAAGCCTCGCTGCGTTGGAGGACGCTTATTTCCGCGAGCGGGCGGCGGACATTCACGACATCTCGCGCCGTATCGTGCGCAACCTTCTCGGCAGACCGACGGGCGGGCTTTCCGAGCTTAAGAGCGCACACGTCGTTATCGCCCACAATCTCACGCCGAGCGACACCGCGCAGATCGACCGCGACATCGTCATCGGCTTCTGCACCGAGGCGGGCGGAAAGACATCGCATACCGCGATCATGGCGCGCTCGCTGAACATCCCGGCGATTGTCGGGTTGCACGATATTCTCGCGACGATTGAAAGCGGCGACGCGGTGCTGATTGATGGATACAGCGGCCTGCTCATCGTCCACCCATCGGCGGAGACGCTGGCGCAATACGGCACATTGCAGGAGAGCAAAGCCGCTGTGGAAATGCGGCTCACCGAGCTGCGCGAGACGGCATCCACCACGCAGGATGGCCGCCACATTATCCTCTCCGCAAACATCGAGCAGCCCGAAGACATCGAGCAGGCGAAGTCCAGCGGTGCGCAGGGCGTCGGGCTTTTGCGCACGGAGTTTCTGTATTTGGGTCGCGAAGATTTGCCGTCGGAGGATGAGCAGACGGCGGCTTACACGACGGTCGCAGAGGCCGCGAAGCCGCACGCAGTCATCATCCGCACGCTCGACCTCGGCGGCGATAAACTCCACGCAACGCTCCACGCTGCGGTAGAGGAAAATCCGTTCCTCGGCTGGCGGGCGATTCGCGTGTGCTTGGAGCGGAAGGATATTTTCAAGACGCAGCTCCGCGCCATCCTGCGGGCCAGCGTGCATGGGAGCATCAAGCTCATGTTCCCGATGATCTCCGGCATGGCGGAACTCCGGCAGGCAAAAGCGATTCTCGATGAGTGCCGCGCAGAGCTGGAAAAAGAAGGGATCGCTTTCGAGCGCGAGATGGAAGTCGGCATGATGATCGAAATCCCAAGCGCTGCGATGATTGCGGACCTCTTCGCAAAGGAAGTGGATTTCTTCAGCCTCGGGACAAACGACCTCGTGCAATACACCATCGCAGCAGATCGTGGAAACGAGCACATCGCGCATCTCTACGAACCCACGCACCCCGCTGTCCTGCGGCTTATTCGCAAGACTGTGGAAGCCGCAAACGCTGCGGGAATCTGGGTCGGCGTCTGCGGCGAAATGGGCGGCGACATCGTGCTCACGCCGCTGCTCATCGGCCTCGGCGTGGATGAGCTGAGCTGCGGCAGTGCAGTTCTTCCCCGCGTGAAACGCGCCGTGCGCAGCCTCGATGCCGCCGCGTGCAGGCAGCTTGCAATGGACGCGCTCGATTGCGCAGACGGTGCAGAAATTCTCGCCCGCTGCGAAGCCGTGGCCCGCGCACACTACGGCGATCTGCTGTAAGCGGCGAATCGTTTGCAACGCAATCCCGTGAGCAACGAAGCGCAGAAAATCACGAAGTCGAGCCGCTCGAATCTCGCGCTGGCATTCATCGCACTCCCGAAGCAACGCCGCGAAGACATCAGCGTATTCTATGCGTTTTGCAGAGTCGTTGATGACATCGCCGACGATCCCGGCAAGTCCCGCGCAGAGCGGCAGGCCAGCTTGGATAAATGGAAAGTCGCCGTGGAAAAACCACTTCCCGCCGAGCCGTCGCTCGCTGCCGCCGTCCGCGAAATCATCGCGCAATACTCGCTATCCGTATCCGATTTCCGCGAGATCATCGCCGGCATGGAGATGGACCTCGACGGCGCGAGATATGGCACTTGGGAAGGTCTGCGCCTTTACTGCCACCGCGTCGCAAGCGTCGTCGGGCTTGTGAGCATCGGCATCTTCGGAGCGCGCGCCGCCGCCGCCCGCGACTACGCGCTGAACCTCGGCCTTGCGCTGCAACTCACGAATATCCTCCGCGATGTCGGGCAGGATTTCTCCAATGAAGGCCGCATCTATTTACCCGAAGAAGACATGGCGCGATTCGGAGTCTCCCGCGAAGACATCGCCGCCGGGCGAAGGAGTGAAGCGTTTCTCGCGCTCATGGATTTCCAGGCGGAGCGGGCGCGGGCATTTTACCGCGAAGCCCTGCGCGTCTTTCCGGTCGGGGACCGAAAAGCGCTCATCGCCGCAGAAATCATGCGCTCCGTGTACAGCCGCCTTTTGGAAAAAATGGCGCAGGACCGCTGGCGAGTATTCGACCGCCGCTACTCACTCCACCGCCTCACGAAGCTGTGGCTCGTGTTGAAGCGGATGTTTATTTGAGATTCGCGACGTATTCGATGATGTCGCGCAGTTCGCGGCGGGAGATGAGATCGCCGATGGTGGGGAGCATTCCGCTGGGCGCGTTTTCGCGTTTGGCGATGTCGGCGGCTTTCACTTGTTCGGCGGGTGCTCCGGGATTTTGCAGCGTGAGAACGCCGTCTTTTTCGCTCTTCAAGCTGCCCGCTTTTACGCTGCCGTCTTTCATCGTGAGAATGACCATTTGGAAGCCGGGCGCGATCTTCGCGTTCACGTTCACGATGCTCTCCAGAATGTAGGCGCGGTCGTGGATTTTCGCGAAGCCAGTGAGGTCCGGCCCGGCGTCGCCGCCAGTGCCGCCGACTTTGTGGCAGCGCAGGCAAGCGGCTACGGGGTGCTCTTTGAAAAGCTTTTCACCCGCCACTTTGTCTCCGCCTTTTAGGGTGATGTTGAACTTTGCAAGTGGGTCGCTCAGCGCTTTCTCGTAGGCAGCTACCGATGCTTTTGCGCTTTCATGCTTTGCGGCTGCTTCGAGGATTTCGAGGTGCGCTTCACCGGGTTCTTTGGCGATTCCTGCTACGAGTTTGGCGAGAAACTCGCCCGCTTTCGCGCTTTTCACATCGCCGAGAACGTCTGCAATATCCTGCTTTTGCGCGGGTGTAGCGGTGGTCCATGCGGTGCTGAGTTGTGAAACTGCGGTGTCGGGATTCAGTTTGCCTGCGAACTTGCTGGCGGCGGTTTTCATCGCCTGATCCGCATCGGTGCTGGCGCTTGCGAGGGCGGTTTCAAATTCGGGCGTCGCGAGTTTGGCCAGCGCGTCGAGTGCAGCGATGCGGGCTTTCACGGGGGCCTTGGTATTTTGCACTACCGAGGTGAGCGCGGTGGAGGATTTTTTCACACCGTTTGCAGCCATCGCCTCGCTGGCTGCGATGAGGACTTTTTCCGATGGATCGGTGAGCAGTCTGAAAGTGATGGATTCCAGTGCCTGCGTTGTTTCCGTGGCTGCGCGCTCTTTCAACGGACGGAAGGTGCCCACCACGTAATCGCGTTGCGGCGGCTTGGCCCAATTCTTCAGCATGTTGAGCGCGACGACACGCAAACCTTCGCTCTTAGAGCGCATGGCGAAAATGGAGAGCGCGTCTGCGCCCTCCTTGCCGCCTGTGCGGAAGTTGGCGTTTAGCACGCGCGAAGTCAGCGCGTTGTCGTTTAGGTCCAGATTGATTTTCTTCGCCAGCGCAGGCATGGCGGCGGAAATCGGCACGTCGTTAATCGCAATCGCAGCCTCGCGAACCAAGGCGGAATCAGCATCGGCGAGGAAGCTCGCGATTTTCTCGCTGCCTAGTCTGCGATAAGCAAGCAGCGCGGCAAGGCGGACGGAGCGGTTGGAGGCTTTCGCTGCTTCGGCAAGCGCCTGCTCGTTTTTCAAACCGGCGAGCGCCATGACTCCAGCATGTTCGAGGTAGAAATCCTTGCCGTCGTTTTCTCGCAGCATCATCAAAACAGCAAACGCGAATTCGGATGCGCCGGACTTGGCGAGTGCCATCGCAGCGGCCTGCCGGACGCGGGGTGATTGATCGGCGAGCGCTGCGCTGATGAGCTTGGTGGCTTCGGGAGACCATTTTTCGATATTTGTCTTATCCACCATGCCGATGATCGTTTGTCTGCGGACTTCCTCATCAGCGTCGCCAGCCAAACTCAGATCGCGCTTGTTGGGTAATAAAATTCGGAAAGCATCCGTGGTTGCTGTGGGTGCCGTGCGTATGGCGTTTGAGATCGCCCACATCGCGTGCAGACGGGAGAGACGTTTTGCGGGCCCATCCGCGCCTTTGGTGATTGCTTCATTCAGCAGCGGCTCCACTGCGCCGGGAGTGGCTGTGTATTTCGCCGAAAGCTCCCACTGCGCACCGAGCCGCACGCGCTGGTCGGCGTGCGCGAGCAGCTTCACGAGTTCCGCAGGCGTGCGTTTTTTGAAGCCCTCGCCGAGCAGCTTTTGCACTTCGGCGATTTGCGCAGCTTGCTCCTTGCGGGCGGCATCGTGACCGAGAACGTAGATGCGGCCTTGGTCTGTGCGGTCCCAACCTTCGTCCCACGCGCTCACGTAAAAGCGGGAGTCTGGGCCAAAATCCACGTCGGTCGCCTGCACATTATCAATGAAAGTCCGCAAACCGGTGAGCTTCCAACTCGCGCCGACTGGCTCAGTTTTGAAAGTGGCCACTTGGCTTTTCGCAGTGCTGCCCTTGTAGCTCGCGAGGAAAAATGAGCCTGCAAACTCCGCTGGCAGGCCAGTGCCGGGATACCGCACAAGCCCGCTGGGTCCATCGGGCAGATTCGCAATCGGCGGGAGGATGTAA
Source organism: Verrucomicrobiaceae bacterium (assembly GCA_031372675.1). Classification (GTDB taxonomy): domain Bacteria; phylum Verrucomicrobiota; class Verrucomicrobiia; order Chthoniobacterales; family Chthoniobacteraceae; genus SXWH01. The sequence goes on from JANMLS010000381.1 coordinate 8,300, forward strand.
GCGGGCTGGCTCTTTTTCGCATCGCGTGGCTCCCACATTTTTTCGGCGAGCCAGGGATTGAAACCCTTGCCGAGCGGATGATGCTGCCAGCCGATGCGCCAGCCGGCATCCGCGCCCTCCACGACATTCACCCAGCGCTCGCGGTCGCCCTGATCGCTGTCGTTGTCGCCGGTGAAAAGATTCCCGAAATCATCAAACGCCAGCTCCTGCGGATTGCGCAGACCGCGCATCACAAGCTCCAGCCGCGAACCATCCGGCTCGCAGCGGAAAACCGCGCCTTCATCGGGCAACTCGATGCTCGTGCCTTCCTTGGTTTTGATGGAAGCACCACGGTCGCCGATGGAGAAATACAGCCTACCATCCGGCCCCGCGATGATGCCGTGGAAATCGTGCCCCGTGTAGCTGAAGCGCACGCCGTAGCCGCGATGAAGCTCTTCTTTTTTCTCCGCCTTGCTTGCGCCCGTCATCTTCCAAAGCGCGGGGATGTTCGTAAAATACAGCGCGTCATTGTGCCAGAGCACGCCGCTCGCGATGCCATCGAGTGCGCTGTTGAAGCCATCTGCATACACGCTGGATTTCTCCGCCTTGCCGTCGCCATCGCCGTCTTCCACGAGGCGGACAAGCTCGCTCTCCCTCTCCAATTGCTGCCAGTCATTCGGGAAGTTTTTCTTAATCCCAGCCATCCACTCGTCTTGGTTCCGGTAAGCCAGATCGTCCTCGACCATCCAGTAGTAGTGCCGGATGTCGAGCACGCTGGAGCGAAAGCGATGCGTCTCCGAGATAAACATGCGCCCTTTTCCGTCGAAGCAAAACGCCACCGGATTCGCCAGCAGCGGCTCGCCCGCCCACACGCTGGCGGTGAAGCCCGCAGGAGTTTTCGCCTTCGCGAAATTTTTCGCCACCGCGTCTGGCGAATTTTTTGGGGGGTAAACTGGAAGGCGTGGCTCTGCTACAAGAGTGCCTGTTTTATTACTGCCGCCGGATACTTCAGCGGAAAATGCGGAAACCGAAAGACCAAGGAATGCCGCAAGCGCGGTCGGAGTAAATTTCATATTCAAGCCGCGCACAATACGGATGACGCTACGCGGCGCAAGCACGCTGCATTCTCATGATGACGACCACTCTGGCACCCTAATTATTTTTCGCTTCCGGTGAAAAAGTATTTGCCGAACGCGGATGCCGCCGTTATCCACACGCCTCCCAAATTCAAGGAGTCTTAGCTCAATTGGTCAGAGCGCCGCCCTGTCACGGCGGAGGTTGCGGGTTCGAGCCCCGTAGATTCCGCCACTTTGCAAATGGATGCAATGTGGCGTGAATCTCAGCAGTTCCAAAGGGAACCGCTCACTACGATGCTTTCGCCGCTCCCGGCATCCCGCGCAGCGTTTCGTAAAGGCCCGCGTGGTTGAGCAGGATGTCGCGCCCGTTCAGATTCGGGTTCAAAACCTTGCCGGTTTCCGTGAAGCCATCCGCGCCGGAGTCCGGGGCGTTCACTTCGCCGGAGAAGGCCACGAGCGTCCCCAGTTTGTAGCCGCGCGTGGCGATGTATTTTTCGATGGCCAGCTTCCAGCGCACCGCCTCCACACGGCTGCCGACGACCACCATCGCCTTCGCCTACCCGCCGAGCAGCGGCGCGATGAACTCCCGGAAATGCTCCACCACCACCTGCACTTTTTGCGCGATGTTGTAAGGATGCAGCCGCACCCAGCCCATGATGCCCTTCATCGCCGCGCAGCGCTCCACCGTCTTCTCGTCGTAATCCTTCCCCTCGTGCGCCAGCCGGAAGGCCAGCTTGTAGCTCGTGTAGTTCCGCAGCACGTCGAGGATGAAGCCCTCCTCGATAGCCTGCCGCATCGAATAGACGTGAAAAGCACGCGGCACATTACCCGGTGCCGGCTTGCGCGACGGTTCGGGGCGCGTGCCGAAAATCTCCAGCGTCTTGTTCTTCGGCGTCGCCGTGAACGCCACGAACGTAATCCCGCCATCATCCGCCCGCGCCGCCATCTGCGCGGCCAGCACATCGTCCATGCTCACCTCGCCGCCGTCGTGCAGCTCCGCGGAAAGTGCGCCGTCCACGCGATGCTGTTCGTCTTCCCCGAGCCTGCCGAGTGCTGCACCAGATACTTTCCGACCGGCCCCTCCGCCAGCACCGCCGCTTGCAGTTTGCGCATCACGTCGAGCTGGTGAAAGCGCGGGAAAATCACCCTCGCGAGCTGCTTTTTCCCATCCCGCTGCGCGATGAGATAGCGCCCGAGAATCTCCAGCCAGCTCTCCCGCGCCCACACCTGTTCCCAGAGATACGCCGTGCGATGCCCGCGCGCTTCAGCAGGCGGGACGCCTGTGCCACGGTTCACCGGATTCCCCGCCGCCCCGCCGTCACCGAGATTAAACGGCAGAAACCGCGTCCCCGCCCCATCCAGCCGCGTCACCATCGCCACCTCGCGATTGCTCACCGCGAAATGCACCAGCGCCCCGCGAGGGAAAGAGAGCAGCGGCTCGCCTTTCGGATGCCGGTCGTGGCGATACTGGTCAATCGCGTCGCCGATACCCTGCGTGAAATCCGTCTTCAGCTCCACCGTCGCCACCGGCAGCCCGTTTAGGAAAAGCACGCGATCGAGACTATTCTCCGACGCCACCGAGTAGCGCACCTGCCGCACCACCCGCAGCCGATTTGCCCCGTACCGCGCAAGGATGTCCGCATTGATCGCCAGCGCCGGCTTGAACTCCGCCAGCTTCACCGCCTGCCGCAGCCCCAGCAGCTCCACGCCGTGCCGCAGCACCTCCAGCGTCCCCCGCACATCGAGTTGCTCCCGCACCCGCGCCAGCAACACCTCGCCCGCCTGCGCCCCGTGATTCTTTTCCAAACTCTCCCACGCCCCGGCTGCGTCGCCCGCACCCACGCCAGCACATCGGCGGGAAAAAGCGCGCGCCCCCGGTCATTACCCCGCCGCATCGCCCTCCGCATACAGCCAGCCATGCGCCGCGAGGTGCTCGCAAATCTCGATTTCGAACCTGACTTCTTTGTGCAGGCTCATTGGAAGGTATGGTGAACGGACCTCATCCAGAAGGCTCAGGCAGGTGGTTGGAACTGGCACCCACGCATAGAAGCCTTGATCGCGAGTTCCTGTGCCCGTTTCTTCTTCTGCCCCTTGGAACTCAGACGGGAAAAGTCGATGAGACAGTGTGCAGGGTTGTTTTTCGAGGCATCCACCGGGTCAACGATGGGACTTCTCACCACATCGAGATCGCCTGCCGCAGCGATCTCCCCAAAGGAAACAGCCCATGTTCCGACGGATTGGAAGCCGAGCTTCTTCGTAAAGTGGCTCCACGATCCCTCGGCGGTCACGAGCGAAGCGTCATCGACAGAGAGTTTGTCCTCATCCTTCAGTGTCGGGGAGAACGCCACGCTGTTGGGAGACTTGCCGTCCGAATGGTTTGGATGGACCTGCCTGAAGACCAAATCCTCGTCTGTCCATGCTTTGCTCATGCTAAAAGCAGCGTTGCAATCTTACTAAACGCCCCCTCCCATTGGTCCACAGTGAAGGTTTCTTCCACAAATTGGGCCGTGGTAAGATTCGTCGAGTAAAGTTCAAGCTGCTGCTCCTCAAAATTGATCTCCAACTCAATCCTCGCATGAGGCCGCATCCACTCAAAGATCACATGTCCTTCCTCCGTGGGAGCCACAGACGGATACTCCAAGGACTCGGGGAACGACTTCGCCACTTCGTTCGTCAACCAGTTGAGGTCATCGCTCTTGGGGGCGACGCCATGGCCCTCCAGCCAGCCATCCTTCAAGGACGATAATCCATCAATGGCTAACACCAAGGGATAGTGTGGGAGTAGTTCGATCTGATCAATCGTGGCGACAGAGTCTAGCCGATCATTCACATCGAAAACTCCGATTCCTTTGAGCCGCACATGCAATCTTTTTTTCCCCAGCGCCTCCTTCAACTCGCCGAAAAACGGATCACAGAACCCAAAGACAACCGCCTCCGTGTTCATCATGCGCAGATCGCCTGTCTTCTTCTGCACTTGCAGCCCTTCTACCAAGCCCATCACCTCTACTGCGGCATCATAAGTCTCTCGATGCGCTAAAACTAATCGCTTGCGCTTAGTTGGCGTGAGCACCGTTTTATTCACCAAGGAATCCGGAACCCATTCGATGAACTCATCCTTTTCCAACGAACATCCGATGCGGTTAAAATAACTGTAAAAGTCCTTTGGGAATTCTGCCGGGAAAGAGTGGCCTGCTTCCGTCGCAATCACTTTATTGATCAAAGTTTTGGCATCCTGAATCTCAACCGGAAGAACGTTCACCACTGCCCCCATCATCATCGCTACTAAGGCTGGTCTGGCGCAACCATCGTCAATGCGCTCAATATGAAGACTAAATCCATTGCCGAAACCTTTTGGCACTCGAATGCGACCTGCATTTTTCTCGCGAAACAAGTGTTTGGCCAATTCAAGAACCAACTCCTCATACGCTGCCAGATCCTTGGCGGCGGAGAGCGGGAGCGTATGCTGCTCGAATCTCGGCCCCACAAATCGCGGCTGAATGAAAAGTTCCTTAGTCATTGAAAAAGTGCCGAGAAGGTAAGTTTTAGAGAGTGAAGAGCAATGAGATTTTCAGGCTAAAGCGGGACTTGGACGTAGCCCCCACGTCTATCTGCCCGGTCACGGCGGCGGAGATCAGCGCCGTCCGTCGCTCTTGCAGCAGCGCGATGGCGCGCTGGGCTTCGGCGGTGAGGGTGTCGAACTTGGCGGTCTCGGTGAAAATGAAGTCAGCTATCTTGTCCTGCTCGCCGATTGGCGGCACCGGGATCACGAAGTTGTAAATCTGCTCGGGGCTAATATGGGGCACGCTTACGCCTGTGGTTTCCGGGGCGAAATGCGCGACGAACATTTCCGACGAGAGAAGCGCGAGTAGGTAGTCAGCATTGAGCTGGTTGCCCTTCTTGAGGGACGCGACTCGCTGAAGCAGCATGCAAGGCAGGTCGCTTTCTTTCACCTTCGCCATGCGGATACCTTCAGCGATCAATGGACGATCCATCCCAATCACGAGGTCGCCCACTCGCATTTCGTAAATGTCCAAGCCGTCGTCCGCCGCACGCTGCCAATAGACTGTCTCATCCCATTTGAGCCGCGAGACGCCAACATTGATTCCGCGCAGGAGCTTGGTGTTCGTTTCGTCCTCCGAGAAGCCCGACGAGGGGAATGCGAAGCCGGACAGAATGGTGAGATAAAAGCCGCATTTGCCGACGCGCCAATGCACGGGCACGTCGCCGAGCCATTCGATGCCGGAGGGTTTGAGGGGGCGGCGGGGTTCAGGCCGCGGGTGACGGCGTGGCGTTTCTCTTTCAGCAGCTCCATCAGCCGCCGCTGCTCCACCACCAGCTCATCAATCTTCCCCGTCTCCCGGTCCAGAAACGCGGCGATGGCGGTCTGCTCGTCCATCGGGACGAGTGGCAGCTCGACCTTCGTGAAGTTTTCGTATCGGAGAGCTTGCCCGTCACGAACGAGATTGGACGTGGTTTGGAGTGCCTGAATGTAGCTGCGGCTTTTGAGCACGTAGGCGAAGAACGGGCCGCGTATGCGCTCACACGGAACCAGCATCACATAGGCCGAACTGATACACCCGCGCAGATTGCACCATTCAATCCCGCCTTGGAAACTTCGCATACTGATCACGAAGTCGTTTGGCTCGACGTGTTTCAAAATGTCCGCGCCTTTGATTACCTCCACGACTCTTCGCCCTTCCAAGCGGATGAAGTCTTCCTGGTAAATAACGCCGTGCTCCTGCGACGCCGTTAGCTGTTTGTCGTCCTCCCGTGCTCGCTCATTTCTAAGTGCGAAGAGCCTCCGGCTTTGACCAACGCCCCAATGCCCCGGCACCGCCCCCAGCCACTCCACGCCGCTGTCCTTGTAGCTCGGGTAACGCGGGAAGCTCATTGCGGGCGGTTGAGAGTTGAAAGTTGAGAGTTGAAAGTTGAGAGTTGAGAGGGTGCTTCATTTGACCTGCTTTACGCTTTTGGCGGGCGGCAGATAATTTTCGCCGGTGACGACGCGCTGGCCGGTCTTGGACTCCAGTTCGAGCCGGGCTTTTTTGGCGATGCGTCCGCCGGTTTTGGCGGCGGCTTGGTTTTCCGCCATGCCGGTGGCGTCCAGGCTGGCGGCGATCTGGCGGGTGGAAAGCTCGGCCAGCGCGGTGAAGATCAACTCGGCCTCGCTCATGTGGTCGCGCAGGTTTTCGGTCTTCAGCCCTTTGAGGTTTTTGTGGGATTGCACGCTCTCGCCAGCCCATTCTTGGTGAATGAGGTTGGTGAGGATGGCGTATTCGTCGCCTTTTTTGATGTCATGCGTGGCCCAGTAGTCGGTGAGCTTGTTGCGCGTCTCTTGCCCGGTCATGCGCTGCTCGATCCACTTGGCGCTGCGGCCCTGCTTTTGCCATGTCTCGCGGGCGCGGGCGAGGGAGCGGGCGGGGTCGGCGATCTCCTGCATCCGCTCGTAGCCGACCTTCGCCAGCCAGAGTTTGATAGGCTCGGCCTTGGGGCTGGGGACGCTCTGGACGAGGCGGAGCAGGGTCTCGGCGGTGGCGGCGTCGGTGAGGTAGTTTTTGCCGTCAGCGGCGGGCATTTTCAGTTGGTGACAATTCGTCACCAACTGACTGCCTTCCTTACCCAGCCGCTCTTTCAACTTGTTCCAATACTTTCTGGCGGTCGTGAAATCCGGCTGCTGGGTGAGCACTTGGATGATGTCCACGACGGAGAACCACCACGTCTCGGTGGTCTCGTCGTAAACGCGGCGTATTTCGTGGCCTTCAAAAATGGCGAGGTCTTTTTTCATGGTGGTGCTGCTGAGTTTCTTTTCAGGCCTTATTTAGGTGAGCAGGATCAAATCTAGCCCGTGCGCGACGAAGCTCTTGAAATCGGCATCCAGCGTCACGAAGCGCAATGCACCGCAGATCGCGAAAGCGGCGAGATAGGCATCCATCCAGACTTTTGGGGAAGCGGATGGAAGGCAGCCGAGTTTTCGCCACTGGGCCTCGATGCCTGCGGGTTCGTCTCGCCATAGGATTTGCGGAAGAGATAGGAGTTCCTGCCACTTTTGCCAGGCGGCATCGTTTGTGATGACACCGCTGCGGTAGGTTTTTTGCAGATTGGGTGAGGTCACATGGCGCAAAAATGCCTGCTGAGTGGCCCGGCAAAAGACCATCGGATTTGCGGAGTCGTCGGCGGCAAATTCCCGGCTCGCGATGGCGTGATGGGGATGGGTGGAAAAGGCGAGTGCCACCCATACGTTGGCATCAATGAGAGAGTCCAAGGCGGGCGCGATCCTCCTGATTTTGCGATTCCTGCTCCAATGCCAGAAGCTGGGCGGTGCTCATGTGTCGGGCTGGAGCATCCGGGGCGCAGGGGAAAAACGGCAGTGTCATCGTCCCTCGGCGGGTCTTGGGGATGGGCTTTCCGGCAGTTTTCATGGCGTTGCGAAAGGTTTCGGTGGCCACGGCTTTCACTCTTCCTCCCCGGCTCGCAGCCGTGATTTTGAGGCGCAAAGCCAGTTCGCGGGGCAGATCAATGGTGGCTTTCATGGCTTGCGCTTCCTTTTGGCAGCGGCGGGCGGCGTGCTCGCGGCAACGGGCGGTGGAGTTTTCGCGGCTTCTTCCGCGTCCATGATGTCGAGGCCGATGGTGAAGAGTTCCGCCATTTTGTCCTTGAAGGTTTTGCCTTCCTGGATGGCGCGGATCTTTGCCTCGCGCAGCAAATCCTCGGGCAGATCGAAGGTCATTTTCATACAGCCAGCTTCCCAGCTTCCCAGCTTGCCGTCAAACGGCGATTCCCCAGTGTTCTCACTTCGTCAGCCCTCCGATCATCGTGAGGATGCGGTCGGTGACGCCGCGCAGCTCGGCATCTATCTCCGCCAGCGGGCGCAGGGGCTGGAAGACGTAGAAGTGGCGGTTGAAGGGGATTTCGTAGCCAGTTTTCGTCTTCTCATGGTCAATACACGCATCGGCGGCGTGGGGCAAAACCTCGCGCGCAAAGTAGGCGGCGACATCCTCGCTGAGCGGGACGTTTTAGGTATCGCGCAAGGCGGCGTCGGGGACGGGCTGGCCTTTGGCTTTGCCCTTGGCGGCGAGGGCGGGCTTTCCTTTTTCATCCAAAAGCGGTCGCTCGACGGTGATGGTGCGGTAGCCGAACGCTTCGTTTTTGAAGATGCGAGAAATGGGCACGCCGTCGCGAGTGTCTTCGCGGAATTCGCCGAAGAGGCGGGTGATGTACTCGATGTGCGCAGGGGAGAGTTCCTTGCGTTTGCTGCCGAGGCTTTTCCTCATCTTTTGCCAAAAGGCGGAGGCATCAATGAGCTGCACGCGGCCCTTGCGCGCGGCGGGTTTCCGGTTGCTGACGATCCAGACGTAGGTGGAGATGCCGGTATTATAAAACATGTCGGTCGGCAGGCCGATGATGGCTTCGACGAGGTCGTTCTCCAGGACCTAGCGGCGGATCTCGCTCTCGCCGCTGCCCGCGCCGCCGGTGAAGAGCGGGGAGCCATTCAGCACGATGCCGAAGCGGCTGCCGCCATCCACGGCGGGCCGCATTTTTGAAATGAGATGCAGGAGGAGAGATTCGTGTCGCTCATGCGTCGAGGAAACTGTGAAAAGTGGTGGTGTGAATTAGAGTAAGCCTACTTTTTCTTTGTCGTCGTAGTCTTGGTGGGAGACGTTTTTTTTGTGGTGCTGGACTTGGGCGTTGCGACTTTGGCGGGGACTTTTTTCGGTTCGGCGGTCGCGGTGGTTTTCTTGGTGAATGTGAGCAGCACTACAAGCTCGCGGGTTTTGATCTCCGAGTTTTTGCCGGAGGTCTTTGAGACTGCGGGAGAGGTGCGAATCAGCACGGTCTCGCCGCTGCTGGCGGTGCCGCTGAAGTATACTTCCCGCGTGGCGAATTCGATGCTGCTTACGCTGTCCTCCGTGCGCTTGCCGCCGATTGCGCGGTCAATGACCCGTCCGGTGAAACTGATGCTTTTTTCGCCCTGCGTGGGCGTGATGTCCAGCGTCACGCCGAGCGGCACGGTTGCTCCGCCGGGTGTGGATTGCGGCTGGGTGATTTCGATGGTCCCGCGCTTTCCAGATTCGGTGATGACCTTTGGTGCGCTGAGGAGATTCACGCCTTTGATTTTCTCCAGCTTCAGCGCCGAGGATGGGATTTCCACGCCCACGGGGACATCCGCGAGTTTTGCGGAAACTTCGATGGTCGTTGCGGAGTGAACGGGAAGCGCGGCGGCGAAAATGAGGAAAAGGTATTTCATTGCGCGACGCCCTAGCAGGAGCGCGGCGCAAGCGCGAGAGGTTCCCTCGCATGATGCGCAAAACATTTCGCCTCTCCGGCATTTCGCCATTGCCGACGCCGCCTTGCTCGGCTGAATTGCGCGCCCTGCGGGAATCCGCATCATTTTACAACCACACCATCATCATGCTCGCAGCAGGCATCGTCGGACTTCCAAACGTCGGCAAATCCACACTCTTCAACGCCGTCACCCGCACCCGCAAGGCGCAGGCGGCCAACTATCCGTTTTGCACCATTGACCCAAATGTGGGCGTCGTCACCGTGCCGGACCCGCGCCTCGCTGCGTTGAGCAAACTGAGCAGCAGCAAAAAACTGGTGCCCGCCGCGATTGAGTTTGTGGACATCGCCGGGCTGGTAAAAGGCGCGAGCGCTGGCGAGGGACTCGGCAACCAGTTCCTCAGCCACATCCGCGAAGTGAACGCGATTGTGCAGGTCGTGCGCTGCTTTGAAGATGCGGACATCCACCACGTCTCCGGCACGGTGGACCCGGTGCGCGACATCGAGGTGATCAATACCGAGCTGATTCTCTCCGACCTCTCCGCGTGTGAAAAACGCAAGGACCGCGTGAGCAAAGGCGCACGCTCCGGCGACAAGACGGCCAAAGCAGAACTCGCGCTCTGCGAAAAACTCATCCCGTATTTGAATGAAGGAAAACCTGCCAGCACGATGGAGCTTTCCGACGATGAGAAAAAGCTGCTGAAGGAATTTTTCCTCCTCTCCGGCAAGCCCACGATTTTTGCCTGCAACGTCTCGGAGGCTGATCTAGCCGCGCTCGCCGAGGGCAAGGACTGCATCGCGAAGCCTTTTGTGGACGCAGTCCGCGCTTATGCGGCGGTGCATTTTGGGACGGAGACGGTCGTCATCAGCGCACAAATCGAGAGCGAACTGGTGGACCTCAGCGAGACCGAAGCCACGGAATATCTCGCCGGGCTTGGCGTGAAAAGCAGCGGCGTGAATGAGCTGATTCGCGGTGTGTATCACCTGCTCGGCCTGCGCACTTATCTCACCACCGGTGAGCAGGAGACGCGGGCGTGGACGATTCGCGCGGGCGACAAAGCTCCGGCGGCGGCGGGCGTGATTCATACGGATTTCGAGCGCGGCTTCATCGCTGCCGAGGTCATCCACTACGACGACCTCATCGCGCTCGGCTCACACGCCAAAGGCCGCGAGACGGGCAAGCTCCGCATCGAGGGCAAGGAATACGTGATGAAGGACGGCGACGTGGTGGAGTTCCGCTTCAACGTGTAGCACCCGGCATCAGCAGTGGGCGCAGGGAATTGGGCGTGAGTTCTCGCGGCAGCGGTAGCCACGGGTGGCGGTCCGCTTTTACTTTCTCCCAAAAGAGCACGCCGCCGCGCCGCCACGGATCGAGCACGATGCCATCCTCAAACCGACCGCCGTTTTCCGTGACGACGATTGCATTGTGCTCAAACGCTTCGCCGCGCCGCGCGGAGGCGAGGTGCAGGTCGAGCGTGCGAAGTTTCAGCGCGAAGAGGTGTGGAAAAAGATCATCGCGCCAATGCCAGCACAGCCCGCGGTCGCGCACGCCGGAGTTCACGAGATTGTTGTTTAGCCACGCGATGTGCATGGGGCGGTATTGCGCGGCGAGCTGTGCGGATTGCTCCACTGCGGCTTCGGCGAGTTGAGCGGCCTCGCGCGGATGCACGGTTGCCGAGAGCTGCACGAGGTCAGCGGCGAGCAATGTGGCGCGTTGGCTTCGCTGCGCGGGAGTGCCGGGATTTACGCAGGCAGCCAGCGGGAGTAGGAAAAGCAGCGCGATGCGTCCGAGCATTATTCCACCGTTACGCTCTTCGCGAGGTTGCGGGGTTTGTCCACGTCGCAGCCGAGGGCTACGGCGGTGTGGTAGGCGAGGAGTTGCAGGGGGATGGAGGTGAGAATCGGCGAAAGATAATCCGGGCAGGCGGGGATGGTGATGATGTCGTCGGCGACTCTGCGGAGGGCTTCTTCGTGGCCTTCGGTGCCGATGGCGATGATGGGGCCTTTGCGGGCGCGGACTTCCTCGATGTTGCTCACGTTTTTCTCAAAGACGGAGTCGTCGGGCGCGATGACGACGGTGGGGAGTTCGGGGGTGATGAGGGCGATGATGCCGTGCTTCAGCTCCGCGCTCGGGTGGCCGCTGGCGTGGATGTAGCTGATTTCTTTCATCTTCAACGCGCCTTCCATGGCGACGGGGTAATTGAATTGGCGGCCAAGGAACATCATGGCGGTGGCGTTCGCGTATTTCTCGGCGATGCGGCGGATGTGGTCGCTCTGCGCAAGGATGCGCCGGACTTTATCCGGGAGCGCTTCGATTTCGGCGATGATGCGGAGTCCTTCGGTGGTGCTGAGGTGGCGCATCCGGCCAAGGAGGAGGGCGATGAGGGTGAGGATGGTGACTTGCGAGGTGAATGATTTCGTGGCGGCGACGCCAATCTCCGGCCCGGCGTGCATGTAGCAGCCGCCGTCGCTTTCGCGGGCGATGGTACTGGCGACGTTGTTGCAGATGCCGAGCGTGCGAAGTCCTTTGCGTTGGGACTCGCGGAGGGCGGCGAGCGTGTCGGCAGTCTCGCCGCTTTGTGAGATGCAGAAAACGAGCGTGTTTTTTGGCAGCGGGAGCTGTCGGTAGCGGAACTCGCTGGCAAACTCGACCTCCACAGGAATGTGCGCGAGCGCCTCGATGATGTATTCGCCGCACATGGCTGCGTGCGCCGCTGTGCCGCAGCCAGTGAGGATGATGCGATCAATGTTGCGAAGCTCTTCGGGCGTCATGCCGAGGCCACCGAGCTTGGCGGTGGCTTCTTCGCGGGAGAGGCGTCCGCGCGTGGCGTCGCGGATGGTTTCGGGCTGCTCGTGGATTTCCTTGAGCATGTAATGCGGGTAGTCGCCCTTGCTCACATCATCTGCGGAGAACTCGACCTTTGTGACTTCGTAGCCGCTCGCGCCGCCGAGCAGCGAAGTGATTTCAAAATCATCCGCGCCGAGAACCGCGATGTCGAAGTCCTTCAAATAAATGGCCTGCTGCGTGTGTGCGACGACAGCGCTCACGTCGCTCGCGAAAAAGTTTTCTCCACTCCCCACGCCGATGACGAGCGGCGAGCCGCGCCGCGCACCGATGATGACATCGGGCGCATCGGCGTGCATGAGGATGATGCCGTACGTGCCCACGACTTGCTTGAGCGCGGCACGGAGCGCCGCGACAAGCCTTGCGCTGCCGGGCGTGCCGCCGAGATCGTCGTAGTGTTTGCCGACGAGATGCGTGAGCACTTCGGTATCCGTCTGCCCTTTGAATTCATGGCCTTCGCGGGCGAGCTGATCGCGCAAGATGCCGTAGTTTTCGATGACGCCGTTGTGGCAGAGAAAAAGGCGTCCGCTTTGATCGCTGTGAGGATGCGCGTTTTCATCGGACACGCCGCCGTGCGTGGCCCAGCGTGTGTGCGAGATGCCCGCGTGCCCGGCGATGGGCGATTGCGCGATGAGTTCGGCGAGGTTGGCGATGCGCCCGGTTTTCTTGCGGACTTCGATGCGGCCATTCCCGAGCGTGGCAATTCCGGCGGAGTCGTAGCCGCGATATTCCAGCCTGCGCAGGCCGTCGAGCAATACGGGGACTGATTCGTTTTTTCCGATGTATCCAACAATTCCGCACATAGTGGCGCAGAGGAAAGCGGCGCGTGCCGTGATGTTCAACGGCGAGATTGCGGAATGTTATCCGCTGGAGTGTTCAGCCCGCGATGCGCTGTGCGCCGTTGTAGCAATTGAAGGTCTGCGCTTTGAGGAAGCCAATGAGCGTCTGCCCGCTCTTTTGCGCAAGCTCGATGGCGAGCGAGCTGGGCGCGCCGATGGCTGCAATGATGCCGATTCCCGCTGCGAGCGCTTTCTGGCTCATCTCGAATGAAACGCGCCCACTGAGCATGAGGACGTGCGCGGAAAGCGGCAGGCGACCATCGAGCAGCGAGCGGCCAATGAGCTTGTCGAGCGCGTTGTGCCGCCCGATGTCCTCGCGGATGACGAGCAGCTCGCCCTCTGCGGAAAACAGCGCACATGCGTGCAGCCCGCCGGTTTTGCGAAAGACGGGCTGGTTCTCCGTGAGTCGCGCAGGAAGTGCGTGCAACGTGGATGCGGTGATTTTTGCGGAGCAATCGGGGCGCGGAAAATCGCGGATGGCCTGCGCGACGCTGGCGACTCCGCAGATGCCGCAACTGCTGTTGGAGAGCACTGCGCGGCGGTGTTGCACGGCATCAAAGGCGGAGGGATTTCGGAGCATCACATCCACCATCGCAGTCTCGCCGCCGGGTTGCGCGACGATGTCGGCGATGTCGGCGGCAGTGCGGATGATGCCTTCGCTGACGAGCCAGCCAGCGGCGAGTTCCGCATCATTCCCCGGCGAACGCATCGCGACGGCGAGCGGTTTTCCCTCCACGCGGATTTCGAGCGGCGACTCCTGCGGCACTTCGTCGGGACGAGTGCCAGCGGGCTGTCCGTTTTCAAAGCGGAGGATTTGTGCTCTGGCATTCATGGAATGAGAGCGGAGGCTATTTCGCAGCAGCCGCCCAGTCGGGTGCGGGAGCGAAAAATTCCATCCGCTCGCCGGTGAGCGGGTGGCTGATGGTGATGGAAAGTGAGTGCAGGTAGAATGGCGGATCGGTGATGGCGAGGGTTTGCTGCGTGCCAAGTTCACCGCCGAGAAGGTAGGAGGGATCGCCGCAAACGGGGTGGCCGTGGTGCCAAAGGTGGATGCGGATTTGGTTGGTGCGGCCAGTGAGCGGGCGAGCTTCGAGCAGCGCGGTGCCGTCGGGGAGGCGGCACTTTACAAGAAAGCGCGTGATGGCTGCGAGGCCGTTCGATTTATCCACGATGCGGGTGCCAGCCCTGCCGGGTTCGTCGCTGATGGGAAGGTCAATTAGGAATTCGTCCTGCGCGGGGTGGCCTTGGACGCGGACGAGGTATTTTTTTTCTACGGTGCCAGCGGTGAATTGGGGCTGGAGGATGCTGGCGAAGGCGCGGGTGCGGGTGAAGAGGACGACGCCGGTGGTGTTCGCATCGAGGCGGTGGGCGGGGTGGGGTTTTTGCGGCGCGAATGCGATGTCGAGGATGTGCTGGAGCGTGTTGCGGTGGTAGCGCCCGCCGGAGTGCATGGGGAGCGGCGCGGGTTTGTGGATGACGATGAGCGCGTCGTCTTCGTGGATGACGCGGGCGGCGGCGTTCACGTCCGGCTCGATGGTCTGGTCAATGCGGTGAAAGTAGCGTTGCCCCGCGCGGACGATGTGGCCGGGATCGAGGATGGGCATTTTATCCTCGCTGAGGATGCGTCCGGCGGTGATGCGGGCGGCCCATTGTTCGGCGGTGATGGGGCGGACGATGGTGGCGAGGGCGTCTGCAAGCGTGCCGCCGTCGGACTCGCGGGGGATGTTGGCGGGCTTGAGGTTTTCGTAGGGCAGACTGCCGGGGAGCGGCGTGGCGGCGGCGGCGATTGCGGCGTTGTGTGCGGCGATGGCGGCGGTGCGCTGCTGGTCGGGGGACTTGAAGCAGTAAGGGCAGGATTTGCCGGGGATGGTGCGGGGGTCGGCTTGCTCTTCGGGGGTGAGCGGGGCTTGGCAGGCGTAGCAGCGGGTGGTGTCGGTCTCGCGCAGGGCGGGATCGACGCCGGTACGGTGGTCGAAGACGAAGCACTCGCCGTCGTAGTGCGCCGCGCCGCATTCCTCGAAGTATTTCAGGATGCCGCCATCGAGCTGGTGGACGTGGCGGAAGCCTTCGCGCTCCATAAAAGGCCCGGCCTTTTCGCACCGGATGCCGCCGGTGCAAAACATGACGATGGGCGCGTCCTTTAACTGCTCGGGTAACTTCGCGACGGCAGCCGGGAAATCGCGGAATTGCTGGACGCCGATAGCGAGGGCATTGCGGAAGGTGCCGAGCTTGATCTCGTAGTCGTTGCGCGTGTCGAGAAGCGTGACGGGGCGGCCTTCGTCGAGCCATTGCTTCAGCTCGCGAGCGGAGAGTTTTGGCGAAGTGCGCTTCGCTGGCTCGATGCCTTCGACGCCAAACGCGATGATTTCCTTTTTAAGCCGGACAAGCATCCGATTGAACGGCTGGTGCTCAGTCTCGCTGAACTTGGCAGCGAGATCGCCAAGCCCCGGAATGCTGCGCAGCTCGGCGAGAAGCGCTTCGACGGCATCGGTCTCGCCAGCGATGAAAAGATTGATGCCCTCGGTGCTGAGAAGGATGGTGCCTTTCAGCCCGCGAGCTTTGCAAAACTCCTGGAGCCGCACACGGAGCGGCTTGATGTCGGTGAGCGTGGCAAATTTGTAAGCTGCGATGTTTTGAATAACGGGCATGACTGGCGTGAATGTGATAGCGCGTTCTCCGGTGAAAATGCAACCGGCGCGGCTCCTTTCGGAACCGCGCCGGTGGCGTGAATGGATGAGAGCCAGCGTTTAAGCCTTCGAGTAAAGCTCGACAATGAGCTGCTCGTTGACGATAGGCGCAATCTCTTCGCGCGTAGGAATACGGGCGACGGTGCCGGTGAACTGCTCCTTGTCCACAGTCAGCCAATCTGGCACTGGGACGATGGTGGTGAGTTCCATGTTCTTGGTCGCAAGGCGGCGGCTGCCTTCCTTGGTTTTCACGGTGATCACGTCGCCGGGATTGCAAGAACGGCTCGAAATCGAGCACTTGCGTCCGTTGACGGTGACATGCCCGTGACCGACCATCTGGCGAGCAGCATTACGGCTGTTGGCAAAGCCAAGGCGGTAAACAACGCTGTCGAGACGGGTTTCAAGAAGCTGAAGAAGAATCTCACCAGTAACGCCACGGCGCTTGCTGGCGATTTCAAAGAAGCGGCGGAACTGGCGCTCCAGCAAACCGTATTGGTAACGGAGCTTCTGCTTCTCAGCGAGAGCGACAGAATACTCGCTCGATTTGCGGCGGCTACCTTTCGGTCCGTGCTGTCCCGGCGGGTAGTTCTTGCGTTCGAGGTATTTGGTAGGGCCGAACAACGCGATGTTGTAGCGGCGGGCAATTTTGTCTTTGGGTCCAGTGTAACGTGCCATTTTTGTGTAATTCTAAAATTAAACGCGACGTGCTTTCGGCGGGCGGCAGCCATTGTGCGGCACCGGCGTCACGTCTTTGATTGTGGTGATTTCCAAGCCGACTGCCTGAATCGCGCGGATGGCGGATTCACGTCCTGCACCCGGTCCTTTGACGCGGACTTCCACAACGCGAAGCCCGTGGCCCATCGCCTGACGGCAAGCGTCCTGAGCAACCATCTGCGCGGCGTAAGCCGTGCTTTTGCGCGAGCCTTTGAAGCCCACTTTGCCAGCGCTCGACCAGCCCAACACGTTGCCGCGCGGGTCGGTGATCGTCACCTTGGTGTTGTTGAACGTAGCGAGGATGTTTGCGACGCCTGTGGAGACGTTCTTTGAACCCTTGGCCTTGATGACCTTAATCGGCTCAATGCCAGCGTTGAGGTCGAGCGATATGTCTGCCGCTGCGGGCGTCGCATCCGTCGCCGCAGTCGCAGCTTCCTTGGTTTTCTTGGAAGCCGCCGCCTTTTTAGGAGCCTTCGGCTTTACTTCCGCTGTTTCCACCGGTGCGGCGGGTGCGGGTGTGTTTTCGTTATCAGCCATAAATCAGTATTTGGAGTTTAAGATTCTTATTCCTTCGCACGCTGCACGCCGACCGTCTTACGCGGTCCTTTGCGAGTGCGGGCATTGGTCTGCGTGCGCTGTCCGCGAACGGGCAGGCTGCGGCGATGGCGGATGCCACGGTAGCAGTTGATAGCCTGAAGACGCTTCAGATTCTGCTGGAGTTCGCGGCGAAGGTCGCCCTCAATGAGGATTTTCTGTGCGCTAATCGCGTGGATAATGGCGTTCAGTTGCTCCGGCGAAAGGTCTTTCGCACGGATGCTAGGATCGATGTTTGCGGCTTCGAGAACTTTTTTCGCGTTGCTTGGTCCGATGCCGTAAATGTAGGGCAGGGATGCTTCGATGCGTTTGTCGCCAGGGATATCAATACCGAGAAGTCGGGGCATAAATTGTGTTTGTTGAAGTTGAGGTTGGATTAGCCCTGACGCTGTTTATGGCGTGGGTTGGTGCAGATGACGCGGAGGACATTCTTCCGCTTGACGATACGGCAGCTTTCGCATTGCCGTTTTACAGATGCTCGGACTTTCATAATTTGATTGGTGAAATTGCGTTGGTTTTAGAGGACAAAAAATCGCCCGGAGAGCCTCTGTTTTTCAGCTTCGGCACTCCGTGCGCTATTTGAAATTTGTTACTTGTGGCGGAAGGTAATCCGCCCCTTTGTCAGGTCGTAGGGCGACATTTCTAGCGAAACCCGGTCGCCTGGCAAGATTCTTATGAAGTTTTTGCGCATTTTTCCGCTGATGTGCGCGAGGATGCGATGGCCATTGCCAAGATCCACGCGGAACATTGTGCCGGGCAGGCACTCGGTTACTTTGCCTTCTATTTCGATTGCAGTCTCTCTCGCCATGTCAGTATTTCAGGTTGTTCTTTGGTTATTAGGATGGTGTGTTCAAAGTGTGCACTCGGCATTTTATCAGCCGTCACCACAGTCCACTGGTCGTCCAATGTACGGACCGTTGCCGTCCCCATGTTGACCATAGGCTCGATGGCGAGCGTCATGCCAGCTTTTAATTTCGGCCCGGTGCCAGCGCGTCCGTAATTCGGAATTTGCGGCTCTTCGTGCAAACTGCGCCCGACTCCGTGTCCGACAAATTCGCGAACGACGCTGTATCCATTGGCCACGATTTCATCTTCGATAAAAGCGCAAAGATCGCCCAGACGCCGCCCAGCGGTTGCCAACGGAATCACTCGATGAAGCACATCATCCGTGACAGCAAGCAGCCGCATCCAGTCCCGTCGCACTGCGCCGACCGGGATGGTTTTTGCCGTGTCCCCTACCCATCCGTCCTTCACGACTCCGACATCAATGGAAACCACGTCGCCATATTGAATACGCCGCGAGCCGCCGATGCCGTGGACGACTTCTTCGTTCACCGAAATACAAATCTGGCCGGGAAATTTGCGGTATCCGAGAAACGCACTTTTGCACTTTTCTTCGGCAATAAATTGCGCGGCGGCTCGGTCCACTTCGCCCGTCGTGATTCCGGGGCGAAGCATCTGGCCGAGCTTTTCGAGCACGCGGGCAGCCGATGCGCAAGCGCTGCGCATCTTCTCAATCTCCCGTTCGCTCTTAATTGGTATCATTTCAAAAATATGGCCGTTTTCACGGACTGAAAAACTTCGTCGGCTGGCGCAGTGGCATCGAACTTCGCGAGAATCCCCTGCGCTTCATAAAACCCAACTAGCGGCGCAGTCTTTTCCGTGTATTCGGCGATTCGCTTTGTCAGCACTTCGTCGGTATCGTCGGTGCGACGAAAAATCTCGCCCCCACAATCGCAGGCAGTCTGGCCCGGTCGCAAAGACAGAATTTTTCCGCAGGATTTGCATCCCGCGCGTCTTTCGATACGTCCCCGTAAAGTTTCGGTATCTGCTTCGAGATAGATGACCTGCTCAAGTGGAGTGCCCCGTCGCACAAGCGTCTGGTCGAGGAAACGACCTTGGCCGAGTGTGCGAGGATAGCCGTCAAAAATAAATTTGCCCGCAGGCTGATCGTCGAGCCAGTGATCCACAAGGGCATTGACGGAATCATCGTCTAAAAGCTGCCCATTTGCAGTGATGCGGTCGGCATTTTGACCTAACTCGGTGCCTGCTTCTTTCTCCGCCCTGAGCATCGCTCCGGGCGAAGCAACTGCGTAACCAAAATCTTCGGACAAAAGACCGGCAAGCGTTCCTTTTCCCGATGCTGGCGGGCCTAACAAAACGAGCCGCCGTTTCACTTATTGACGATCATTGCCACAATGCCTGCGAGAATCAGCAAAGCCGATCCAACCGCCATCCAAATAATAGTCGAATTCGTAGAAGCTTCTGCACGCGCTTCAGGCGAACGATCAAAACGTCCACGCAATTTGCCTTTGCGGAGGAAGCCATCGTAGTTCCGCTGAAGAAGATGCGTCTCAATTTGCTTCATCGTATCGAGCACGACACCGACCACAATCAGGATACTAGTTCCGCCGAAAAACTGCGCTGCGATATACGGAATCTTCGCTTGTTCCGCGAGCATCTGCGGGAGAAGCGCAATAATCGTGAGGAACACCGCGCCAGCAAACGTCAGGCGAGTCATTGAATTATCCAGAAAATCCGCCGTCGGTTTGCCGGGGCGGACCCCAGGAATGTAACCGCCTGCTTTTTTCAAATCATCTGCAATCTGCTGCGGCTGAAACTGCGTCGCGACCCAGAAGTAGCTAAAGAAGAAAATCATACCCGCCGTGACGAGGTAATGAACGGTCCCATGCGCGAGAGAGTCCGCAATTTGCCCGGCTGTCGAACTCGTAGGCCAGATGGTTTTTATCAGGAAGCCGGGAAATACAAGAATCGCCTGCGCGAAGATGATCGGCATGACTCCCGCGTAGTTTACCTTCAGCGGCATGTATTGAGCGACGCCGCCCATCACTTTCCGCCCGACTACGCGCTTGGCGTATTGAACCGTAATCCTGCGCTGCGCCTGAGTGATACAAATGACACCTGCGATAACGAGCACTAGGAAGGCAATCATCATCACTAGTTTCATCGGGCTGGCCTGAGCCATCGCTCCGACACCGCTCGGCACGAAAGTCTTCCACGCCTGCACCAACGCGGCGGGCAACTGAGCCACAATACCAACAGAAATAATGAGGGACATCCCCTGCCCAATTCCGCGATCCGTAATCTGATCGCCAAGCCACATCAGAAGCATTGCGCCTGCGGTGAGAGAAAGAACGGCAAGAGCGATAAACCCAAATCCCGGAACCGGGACCAGCGGACCATGCAGCGACATTGTCTGCTCGATATTCGGCAGCAAAGAACCCGGACTCTGGAACGACTTGGCGAGCAACCAGCCCTGAAAGATGCAGAGAACAATCGTGACGTATCGCGTGTATTGCGAAATTTTCTGCCGACCACCGTCCTCCTTGGCCAATTTACCCAGCTGCGGCACCACCGCTGTGAGCAACTGCATCATAATGCTTGCGCTGATATACGGCATCACGCCGAGAGAAAAAATCGCGCACTGCTCCAGCGCGCCACCAGAGAAAATGTTGAACAATTGCGCCACGCCACCGCTCGCCGCGTTATCAACTTGATCCTGAAAATACTGCCGCAAGACCGTCGCGTTCACACCCGGAACCGTCAATGCGCAGCCGATGCGGTAAATTACTACCATCACCAGCGAGAACAGGACGCGATTCCGCAATTCGGGAATCTTTCGGATGTTTAAGAACGCTGAAATCATTTCAATGTGGGTCCGTGAATAATGAAGAGCCGACAGCTCAGGCAAAGTCTAACTTCGCCTGAAACACGTCGGCTCCTTCAGGATGTCATTACTGAAGAGTGAGAGTTCCGCCAGCCTTCTCAATTGCGGCTTTTGCGGAGTCACTCGCCTTGTTCACGGTAATGTTGAGCTTCTTTTTTAGCTCTCCGGTAGCGAGAACCTTGACGCCGTCGTAAGGCTTACGAATGAGGCTCGCTTCGAGAAGTGCTGCTTCATTCACGGTTGCGCCATTTTCAAAGGCAGCATCAAGCGAACCGATGTTCACCACTGCGTAGTTGGTGCGGAACTCGGCGTTATTGAAGCCGCGCTTTGGCATACGACGGAAAAGAGGCATCTGGCCACCTTCAAATCCGAGGCGGATGCTGCCGCCCGAACGGGCTTTCTGGCCTTTATGGCCTTTGCCGCAGGTCTTGCCTTTGCCGCTGCTTTCGCCGTTGCCGAGCCGCTTGACGCGATGCTTGGAGCCGGGGCGTGGTTTGAGATTCGAGAGATTCATAACTGGTCAAATTTTACTGGTTTGATGGCACCGACTTAAACGTGATACCGCGTCCTTTGAAGACATCAGCACGTTGGCGGAGCTGGCTCAGGGCGTGAAGCGTGGCTTTCAAAACGTTTGCATGGTTGGATGAACCAAGGCTCTTTCCGATAATATCGCGAATCCCGACTGCGTCACATACGGCACGCACAGCACCGCCGGCCTTGATTCCCGTTCCAGGACTGGCTGGCTTGAGGATAACGTATCCGCCACCGTGCTCACCCTTGACCTCATGCGGGATAGTTCCGGTCTGAATCGCAACAGCCTTGAGGCTCTTGCGACCGCGCTCGGAAGCCTTGCGAATCGCTTCGCTCACTTCGTTTGCTTTGCCGAAACCAAATCCAACGCGGCCTTTCTTGTCGCCGATCACGAGCAATGCGCTGAAACTAAAGCGGCGTCCGCCCTTTACTACTTTCGCGCAGCGATTGATGAATACAGTCTTCTCGACAAGTTCGTTACCCGTCGTGGGAACGAACACGCCGTCCACAACAGAGCCTTCCATCGCTGGAGCGGCTTCAGCACGAGGACCACGATTTCCGCGGCCTGGGCCGCGACCTTTGCCGCCGCCTCCTGGTCCGCGAGGGCCGCGTGGTCCACGCGGAGCTTCCGTTGTTGTCGGGGTTGGTGTTTGAGTCTCGTCAGACATAGTAATTAAAATTGGAGTCCAGCTTCACGCGCCGCATCAGCAAGCGCCTTCACTTTGCCGTGGTAAATAAAACCACCGCGATCAAAAACAACCTTTGTGATGTTAGCAGCCTTGGCACGTTCGGCGACGAGCTTGCCAACGACGACTGCGGTGACCGCATTCGCCTTGGGCTTTTGGCTTTTAAGGCCAGCCTCAGTCGTGTTCGCGCTGGCAATGGTCTTGCCCACCGAGTCATCAATGACTTGGGCATAGATATTCTTGCCGCTGAAATGCACGGCCAAACGGGGCCGCTCCGGCGTGCCCGACACCTTCTTACGAAGGCGCAGGTGACGAATTTGAATCTTCTCTTTGCGATATGCGGTAGCCATGGCTTATTGAACGGTCTTGCCTTCCTTACGAATGATTTTCTCGCCGGCGTAGCGGACGCCCTTGCCCTTGTAAGGTTCAGGCGGGTAGAACGAGCGCACTTCGGCTGCGAACTGTCCGACGAGTTGTTTGTCGATTCCCTCGACTTTGACTTTAGTTGCGTCAGCAACGGTAACTTTCAAGCCAGCAGGAATCGGGTGATTGATTTCATGGCTGTATCCAAGGTTGAGATTCAAAATCGCACCTTTGACTGCGGCTTTGAAGCCGACGCCTTGAATTTCGAGATCCTTGACGTAGCCATTCGCAACGCCCTGAATCATGTTGTTAATTAAAGCTCGGCTGAGGCCGAAAAGGGCGCTGCACGAAGGGTCTGAGCACACGACGGTGAGCGTATTTCCCTCGACCTTACCGGTCACGCCGGAAGGTAGCGTCCACGAAAGTTTGCCCTTCGGGCCTTCAACATTGACCGCGCCATCCGCACCGATTTTGACGGTGACTTTGGCGGGAAGTTCGATTGGTTTTTTTCCGATACGAGACATAATGTTTACCAAACGTATGCCAGCAGTTCCCCGCCGACGTTTTCTTTTTTAGCCTCGCGGCCACTGAGAACTCCCTTCGGAGTCGAAAGGATGGTGATTCCGAGTCCACCGAGAACACGCGGCACTTCTTGTGCGCCAACGTATTTGCGAAGACCGGGTTTAGATACGCGCTTGAGTCCGGTGATAGCCGGTGCGCGGTTTACGAATTTCGTGACGACTTTGATTTCCTGAAACTGTCCAGCTTTCTCTAGCTCAACAGCCGAGACGTAGCCTTCCTGCTTTAGGATTTTCGCGATGTCATACTTGATCTTCGAGTATGGTGCGGTGACTTCGCTCAGGCCCGCACGGCTTGCGTTGCGAAGCCGAGTGAGGAAATCTGCAATGGGATCTGTAAGTGCGCTCATTATCTTATATTACGCTTTGGCTGCTGCGGCCTGTTCAGCCTTGGGCTTGCGGCCTTTGTCGCTGAATGGCATTCCCATCTCCATGAGAAGGCTTTTGGCCTCCGCATTGGTGCGGGCGGTGGTTACGATGCAAACATCGAATCCGATGTTGCGCTTAATTTTATCGAGTTCGATTTCCGGGAAAATCGACTGGTCGGCAACGCCCAGTGTGTAGTTGCCGTTTCCGTCAAAGGCGCGGGTGGAAACACCGCGGAAGTCACGGATACGCGGGAGCGCGGTCTTGATGAGACGCTCAAGAAACTCATACATGTTGCGTCCGCGCAACGTCACTTTGGCGCCAATGGCCTGATTCTCACGGAGCTTGAAATTCGCAATGCTCTTCTTCGAGCGGGTTTCAGCGGGCTTCTGACCGGTGATGGTCGTAAGCTCGTTTTTCGCGTCTTCAAGAGCCTGTTTGTAGTCGGAAAGACCAGCATTGATGCAGGTGTTCACGACGACTTTGGTGACTTTCGGAACCTGATGGATATTGTTATACCCGTGCTGAGTTTTCAGCGCAGGGATTACGCGGTTTTTATATTCTTCTTGGAGTGCTGCGGCCATATCTTATTTTTTGGCTTTGCCAGCTCCTGCTTCGAGGAGCTTGACGTTTGAAATGTGCAGAGGACCCTCGCGTTCGAGGATGGCTCCGTTTGGATTTTCTTGGCTCTTCTTGGTGTGCTTTTTGATAAAACGCACTCCCTCGACGATGACCTGAGATTTGCTAGGAAGCACAGCGATCACCTTACCAGAAGCGCCTTTATGGTTGCCGCTGATAACTTGGACCGAGTCCCCTTTTTTAACGTGGAATTTTTGACGATTAGCCATGACTTACAGAACCTCCGGAGCGAGCGAGATAATCTTCATAAAGTTCTTCTCGCGGAGTTCGCGAGCAACTGGACCGAAGATACGGGTGCCCTTGGGATTGTTATCTTTATCAATGATGACGATTGCGTTGTTGTCGAAGCGGAGATAGCCACCGTCTTCGCGCCTGAGCGGGTGCTTGGTGCGGACGATAACTGCGCGGACGACTTCGCCCTTCTTCACCGAGCCGCCGGATTGGGCTTCGCGAATGTGCGCTGTGATGATGTCACCAACATGCGCGTGGAGAGTCGGCTTACCGATGACGCCGATCATCTTTGCCATCCGTGCGCCAGTGTTATCTGCGACATCAAGTCTTGAACGAATTTGTACCATGAGTAATCAGTGTTTGAGGATTTCGACGAGGCGCCAGCGCTTGAGCTTGCTCAACGGGCGGGTTTCCATGATGCGGACGCGATCACCCGGCTGGGCTTTGCCTTCCTCATCGTGGGCATAGAATTTTTTGACGTGCTGGACAATTTTGCCAAACTTCGGGTGCGGCACGCGAGTCGTGGTTTTCACGACAATTGTTTTCGCCATCTTGTTGGACACGACGGTTCCTACGCGGGTCTTGCGAAGGTTGCGGTCAGTCGCTGGTGCGGCTTCGGTAGTAGCTGTTTCGCTCATTGTTAAAAATTACTTGGCCACTGCGGGCGTCTGGTTTTTCTGCGTCAGCACGGTTTCAATGCGGGCGATTTCGCGACGCAGCGAACGGAGTTCGCTTGGTTTCTCAAGCTGACCGCTGGCCTGCTGTAGGCGGAGATGAAAAATTTGCTCGCGAAGCTCACGCTTGCGAGTGCGGAGTTCGTCCGGTGTGAGTTCCCTGATTTCTTTGATCTTCATGAGGTTCTCCTAGCTGTTCCGGGTGAGGAATTTAGTGCGGACCGGGAGCTTATCAGCCGCGAGTCGGAAGGACTCACGAGCGAGGCTCTCAGGAATGCCATCCACTTCAAAAAGGATGTTTCCAGGGCGGACGGTGGCAACCCAGTATTCCGGCTGTCCCTTACCTTTACCCATTCGGGTTTCTGGCGGACGTGCGGTAACGGATTTATCAGGGAAGATTCGGATCCAGAGCTTTCCCTTGCGCTTCATATTGCGGGTCATCGCAACACGAGCCGCTTCAATCTGTGTGTTGGTAATCCAAGCACGCTCAAGCGTCTGGAGTCCGAAGACTCCGTAATCGAGGTTAATTGTACGTGTGGCGGTTCCGGCGCGCGATCCACGCTGCGTCTTCCGGTACTTCACTCGTTTTGGCATCAAAGGCATAGTTGTGTCCTCCTAAAAATTGTTGAATTAAGCCTGAGCGGCGGGTTCTGCCGGGGCTTCTGGTGCTGCGTCACGACGCGGTCCACGGCGGTTATCGCCACCACGGTCATTGCGTTCGCGGCGATCACGGCGCGGTTCGTTGGCGTTAGTGGCTTCTTTTGCTTCGTTCACCTTGTCACCTTTGCAAATCCAGCACTTGATGCCGATGATTCCATAGGTAGTGCGAGCCTCTGCAAAGCCGTAATCAATCGGAGTGCGCAGTGTGTGAAGCGGGATTTTACCCTCGCGATGCCACTCTGCACGGCTGATTTCAGCACCGCCGAGACGGCCTGCGCAGCGGATACGAATACCGTCCGCACCCTGCTCCATTGTGATTTGAAGAGACTTCTTCATCGCACGGCGGAAGCTGATACGGCGCTCAATCTGCGCTGCAATGTTTTCAGCTACGAGCTGGGCGTCGAGATCCGCGTTCTTAATTTCGATGATGTCAACTTTCACCTGCTTACCGCCAGCGAGCTTCGAGATGTCGCTGGTCATTGTTTCAATTTCCGCACCCTTACGACCAATAACGATTCCCGGACGTGCGGTGTGAATGGTGACACGAATGCTGGCCCACGCGCGTTCGATAACGACTTTGGAAACTGCCGCTAGACGAAGTTTATCTTTAACATAAGCGCGAATCTTGATGTCGCTCGAAAGGAACTGTGGAAAGTCCTTGCGATTTGCGAACCATTTGGAACGCCAGTCTTTGTTGACTGCGAGGCGGAAGCCGATCGGATTGGTTTTCTGGCCCATGTGTTATTCTTTCGAGGTTTGTGCCTTGTTAGCAGGCTTCTTTTTGGCAGAGACCTTTTTCTTTGGTGCCCTACTCTTCACAGAGATTTCGTCGCTCAAGGTAATGTAAACATGGCAGGTGCGCTTGCGAATCGGGCCAGCACTACCGCGAGCTTTCGGGGTAAAGCGCTTGATCGTTGCACCTTCGCCAGCGACAGCTTCTTTCACGACGAGTTTCTCGGCGCGAAGGTTGTGGTTATTTTCGGCGTTGGCAATGGCGCTCTTGAGTGTCTTCTGAACAATAGACGCAGCTTTTTTGGGGCTGAACGCGACAATATCGAGGGCGGCGGCGACCGGTTTGCCCTGAATTTCGCGTGTGACGTCACGCATTTTGAATGCGCTCATTCGCACGTAGCGGTAGATGGCTTTTACTTCCATGTTTTGAAATTTGTTTGGTTTGAAATTTATAGTTGGGCATCCACTGTAATGGCGTCGCCCAGTTTGACTGGCTCTTTGTCTGACACTAACTTTTGAATCACTGTTCCAGAGAAGGCTTGCCGGACATCGACAACCCTCAGGATGGCAATATCGCGTTCTCCGCGTTTGACACGGAACGGCATGCCCACTTTGACACCCTGCTTGACTCCGAGGTTGATGACCACGCAATCGAGTTCAGGTTTTACGGCGCTGACTTTTCCTGCAACGAGTGTTGAGACATCGGTGCTGGAATCAATCGCTTCAAGTGCGTCGCCCACTGCGGCTTTCGCAAGAACTTCGTCAACTTTCCTGAGTTCTGCATCAATCACGATTTTTGTCTCAGGGTCTGCTTTTTGGGTTAGCTCTCCTGCGACTTTCGCGAATCTAGCCAGCGCTGCGGAAAGTTTGTTTCGCGAATTTTCTGCGTGTCTCATGGCGTTTGCGGCCTGAAGGACGCGCTGCTCAAGAGCTGTCGGACTAGCGGTGCTGGCACCAAGGGCTTCCATTCGTTGCGACAAATCAGTGACCTGACGCTTGAAAACTTCGCTCTCGGAAGTGGCGTTTGCAGCCACTTTTCTCAGGTCTTCGATTTGCTCACGCAGTTTTCTGTTGTCTGCGATCAGCCTCTCGATGGCCATTACTGCCTCACCTTCCGGTGATTCAAATTTACTATCATTCAAAGAACTTTCGTCGCCTGAGGCGACAGGTCCCGTCATTGCGAGACCTAGAACTGCTAACACTAACCCGGCTGCAAATTTGGAGTCCATTACTTTCATCCAGTTTGCCGCCAGTATCACTACTTGGCGACTTTCGCCGTGTGCGCCCCGTGCTTCTTGAAGATTCGCGTTGGCGAAAACTCCCCGAGCTTGTGGCCCACCATATTTTCGGTGACGAACACCGAGTTGAAAACTTTCCCGTTGTGAACGAGGAACGTGTGACCGACAAAATCCGGCACAATAGTAGAGCGGCGCGACCAAGTTTTGATCGGCTTTTTACTCCCGGCTGCGTTAATTTTATCAATCTTTTCGAGCAAGTGCTGCTCGATAAAAGGTCCTTTTTTGAGGCTGCGTCCCATAAATTAAATTGCGGCTTTCTTCGTGGAGTTTTTGCGTTGGAGGATAAAACGGTCGCTCGGCTTGTGCTTGCGACGGGTCTTGAAACCTTTCGATAGCTGGCCCCAAGGCGACATGGGGTGATGGCGTCCGCCACCGCCCTTGGATTTGCCCTGTCCACCACCCATCGGATGATCAACTGGGTTCATCACCATACCGCGAACGGTAGGCCTCACACCCTGCCAACGGCTGCGTCCGGCTTTACCTCCACTGACGTTCATGTGCTCGACGTTTCCGACTTGGCCAATCGTAGCTTTGCAAGAGACATGGACACGGCGGATTTCGCCAGATGGCATCTTAAGAAGCGCGTAGTCAGCTTCGCGGTTATTGAGAATAACCTGAGCACCAGCACTGCGAGCCATTTGGCCGCCGCGACCAGGCTGAAGCTCCACATTATGCAGAGAAACACCGAGAGGAATCTCAGAAAGGGGCAATGCGTTGCCGACCTTTGGCTCGGCTCCGGCACCTGCAGAGACCACCATTCCAACGGTCAAACCGACCGGCGCAAGGATGTAGGCCCGCTCTTTGTCGGCATACTCGATCAAAGCGATGCGGCAAGTACGGTTTGGATCGTATTCGATAGCGATCACATTCGCCGCGCCTGTTTTCTTGCGCTTGAAATCAATGATGCGGTACTTCTGCTTGTGCCCGCCGCCGATGTGTCGAGTGGTAATGCGTCCGTTGTTATTGCGTCCGCCGGATCTGTTTTTCGTCTCAACGAGCGACTTCTCCGGCTTCTTCTTCGTGACTTCGCTGAAGTCTGGAAGCAGCTTAAACCGGTTGGTTGGCGTGAGTGGTCGGAATGATTTGAGTCCCATAGGTTCTCCTAAAGTTATACGAGTTCGATCTTCTCGCCGGGAGCGAGAGTGACGATTGCCTTCTTCCAGTCGCTCGTGCGACCGGGGTGTGCGGTGCGTCCGCGGCGGAATTTCCCATCAACACGAAGGGTGTTCACACGAACGACCTTCTTTTTAAAGAGCTTTTCAATCGCCTGACGAATTTGCACTTTGTTCGCAGACAATTTGACTTTGAACACGTACTGGTTGCCTTTTTCGGTGAGAACTGAGGCTTTTTCCGTCAGATGGACGTTTTTGATGATGTCAAATGGCTCGTTCATTTATTGATACGCTCCGCAAGTTGGTTAAGTGCATCGTTCGTCAGGATGATCTTCTTATAGAGAAGAAGATGCTCAGTGTTGACGTCCGCGCTGGTGATGAGTTGGGTTTTCTGCACATTGCGTGCGCCGAGTTTTGTGTTCTCGTCGAACGAAGTGCCGATAACTAGCGTCTTCGGTTCCGTGGAGATTGCTCCGATGGTTGCGAGGAAATCTTTGGTCTTTGGCGAAGGAATCGTGAACGTCGGGACGATAAACACGTCGCCAGCGATGATTCGGGCGCTCAATGCTTTACGCAAAGCGACACGCTTCGTCTTTTTGGATACTTTCTTTGAGTAATCGCGGGGATGTGGGCCGAAAACGACACCACCACCAACCCAGATTGGGCTTTGACGGGAACCGGCGCGTGCGCGGCCTGTTCCTTTTTGCTTCCAGGGTTTTGATCCGCTTCCGTTGACGGTTGCCGTGGTTTTGACACTGGCAGTTCCGCTGCGGCGATTGGCGCGAAGGGCGACAACGGTTTCGTGGACTGCTTGGGTATATTTACCGTTGCTGACGATCTCGATGTTTGCGGCCTTGGCGGCTTCAACTGTTAAAATTGTGGCGCTCATTATTTAGCGATTTCCTTTCTGACTTTCTTCGCGGGGCGAATCACCACGTAGCTGCCGGGTTTTCCCGGGACTGCTCCGCTGATGAGGATGACGCCCTCTTCTTCACGGACTGCAACAACCCGAAGGTTCTGCACGGTGATGCGGTCGTCGCCCATGTGACCGGGCATTCCCATGTTCTTCCAGACGCGGCCCGGTGTCGAACGGTTGCCGATTGCACCGTTACGGCGGTGCATCATCGAACCGTGCGATGCAGGCTGTCCCGCCATGCGGAACCGCGATACAACGCCTTGGAACCCGTGTCCTTTACTCTGGCCGATGACGTCAACGATGTCGCCGACTGCGAATTGCTTCACCGAAAGGTCCACCGAGTCTTCGAGCTTGGCGTCGTCAGGAAGGCGGAATTCCTTCACACGCTTCTTGGGTTCGACTCCAGCCTTCTTGAACTCGCCGAGTGCTGGTTTGGTGAGGCGATGCTCCTTCTGTGTGTCGAAACCCACTTTGACAGCGACGTAGCCGTCGTTGTCCATGGTCTTCTTTTGCAGAAGGGCGTTTCCGCCTGCTTCGATGACGGTGACAGGAGTGACAACACCCTTGTCGTCATATATGCGGGTCATGCCCACTTTTTTGCCTAAAAGTCCGATCTTCATTGGTTCCTCAGATCTTAATTGTGATATCGACGCCCGCTGGCAGGTTTAGCTTGCGGAGTTCATCCACCGTCTTTGCGGTCGGCTCGATGATGTCGAGCAGGCGCTTGTGCGTGCGGATTTCAAATTGGTCCATGCTCTTCTTGTCCACATGGGGAGAGCGATTGACGGTGAACTTCTCGACGCGAGTCGGAAGCGGGATAGGCCCGGCGACACGAGCGCCGGTGCGTTTTGCTGTTTCGACGATGTCGGCACTTGAAGCGTCAAGCACGCGGCTGTCGAAAGCCTTAAGTCGAATACGGATGCGTTGTCCAGTCATGGCGGTGTGTAATTATTTGCCTTTCTGATCGAGCACTGCGGCTTTTACGTTCTCCGGCACTTGCTCGAAGTGCGAGGGCTCCATTGTGTAAGAGCTGCGTCCCTTGGAGAGCGAACGAATTGCGGTGGAATATCCAAACATCTCAGCCAGCGGCACATCAGCGTTGATGTTGCACAGGCCCAGTTTGGTTTCCATTCCTTTGATGATTCCACGGCGGCGGTTTAAGTCGCCCATGATGTCACCTTGGTAATCTTCGGGGGTCACGTTCTCGACCTTCATGATTGGTTCAAGAAGGATGGAGTTGCCGTTTTTGAAGGCGTCTTTCATCGCGAAAATGGCGGCCATTTTGAATGCCATTTCATTAGAATCAACGTCGTGGTAGCTACCGAAAACAATGTCCACTTCGAGGTCGATGACCGGGTATCCACCAAGGATTCCGTTGAGCAGCGCTTCTTCGATGCCCTTTTTGCAGGCTGGGATGTAGTCTTTCGGAATTGTTCCGCCGACCACTTTGCTCTCAACCGTATGACCTTTGCCACGCTCGGCTGGGCGAATATCGACTTCGACGTGGCCGTATTGACCGCGTCCACCCGATTGCTTGATGAGTCGTCCGACGCCGTGCGCTGCCTTGGTGCAGGTTTCGCGGTAAGCGATCTGCGGCTTGCCCGAGTTGGCTTCCACCTTGAACTCGCGCATCAGACGGTCGCGAATGATTTCGAGGTGCAGCTCGCCCATTCCGGCGATGATGGTTTGGCCCGTCTCTTCGTTTGTGAATACCCGGAAAGTCGGGTCTTCTTCGGAGAGGCGTCCCAGCGCCATCGACATCTTCTCTTGGTCAACCTTGGTCTTAGGCTCGACTGACATGCTGATAACCGGGTCCGGGAAGGACGGAGGTTCGAGCATAATCTCAACATCTTCATCACACAGCGTGTCGCCTGTCGTAATATTACGCAAACCTACGATGGCCGCGATGTCTCCCGAGTAGCAAGTGTCGATGTCTTCCCGCTTGTCGGCTTGAATCTGGATGATTCGGCTGACGCGGTCCCGCTTACGAGTGCGGGGATTATAAATGTTGTCGCCCTTGCTCAACTTGCCGCGATAAACACGGAAGAAAACGAGCTTTCCGACAAAAGGGTCACTCCAGAGCTTGAATGCGAGGCCGACGAACTTTGCAGCGTCATCGGGCGGAGTCGCGATTTTCTCTTCGAGATTGTCAGGGTTATGACCTTCTTGCGCTGGAATTTCGATTGGGGAAGGCAGGAAGTCGATAACGGCATCCACAAGGAACTGAACGCCCTTGTTTTTGAAAGCCGAACCACCAACTACCGGGATGAAGCGGTTCGCAA
The DNA here is from genome assembly GCA_031372675.1 of Verrucomicrobiaceae bacterium. Classification (GTDB taxonomy): domain Bacteria; phylum Verrucomicrobiota; class Verrucomicrobiia; order Chthoniobacterales; family Chthoniobacteraceae; genus SXWH01. The sequence continues at coordinate 40,070 of JANMLS010000381.1, forward strand.
TCGTCTGGCGACGAATCGCAAACAAGAACATCTCAATCGAGATAGGCTTTTCTTCGAGGAAAGCCGTTCCCATTTCGTCGTCGATATCGCAGAGTGCTGCGATCAGTTCTTCGCGGGCTTCTTCGATGATTGCCATTCCAGCCTCATCGGGTTCCACCACATCAAATTTTGATCCCATCGAAGCGTCGTCAATGTAGATAATCGATTTGCGGTTGATGACATCATACTGACCCTTGAGTTGGTCCTCTGCACCAATCGGAATAAGCACTGGCCAAGCATTTGCCTTGAGCTTGGTGCGCATGTCGTTGATTGCATTCGCGAAATTCGCACCCGTACGGTCCATCTTATTGACGAACGCAATACGCGGCACGCCGTATTTGGTCGCCTGACGCCACACCGTCTCGGATTGCGGCTGCACGCCAGCCACACCACAGAACACCGCGATTGCGCCGTCGAGCACACGGAGCGAACGCTCCACTTCCGCCGTGAAATCAACGTGACCGGGAGTGTCAATAATGTTGATGCGCATCTTCTGGCTCTGGAAGAGTTTGATGACACCTTCATGCTTCTTCTGCTCCCAAAAACAGGTCGTCGCCGCCGAAGTAATCGTAATACCACGCTCACGCTCCTGCTCCATCCAGTCGGTGACAGTCGTGCCTTCATGCACTTCACCGATCTTGTGAATTGAGCCGGTGTAAAAGAGAACACGCTCGGTCAACGTCGTCTTGCCTGCGTCAATGTGAGCGCAGATACCGATGTTCCGTGTTTTCTCCAGCGGATAAGCTCGATTCGGACTATTTAAGTTGGTGGACATTCTTCAGTAACAGGAGGCAAAAGTGATTAGAAACGGAAATGCGCGAAAGCACGGTTGGCTTGAGCCATCTTGTGTGTGTCATCGCGTTTCTTAACTGCATTACCCTGACCGAGCGCAGCTTCCTTCAGCTCGTTTGCGAGAGCCTTGCGGAAACTGCCCTTGCGATTCTGGGCAAAAGTGACGATCCAGCGGAGAGCCAGGGCTTGGCCACGAGCAGGAGCGACTTCCATCGGAACCTGATAGGTAGCACCACCAACACGGCGGCTCTTGGTTTCCAAACGAGGACGGACGTTTTCGACCGCCTTGTTCAGGGTTTCAAGAGGATCCACCACTTCAGTATTCTGACGGCTCTCTTCGATTGCCGCATAGACAACACGCTCCGCGAGCGAACGCTGCCCGCTCAACATGATAGTTCCGATCAGGCGAGCCACGATTGGACTGCCATAACGGGAATCAATCTTCTCTTCTTTATGAATAACGCGACGACGACGTGACATGATTCGTGAAAATTCTTGGGTTTATTTCTTCTTCTTACCAGCGGCAGCATCAGGCTGGCCGGGCTTTGGACGCTTTGCTCCGTATTTCGAGCGCGAGCGGCGACGACCCTCAACTCCAAGAGCGTCAAGCGTTCCGCGAACGATGTGGTAACGAACACCGGGAAGATCCTTCACACGACCACCGCGAATCAACACGATGCTATGCTCCTGAAGGTTGTGCCCCTCACCAGGAATATAGGCAATCACCTCAATTCCGTTTGTGAGACGGACTTTCGCGACTTTACGCAAAGCCGAGTTCGGCTTCTTGGGCGTACGAGTCATCACCTGGAGACACACGCCGCGTCGAAACGGGCAGTTCTTCAGAGCTGGCGACTTGCTCTTATATTTTACCTGTGTGCGTCCTTTACGGACGAGCTGGTTGATCGTTGGCATCGAAAAAATTCGGATTATTCACTCCACTTGCGAACGCTGCGACTTTTCAGAAGCAACTCACGCGTTTGCTGCCATCCTTTGCTGTGGGCCTGACTGGCACACGATTCGGACAACTCTCCGCAGCGGTTTGGAGTGAGCCACCTGCTGCGAAGGGGCGCGGAAATTAGTTGGTCTCGCCACATTGGCAATAACAATTTTGATTTTCCGTCAAAATATTTTCCCGCCTTCTCTGAATTCTGGCGCAACTTCACCCGCTGTCCTTAGCGCGGTCGTCAAAATGACTTCCATCACCAGAACCGCGGATTCGCTTGTTGCCAGAGCGCGGAGAAAAAGGGACGTGTTTTTTAGCGGACACGTCAAAAGGCGCAAGAAATTTCTTCAACTATTTTAGTCGAAGTCACGATTCCCGCCGCAGAACTCTGCATCGCTCGCGACCGTCGCGTCCTTTGTGCGTGCGGCTCGGCGTCCATTTCACAACAAGGCACAATGTCCTTGAAAAATATTTCGCAAAAGTAGCCCGCGTGTCCCATCGCGGTCGCATTCAACTCGCGAAGCGTCCAAATATATCAAGCGCCGCTTCGGACGAATGCGCATCATCTCGGCACAAAAAAGCCCCGCTCCTGTGCGAGAGCGGGGCTTTTTGTTGCGCACGCCAGTCACGGCGTGACTGGACTACTTACGGCAGCGCGATCTTCACGATGC
>JANMLS010000412.1:0-2224 GCA_031372675.1 Verrucomicrobiaceae bacterium
TGAAATTGTGGTCAATCACGACGGCAAACAGACCTATCGCTACGCAACCACAGCGGATTTTGCAGACCTCGCAAGAAAAGCACATTTCCCCGATGACCACGAACACGACGACAAGGATGGCGATGACGGCGAAAACAAGGATGACAAAAAGATCGTGGATAACGACCCGAAGAAGATGCCAGACGCTCCGAGAGGCGATGGAACCAAGCCGAGAGAACAACCAAACACGGTAAAAATAGAGCCGATAGCAGAGCGGAAAGTGAATCTCCCGCCTGTCGATTTCTTCAATCTGGGTGGCAAATAGAGAGTGAATCGAGAAGGCCACACTGCCCGCTAGTGGTGGCAAGCCAGTTGTAGCTCAGGCCGCCCTCGGCGTGATTCAAGCACAAGCAAAGGGAGCGATTGATAGTAAGGAGGATTTTTAATCTCCAGATCGCTTCGGATGGGTTGATGCGGATTTCTCACGGGCAATTTCCCCGTCTGCTGCTATTCCGTTTGCAATGCGGATTATCTTCGCAACACACCATCCATCCATGAAATTACTCATCTCCATCCTTTCCATTTTGTTGTCGGTTTGCAGCGGCGCGTTTGCTGCGGAAAAGCCGAATATCCTCATCATCGTCGGCGACGACATGGGCTATGCGGACGTTGGCTTTCACGGCGGCAAAGAAATCCCGACTCCGAATCTCGATGCGCTGGCAAAGAGCGGTGTGCGCTTTTCCAGCGGGTATGTGACGGGGCCGTATTGCTCGCCGACGCGCGCGGCGTTGCTCACGGGGCGTTATCAGACACGTTTCGGGCACGAGTTTAATCCCGCTGGGCCAGAAAGCGGATTACCGCTGGGCGAGACGACGATTGCGGACCGCCTGAAGACTGCTGGCTACGCGACTGGGCTGGTGGGCAAATGGCATCTCGGCAGCAAGGATGCGATGCACCCGCAGAAGCGCGGGTTCGATGAATTTTTCGGCTTCCTCGGCGGTGCGCATAGCTACTTCGATGCAGGAAGCATCATGCGCGGGACGACGCCGGTGAAGGAGATGAAATATGCGACGGATGCTTTCGGCGAGGAGGCGGTCGCTTTCATCGAGCGGCATAAAGCGCAGCCGTGGTTTCTTTACCTCGCCTTCAACGCCGTCCACACGCCCATGCACGCGACGGAGGACCGGCTGGCGAAATTCCCCAACATCGCGGACAAGCATCGCCGGGATTATGCAGCGATGATGCTGGCGATGGATGAGGCCATCGGCAAAGTGTGGCAGAAGCTCGCGGATGCCGGGTTGGAGAAAAACACGCTCGTATTTTTCATCAGCGACAATGGCGGGCCGGTGATGCCCGGCGTGACGGGCAACGGCGCAATCAACACACCACTGCGCGGCTCCAAGCGGACCACGCTCGAAGGCGGAGTGCGCGTGCCGTTTCTCGTGTCGTGGCCGCAGCAAGTGAAGCCGGGTGTTTTCGAGCAGCCTGTGAACCAGCTCGACCTCACCGCAACCGCGCTCGCCGCCGCTGGTCTGAAGGCAAAGCCGGAGTGGAAACTCGATGGCGTGGACCTCGTTCCTTTCATCGCCGATAAAACAAAGGGCGCACCGCACGACGCGCTCTACTGGCGCTTCGGCGAGCAAATGGCCATTCGCATGGGCGACTACAAACTCGTGCGCTACGACAGTAACGTGGACACGCTATCCGGGAAAAATGACCAGCCTGTGGCTGCGGCAAAACTCTACAATCTCGCCAGCGACATCGGCGAAGCCAAAGACCTCGCCGCAACAGAGCCGGACAAGGCAAAAGAGCTGCAAGCAAAGTGGGACGCCTGGGACGCTACAAATGTGGAGCCGTTATGGGGAAGCAGAAACCCCAAAGGACCGAGCAGGCGGAAAAATCAGCAGTAAAGCGCAACGCGCCGTGGACTGCGTGCGACTTGTCACCCGCAAACAACGTTTCCCTGGAGGCTGTAAGGAGCTTTTCAAAGGCAGCAAAAGCACGGAGCAAAAGGGAGCGCGGGCTTCCAGCCCGTAGTGTCCGGCATCCTGCCGGTCACATGCAGCGGGAAGTAGCGTCCTTATTCAGTAGAGCTTCCCCGTGGATTCCGGCAGGATGCCGGAACCAGCGGGCTGGAAGCCTGCGCTCCCTTTTTCTTCTCCGCTACTCAGATCGCCAGCCTCTCGGATAGAAGTTCCGTACAGGCCCTAGAAGAAAATCGGGATGATGAGGATCGCGACGATGT
>JANMLS010000413.1:0-6201 GCA_031372675.1 Verrucomicrobiaceae bacterium
GTCTGCTCGATAACGAAGATCCGAAGTTCGACGGCTATCGCGAGCTTTTCCAAAGACTTGAAGACCCCTTCATCCTTTATCTAGCCCTGCTTCTGCACGACACCGGCAAGGCGGCTAATGTGCGCTCGCACTCCGATGTCAGCGCCATGAATGCGCAGTCCGTGGCGAAGCGATTCAAACTCAGCGCACCGCAGCGGCAGTCGCTCATCTTCCTCGTAGATTGCCACGATGAACTCGCCAAAACCGCACAAACACAGGACCTCGACGACATGGCGACCATCGAGGAATTTGCTGGCATCATCGGCTCCCAGGCGCGGCTCGATGCGCTCATGCTCCTCACCGCCGCAGACGGCCTCGGCGTGGGCGACTCGAAGATGTGGAACGACTGGAAGATGTCGCTCATGTGGAATCTCTACCGCCAGACATCCGCCTTCATCGCCGACGCCGCCGCATACCGCGAGCAACGCGCCGGGCAGCAAAAACAACTGCGCCTCGAAGTCGCGCGCATCCTCACCGACAGCGAATGGGAGGAGGAAACCGACGCCCATTTTACCTCCATGCCAGACCGCTACTTCCTCAGCGAACGACGCGGCGCGGAAGTCATCGCGGGCCACATCCGGCTCTTCCGCCAATTCCTCGCCGAGCACTGGATGGACGACGAAGCGATCCTCGCGCCCAGCGTCGAGTGGCTCCAGCACGAGAACGGCGGGCACAGCGATCTCCAAGTCGTCACCTGGGATCGGCACCAGCTCCTCGCCCGCATCTGCGGCAGCATCTCGGCAGCGGGCCTCAGCATTCTCAGCGCGGATATTTTCACGCGGCAGGATGGCCTCGTGCTCGATACCTTCCGCATCTCCACCACGCGCTTCGAGGCAATCACCGACAAACGCGACCGCGTGCTCGTGGAAAAATACCTGAACGCTTCGCTCAAAGACGACGCCTTCGATTTCCTCCCGCTCATGAAAAAAGCGCTGGGCCGCGTGGGAAGTGCGCACCTCGATTTCCCCACGCGCATCGCCATTGATCCACGCTCACACCCACAATTCACCATCGTAGAACTCGTCACCCCCGACCGGCTCGGCCTGCTCTACAACGTCCTCCGCGCAATCAGCGACGCCGGATTTGAAATCGGCGCAGCCCGCATCGCCACAGAAAAAGGCGCCGCCGTGGACACCTTCTACGTCGTGAAACGCAGCGCAACGATGCACAACAACGAGCCAATCCTCGAAAAGCCCACAAGCGACAGCGACCTAGCAAAAATCCGCGACGCCCTCGTGAGCGCTACAGCTCAAGATCAGCCGGGCTAGAACTTCAGCGCGAGAATGCGGCGGGCTACTTCCTCCACATTCGCACGGGAATTAAACGCGCTGATGCGGAAGTAGCCTTCGCCTGCTGCGCCGAATCCTGCGCCGGGAGTGATGACGACGTTGGCTTCGTTGAGCATCCTGTCGAACATCTCCCACGAGCCGAGTCCCGCCGGGCATTTCACCCAGATGTATGGCGCGTTCACGCCGCCCCACGTCGGCCAGCCAGCTTGGTTTGCGGCTTCGCGGAGGAGTTTTGCGTTGCCGAGATAGTGCTCGATGAGTGCGCTCACCTGCGACTTGCCATCCGCAGAATACAGCGCCTCTGCGCCGCGCTGCACGATGTAGGAGACGCCGTTGAACTTCGTCGTCTGGCGGCGCAGCCAGAGTGGGTGAAGCGGCTTTTTCTCTCCGCTCGCGGTCTTCGCGATAAGCGTCTTCGGCATCACGACAAATGCGCAGCGCACGCCGGTGAAGCCGCCGTTTTTTGAAAAGGAGCGGAACTCAATCGCGCACTCACGCGCACCGGGAATCTCGTAGATGGAATGCGGGATGCCCGGCTCGGTGATGTATGCCTCGTAAGCCGCATCGAAGAGGATGATCGCATCGTTCGCCTTTGCATAAGCGACCCACGCCTCAAGCTGCGCACGAGTCGCAGCGGCGCCGGTCGGGTTGTTTGGCGAGCAGAGATAGATCACATCGACATGCTGCGTGGGCGGCGCAGGGATGAAGCCGTTTTGCTCGTCGCCTTTCAAATAGACCAGCCCCGCGTACGCGCCGCGCTCGTCGGCCTCGCCGGTGTTGCCGCACATCACATTGGTATCCACATAGACGGGATAAACCGGGTCCGTAACGGCGATCACATTTTTCGCGCCGAGGATGTCGAGGATGCTGCCGGTATCGCACTTGGAGCCGTCGCTCACTACGATCTCATCGTCGGCAATATCGAGTCCGTGGGCGCGATAATCATTTTCGGCAATCGCCTTGCGAAGCCACTCGTAGCCTTGCTCCGGGCCGTAGCCTTTGAAAGTGGAGCGGTCCGCCATGTCGTCCACAGCCTTGTGCATCGCAGTGCGCACGGCTTCGGGGAGCGGCTCAGTGACATCGCCGATTCCGCAGCGGATGAGACGCTTTGCAGCTTCGGGATTCGCGGTGTTGAAGGCCGTCACGCGGCGTGCGATTTCGGGGAAAAGGTATCCGGCTTTGAGCTTGAGGTAGTTGTCGTTGAGAAAGGCCATATTGTTCGTGTTTGAGGGCGCGCGATGTAGTGGCAGAAGCGCCTCGCGTCAACGGCACGCTGGGGAATGCGGTTGAAAAGTGGGATGCAATTCGTAGTAGGTCAGGCTTCCAGCCTGTCGGAGTGGGACGGGCTTCCAGCCTGTCTTGCGTCACCGCTCAGGACGGGCTGGAAGCCCATCCGACTACGACAGGCTGGGAAGCCTGTCCTACTACCGCCGCCAGCGTTTTTGTTTTCCGTTTCCGCAGCCGTGTGCGAGAGAAAGCGCGAGATGGGCACAACCGCGAAAATCACCGACGACGAAGCATTCATGCGCCTCGCCATCCGCGAGGCAAAGCGCGGCATCGGGCGCACTTCGCCGAATCCCGCAGTCGGCGCGGTCATTGTGAAAAACGGGCGCATCCTCGCGAAAGGCTGGCACCGCATGGCAGGCAAACCACACGCGGAGATCGAGGCGATTCGTGCATTGAAAAATCCATACGATGCGAAGGGCGCGACCATTTACATCACGCTGGAACCCTGCTGCACCCAAGGGCGCACGCCGCCCTGCACGGATGCGCTCATCGCTGCGGGCTTCTCGCGCGTGGTCTTCGGCGCGACCGACCCAAATCCCGCGCACGCAGGTCGTGCGCTTGGTGTATTGAAAAAAGTGGGTATCGCGACGAAGCACGGGATTCTTGCCGCCGAGTGCGCGGCGCTGAACGAGGCCTTCAATCACTGGATCACCACGGGCCTTCCGCTCGTCATCGCAAAGGCCGGGCTTTCGCTCGATGGCCGCCTTACACGACTGTCCGGCGAAGGCCAGTGGCTCACCTCCGAAGCCTCCCGACGCGACGCGATGCGTCTGCGGGCGAGCGTAGATGCCATCCTCATCGGCGCGGGGACTCTCCGCGCAGACAACCCACGACTCACCCTACGTGGCGTGCGTGGGCGACAGCCGTTGCGAGTGGTGCTCACGCGCTCCGGCGACTTGCCCGCGCAAGCGCATCTTTTTACCGATGAACATCGCGAACGCACACTCGTCTATCGCAGCAAATCCCTCCGCGCCGTCCTCCGCGATCTCGCGAAGCGCGGCTGCACAAGCGTGCTGATCGAGGGCGGCGGAAAATTGCTCGGCACCGCCTTCGATGCACGACTTGTAAATCGCGCAGTCTTCTACCTCGCGCCGCTCCTCTGCGCAGGCCCGGCGGTCATCGCCGGAGAAGGCGCAGCCTCATCCTCCAGCGCCCCGCGCATTATCCATCCAGAGTTCCGCCGCGTCGGGCCGGATGTTGTGATTCAGGGCCTCGTTGGTTGATAACTCCCGCCGCGTGAAGAACCAACTCCCTCGCAAGCACCTCCATCGGTAGGCCGATGACGTTTGTGAAGCTGCCCTCAAAGCGTGCGATCATCTCCCCGTTATCATCCTGCGCGGCGTAAGCTCCTGCCTTGTCGAGCGGGCCGATGCGGGCGTGGTATGCGCGAAGCTCGGCGGCTGTGCGCTGGTGAAAATGCACGCGCGTAATTTCTACAAACGTCCGCTCACTCCCCTGCCCGATCAGGCAGCAGCCGGAATACACTTCATGCGTCCGTCCGTTGAGCCGCGAGATCATCGCGAAGGCATCCTCCATATCACGCGGCTTGCCGAGCACGCGGCCTTCAAAAAAAACCTCGGTATCCACGCCGAGAACCACCGCATCCGGGCGCTGCTGGGCGACTGCGCGGGCTTTGGCACGGGCATTTGCCAGCACCGTCTCAGCGGGAGAAAGGTCCGGCGGCGCGACCTCCTCCACGCCTTCGGGAGCTACGACTTCAAAGCGGTAGCCGTGCTCTGCGAGCAATGCGCGGCGGCGCGGCGAAGTGGATGCCAGTACGAGAAGAAGCCGGGCGTGGTGCCCGGCTTCATGCTGATTCTTCGACTCCGCCACGCTTATTTCGGAAGCGTCGGCATGGTCATCGTCTGGTAGTCCTTCGGGACTTCAAACTCCTTGGCCTCCACATCCTGTTCCGCAGCTTTCACGAGCGTGACAGTCATTTTCCCCGCGCCGCCGGGCATGTTGACTTCTGTCTTCACCGGCATTCCGGGGACATCCATCGAGGCGGTGTCGGCGGGATTTTGGCCCATCGCCTTTGAGATTTTCAGCATCTCCGCTTTTAGTTTTTCGCCATTGGGAAAATCTTTGACGACCCAGACTTTCGAGGTCGCGCCAGCCATGCTGAATTCATAAATCTCGGTATTCCATTCGCCGACTTTCTCCATCGTGCCGGTTGCTTTTGGCTTTTCGGGAGTAACTCCGCCGGTGAGTTGCTTTGCCTGCTCGCTGGCTGCTTTCAGCGTCTTGGCGTCCATCTTCATCACCATCTTCTGCCCGTGAATGATGGTGGACATATCGCCCGTCGCGCCATCAATGATCATGGACATCGCGCCCGCCGGAGTCATCGGCATATCAATTCGGCTTTTGTCGCCTTTAATCTTCATGGTCATGTCGCCTTTCATAAAGGCGCTATCCATTTTTTGAACGATGACCACATCCGCGCGGGCGGAGAGGATGCTGAGGACGAGTGGAGTGATAAGTAGGAGCTTTTTCATAACGAGCCGAGACTCTGCGCTGAACGCCCTTTGGCAAGGCATTTTCCCGACAAACAACAAAGAGCCTGCGCTTTACGCGATTGGCTATTCTTTACCGCCCAGTTTTCGCAGGTAGCGAAATGTGTAGAGGCCGGTGGCGTGGCCGTCGGCCCAAGTCGGCTGGAGGGAGTAGCCGCCGATGAGCTGCCAGCCGCGCAGCTCGAAGCTGGAAATCGTGTGGCGCACTTCGGGTCTGAGGATATTGCCGAGTGCATCCGGCTCGCCGCAGCAGGCCGCGCAGGGACAGGCGAGGCGCAAGTTTTCGAGGGTGAGGTAAGTTTCCACGCCGTCTTCCCACGCGATGGCGATTTCGTTGCCGATAATCTGGATGTTTTTTGGTGCGAGCCGCGTTTGCATTTCTATTCATCGCCTGTCGCACCGGCGGGGCGCCATGTTTTTCCGCTGCGGTCGCCAAATATCGCAGTGCCCACGCGAACGAGTGTCGCTCCTTCTTCGATGGCGATGAGGTAGTCGCTGCTCATGCCCATCGAGAGATGCGGGAGGCCGAGGCGGAATTCGCTTTGGAGCCGATCACGGAGTTCGCGCAGCCGTGCAAAAAAGGGGCGGCTGTCTTCGGACTTGGGTTGCGGCGGGGGAATGCACATGAGGCCCTCGATGCTGAGGCGGTCGAGGGCGAGGAGATGTTCGATTTGCGCAAGCAAGGTGTCGGGAGAGAAGCCGAATTTCTGCGACTCCTCGGCGAGTTTGATTTCGAGGAGGATGGCGGGGCGCTGGGATTCTTCGGCGGCGATGCGGTGGATGTCGCGTGCGGTTTCGAGGCAATCAACGCCGTGAAGCAGCTCGAAAAGCGGAAGAGCGTGGCGGATTTTATTGCGCTGAAGGTGGCCGATGAAGTGCCAGCGGGCGCGTCCGGGCACGAGAGGGATTTTTGCCCGCGCTTCCTGCACGCGGCTTTCGCCGAAGAGCGTCTGCCCGGTAGCGAGTGCTTCGATGACGGATTCAGGCGCGTGGGTTTTTGATACGGCGATGAGTTCGACATCGCCGGGTTTGCGACCTGCGCGTTCAAGCGAGGTGTGGATGGCTGCGTGGAT
>JANMLS010000006.1:0-29469 GCA_031372675.1 Verrucomicrobiaceae bacterium
CCATCGGTTTTAGCAACTCCATCTACTAATTTAGAAGGAGTAAACATCGAAGAATACAACAATCTATTTTGGATTATTCCTCTCCCTACAATCAGCCAAAACTATACTAGTAACACTGTTCCTGCCGCCGTCCACACCATAGCGCGAAGCGCCCAATCTCTCTGCGCTCCACGTTCAATCAGCGTCCGCTTCGCGTTGTGTTTTCAAACGGCGGCAGGAATGCCGCCGCTCCCAGTCGCAAGCGACTTTTCACGCAGAGCTTTGCTCGGAGGCCGCTTTGATTGCGTTGGTTTGCAGCGCGACAAGTCGCGGCTGCTGCGGCTGTGACAAGTCACAGCACTCCACGGCGCTTTGCGCTTTCGATAATCTGCACGCCGCGCCTCCGAGCGCCGGCTTGTTTTGCGACGCGAGCCTGTGTGTTTCTAGGGGCGCTGCGAAACGCTTTGTCTGCCGGACGGTCCACTACGATTTCAAAGCGCGAATGCAGCCACTCGCGAATCTGCCACGCATGGCGGTGTCCTTTCGCCTCGCCGCGTCCATTCCCCATCACCATCTGCGAGCCGAGCACAGTCACGACGAGGAAGCACGCTTCATCCGAGCAACGAATCTCCAAGCTGTCGTAAGTGCGAAAGCGCAGTGCCAGCTCCATCGCCTGCTGCTGCCGTTCCGCGCTCTTGATTTCGTTGCTGAGGGATAAACTCATTGCCCCGTCGTTAAACATTCCGCGTGCCACGCGCAACGGCGGATACTCGCTGCGATATGCACTTGGCAGGAAATGGCGAGTCGCTAGGTTCCCGCGCGATGAACGATCCAAGATACTCTCTGCTCGCAAAAAACCTCGTCCAATTTTCCACCAAGCTGAAAGCCGGTGAAGCCGTGCTGCTCGATATGTTCGATGTGCCGGATGAGATGACGGTGGCGCTGATTCGCGCGGTGCGCGCAGTGGGCGCGATCCCTTTGGTGCAGAACAATCACGGGCGTGTCTCGCGTGAGATGGCGCTGAATGCGCAGGAGGATGGGCTGGATATTATCGCGGGCGTGCAACTCGCGCAGATGAAGAAGATGGCGGCTTACATCGCCTTCCGTGGCGGCGGGAATGTCACGGAGATGGCGGACGTTTCGGCGGAAAAGATGAAGCTCATTTCCAAGAAGATGAAGGGCGTCCTCGACCATCGCGTGAAGAAGACAAAGTGGTGCGTGTTGCGCTGGCCGACTTCGAGCATGGCGCAGCTCGCGGGGATGAGCACGGAGGCGTTTGAGGATTTTTATTTCCGCGTCTGCACGCTGGATTACTCGAAGCTGGTGCCGGGGATGAAGGCGCTGGCGGAGCTGATGACAAAGACGGACAAGGTCCACATCAAAGGACCGGGGACGGACCTGCATTTCAGCATCAAGGGAATCAAGGCGCTCCCATGCGGCGGCGAGCACAACATCCCGGACGGCGAGTGCTTCACCGCGCCAGTGCGCAACAGCGTGCAGGGCGTGGTGCAGTACAATGCGCCGACGATTTACCAAGGTAGCGCGTTTGATAAAATCCGGCTGGAGTTCAAGGATGGCAAGGTCATCAAGGCGACGTGTTCGGGCGACGAGAAGAAGCTGAACGACATCCTCACGAGCGACGCGGGTGCCAGCTACATCGGCGAGTTTGCAATTGGGTTTAATCCGCATGTGCTGCATCCGATGCGCGATATTTTGTTCGACGAAAAAATCGCCGGTTCCTTCCACTTCACGCCCGGCCAGTGCTACGAGGAAACGGAGAACGGAAACCGCTCGCAGGTCCACTGGGACATGGTTTGCATCCAGCGTGCGGACTATGGCGGCGGCGAGATTTACTTCGACGGCAAGCTCGTGCGGAAGGACGGGCTGTTTGTGCCGAAGGCGCTGCAAGCGCTGAATCCGGATCGTCTGATTGGGTAGTGGGTTGCCTGTTTTGGAATGACGAATGACGAATGACGAAGCGCAGTTCGCTTGCGACCATTCACTAGTCACCAGTCACAGCCTCAATAGCATGAGCAATCATCCATATTCCAGGGCATCAACGCAGGTACTGCGGCTTCTCGCCCTGCTGTTGCTGGTCCTCATCGGCGCGGGCTGCGACAAAAAAGAAAAGGAGGCAATCCTCGCTCGCCGCGCTGCGCTGCTCGATTTGATGCACGGCAACGCGGGCGATGCGGATATCGAGGCAGCGATTAAAAAATCGCGGGCGACTGTGGGGAAAATTCTCGATGCGCTGAAGTCTCCGAGCGCCGGGCAATCGCAGTTTCTCGTGAGGCGTGAGTTTCCCACGGACAAGCCGGGGAAGCGCCAAATCCTCATCGTGAACGACCTGAGCTACGACGGGAAACTGCTGCACGGGCGTCTCGATGACCGCACCGCCCAGCCCGGCAGCGGAGCGCCGCGAGACGGGCTGATCGCATTTCCGCCGGAGGAAATTTGCGACTGGATGTTCAACGAAAACGGGAAGGCCGTGGGCGGCTACATGCTCCGCGTTTTGAAGCAAAAGATGACGGAGAAAGAGTGGAGCAGCTACGGCAAGATCATCACTTTCGCGGAGGAGTAAAAACCTGCGGTATCAAAGAGTGAGGGAAGTGTTATTGAACTGCCCCAGCCATGAATCGCCTCGCCCTTACTTTACTCTCCGCCCTTTTCCTCGCCCCTTTGTCCGCGCTGACTGCGGCTGATAAACCGAACGTCTTGTGGTTTGTCGTGGATGATATGTCGGCGCATTTTTCGTGTTACGGCGAGACGCTGATCCAGACGCCGCATGTGGACCGACTGGCTCGCGAGGGGACGCGGTTTGCGAATGCGTTTGTGACAGCGCCGGTTTGCTCGCCGAGCCGCTCGGCGCTGATCACGGGGATGTATCAGACGAGCATCGGAGCGCATCATCATCGAAGCGGGCGTGGAGTGGAAAAAATCACGCTGCCTGCTGGCGTCGCGCCGGTGCCGGTGCTGTTTCAAAAAGCGGGATACTTTGCGTGCATCGGCTCCGGGCTGCCAGCGGAGGGAAACTCATCAAAGAAAGGCAAGAAGCCAAAAGACGGCGGATTCGGCAAGACGGACTACAATTTTGAATACGACGCTGCGATCTACGATTCGCACGATTGGGCCGGGAGGAAGCCGGACCAGCCATTTTTCATGCAGGTGCAGCTCGCGGGCGGGAAGCTGCGCGGCGGTAATGACGATAAGGCGAAGAGTCTGCTCGAAACGGCGGCGAAGGAGTTTGGTGCAGCGACCGATCCGGAGAAAGTGAAGCTGCCGCCTTATTATCCGCGCGACCCAGTGTTGCTGCGCGATTGGGCGGCTTACCTCGATTCCGTGCGGCTTACGGATGCGCATGTCGGCAAAGTTCTCGCGCGGCTGGAGCAGGAGGGATTGCTGGAAAATACGTTCATCATTTTCATCACCGACCACGGAATCAGCCACGCTCGCGGCAAACAATTTCTCTACGATGAAGGCACGCATATTCCGTTCATCGTGCGCGGCCCCGGCGTGGAACGCGGGAAAGTGCGCGGGGATTTGATCGAGCATTTTGATATGGCAGCGACCTCGCTCGCTGCCGCTGGAATCGAGATTCCCAAAGCGATGCAGGCGCGAAATGTCCTCGCGGCGGATTACCAGCCGCGCACGCACGCATTCGCCTCACGCGACCGTTGCGACGAGACGGTGGATCGCATCCGCAGTGTGCGCACGGAGCGGTTTCTCTACATCCGCAACTTTTATCCACAGCGTCCACTTCTCCAGCCGTGCGCTTACAAGGACGGGAAATCCATCGTGCAAACGTTGCGCCGCCTGCACGACTCCGGGGGGCTTGATCCACTCGCGGAAAAGCTGCTCTTTAGCCCCACGCGCCCGGCGGAGGAACTCTACGAATGGACTACGGATAAATGGCAAATCACCAATCTCGCCGCAGACCCCGCACACAAGGCGACGCTGGAAACTCTCCGCGCCCGCCTCGACCAGTGGATGCTCGAAACCAAAGACCCCGGCTCTGAACACCAAGCTATGTATGACAGCGACATGGCGGAATACGTCGGCGAGGGAAGACCGGATGTGGAGAAGAACATCGCCATTATGAAGCAGTGGGCGAAAGAGGGGAAATGAGGCTTTTCACCAGCGGTAGAAAAAGCGTGCGGATAAGCGAGGAAAGGAAGATTGAAGCCCCGAAAATGAAGACTTTCACTCATCTGCTGTGCGCGCTGTGTGCGCTGTGTGCTTTTGCGCACGCCGTCGAAAAACCAAACATCATCGTGATCATGGCCGACGATCTCGGCTTCGGCGATGCGTCGTGCTACGGCGGGAAAGTGCCGACGCCCGCGATTGACCAGTTCGCGAGGGAAGGCGTGCGCTTTACCAGCGGCTATTGCAGCGCGTCCACTTGCACGCCCACGCGCTTTTCGCTGCTCACGGGCACGTATGCTTTTCGCCAGAAGAATACCGGCATCGCGCCGCCAAACGGCCCTGCAATCATCAAGCCCGGCACGGAGACGATGCCCGGCATTTTGAAACGCGCGGGCTACGCGACGGCGGTGATTGGGAAGTGGCATCTCGGTCTTGGCGATCCTGCGCCCGACTGGAATGGCGAGCTGAAGCCCGGTCCGCTCGACATCGGTTTTGATCATTGCCTGCTGCTGCCGACGACGAATGATCGCGTGCCGCAGGTTTTTGTCGAAGGTCGGCGTGTGAAGAATCTCGATCCTGCGGACCCGCTTTGGGTCGGCGACAAGAAGCCATCGGAGGATCATCCCACCGGCATTTCGCATCGCGACACGCTCAAGATGGACTGGTCGCATGGGCACAATCAGACGATCCACAACGGTGTGAGTCGCATCGGATTTTATACCGGCGGGACGAGAGCGCGCTTCCGCGATGAAGACCTCGCGGATGCTTGGGTGAATGAATCGAACCGCTGGATCGAAGCGAACAAGGAACGCCCGTTTTTTCTCTACTTCGCCTCGCAGGATATTCACGTCCCGCGTGTCGCGCACGAGCGGTTTCAGGGCAAGTCGGGGCTTGGGCCGCGTGGCGATTGTATCGTGCAGTTTGATTGGAGCGTGGGTGAGTTAATGAAGACGATTGATCGCCTCGGCCTCGCGGAGAAAACGCTGTTCGTCATCTGCTCTGATAATGGACCTGTGCTCGACGACGGCTACAAAGACGACGCCGTGACGAAGCTCGGCGAGCATCAGCCAGCGGGGCCGTTTCGCGGTGGAAAATACAGCGTTTGGGAGGGCGGCACGCGCACGCCGCTCATCACGCGCTGGAAGGGAACTATCGCGCCCGCTGTATCGGATGAAGTTGTTTGCACGATTGATTTCGCGACGAGCTTCGCAGCGCTCGCTGGGCAGAAGCCAGTCGAGGACGGCTGCCTCGATAGCCAAAATGTGCTCGACGCGCTGCTCGGCAAACCCGGCGCAAAAGGCCGCGACCATCTTCTCCAGCAAGATAACGGAAGCGGGAACTTCGGACTGCGCTCCGGTGAGTGGAAACTCGTGCGGCTCGAAAAGCGCGGCAAGTCGGAGGCTCGCGTGAGCAAGGAAGAACGCCCGCTCCCGGCTGGAAAACACACGCTTTACAAACTCAACGACGATCCCGGTGAACGCACCGATGTCTCCGCTGCGCATCCAGAAATCGTCGAGCGCATGAGCAAGCAGATAGATAAGTTCGTGAACGAAGGACGCAGCCGCACGCAGTAATCGCCGCATTTTTTCCACATGAAAAATATTAACCGCCGCACCGCCATCAAACTCACCGTCGCCGGAGTCGGCGCACTTGCCTTCAAGCCCGGGACGCTCTCCGCTGAGGAAGCTGCACAACCATTTGGCGCAGAGTTTCCGAGTCTCGATTCGCTTGCGACTGGCGAGTGGTGGACCAAAGGAATCGCCGCTGCTGGCACGGGAAAGCCCAAAGGCAAGGGACAGTCCGCGCCGCCGCCGATGGATGTGCCTCGCGAGGAAGTCGTCGCATTTGCGCTCTACACGGTGCATGGCGGCGTGCTGAAAATGACGGCGCAACTTTACCCGCTGAAGCCGGGCGAACAGCGTGAGGCGCGGCTGGAGATTCAGCGCGATGGCGCGTGGGTGGAGATTGCGAAAACGGCGGTGCTTTATCCCGGCTGGGACACGCATTTTCGCGTGGAAAAATGGGACGCGACGAAGGATGTGAAGTATCGCGTGCGGCACGGGGAGAAGGCGATGTTCGATGGCGTCATCCGGCGCGATCCGGTGGACAAGGAGGAGATCGTCATCGCGAATATGTCGTGCAATTCCAGCCGCACGACCGGGCAGCGGCCTGAGATTATTGATAACCTCAAGGCGCAGAATCCCGATGTGCTTTTCTTCGCGGGCGATCAGACTTATCGGCACACGGAGCACACGGCGGGATGGATCGAATTCGGCCTGCAATTCCGCGATGTGATGCGTGACCGCCCGACGGTTTCCATCCCCGACGATCACGACGTGGGCCACCCGAATCTCTGGGGTGAAAATGGCAAACGCTCGCTGAAAAAAGATAACGCGGACGGCGGCTATTTTTATCCGGTCGAATACGTGAACCAAGTGCAGCGCCAGCAGTCGTGGCACTTGCCGGACCCCGTGGATGCTGCGCCCGTCGAGCGCGGTATCACGGTCTTTTTTACAAAGCTCAACGTCGGTGGAGTGGACTTCGCGATTCTCGAAGACCGGAAATTTAAGAGCAGTCCTGCGGGGAAGATTCCGCAGATGGGACCGCGCCCGGACCACATCAACGATCCTGCTTACGATCCGAAAACGATAGACCTTCCCGGCCTGCAATTACTCGGCGAGCGGCAGGAGAAATTTCTCGGCATTTGGGCGCAGGACTGGACGGGCACACAGATGAAAGCCGTGCTCTCCGCCACGGCATTTTGCGGCGCAGTCCACATGCACGGCGGGCGCAATCAACGCCTGCTCGCCGACCTCGATTGCAACGGCTGGCCGCAGACGAAGCGCAATCTCGCGCTGGAGGAAATCCGCCGCGCGTGGGCCGTGCATCTTTGCGGCGACCAGCATCTCGCCGTCGTTGTAAAAAACGGCATCAGCGAACACGGCGATGGTCCTTACGGCTTCACCAGTCCTGCGCTGGTGAACACGATCTACGGTCGTTGGTGGCATCCGCTCGACGAGAAGCCCGGCCCGAATCCCGTGGCAGGCAGCCCGCTTCCGTGGACGGGTGATTTCAAGGACGGCCTCGGCAACAAAATCTCGATGCTCGCCTACGCAAACCCTGCCGACGTATCCGACGAAAAACAACGCGCCGACGGCTACGGCATCGCCCGTTTTCACAAAAAGAAACGCACGATTACCTTCGAGTGCTGGCCGCGATTTTCCGAAGCGAAGCAGGGTGAAAAAGCGCAGTTCCCCGGCTGGCCCATCACCGTCGCGATGGATGCAAACGACGGGCGCAAAGTTCACGCGCACCTTCCTGCGGTGAAGCTCGACGGCGTTGCAAACCCCGTCGTGCAAATCATCGCCGAGGCCACGGGTGAGATTCTTTACACCGTGCGCTCGCAGACCGAGAGCTTCATTCCGCGCGTCTATGCGCCGGGGAAATACACGATCAAAGCGGGCAAGGATAAGCCGGATGCCGTTGTCGCGAAGGGCGTGCTGGCGGCGTGAGCCTGATGCTCTGAAAGTTTGTTGAATGACGGAAGCGAGCAGTGCTTGTCGGCTGTGAATGGTGAATGGTGAATGGTGAATGGTGAATGGTGAATGGTGAATGGTCGCAAGCGGGGTGAGCATAATTGCTGCGCTTGCGACTATTCACAATTCACCAGTCACTAATCACAGCCTCACAAGCAGGGTAATTTACCCTCATCCAATGACTGAAAGAGCACACCGCCGTAACTCCGCAAGGAAGCGCTGATTCTGCGCGGCGGTGCCGATGCTCACTCGAATCCACTCCGGTAGGCCGTAGGAATTCATGTCGCGGATGATGACGCCTTTTTTCATAAGCGCTCCGAAGACCGCTTTGCCGTCGCCGACTTTCACGAGGATGAAATTTGCGTGGCTGGGGACAAACTCCAGCGCCATCGCCGCGAATGCGTCCTGCATTTTCGCACGCTCCACGAGCGTGAGTTCGCGGGTTTTTTGCTGATGCTCGTCGTCTTGCAGGCCAGCGAGTGCGCCCGCTTGCGCGATGCCGTTTGCGTTGAACGGCTGGCGGGTTTTTTGCAGGACATCAACCAGCTCCGCTGGCGCGATGCCGTAGCCGATGCGCAAATTTGCAAGCCCTTGGATTTTTGAAAATGTGCGCAGCACCACGACTTTGCGGCCCTGCTTCACGTATTTGAGCACGTCGGGCGGATTCGGCAGAAACTCGTAGTATGCTTCGTCAAACACCACCACGACATGCTCCGGCACCTTCGCCATGAACGCATCAATTTGTTCTTGCGAGAGCAGCGTCCCGGTCGGGTTGTTTGGATTCGCAATGAAGACCTCCTTCGTCTTCGGCGTGATGGCGGCGAGCATGGCATCGAGGTCGTGCGCAAAGCCGGGGTCGGGCACCTCGATGGTCGTCGCACCGAAAAGCGTGGCCATCAATTTATAGACCACAAACGCATGACGCGCCGCGATGATCTCGTCGCCGGGATTCAAAAACGCCTTGCCGATGAACTCGATGATCTCATTCGAGCCGCAGCCGAGGATGATGTTTGCCCGCTCCAGTCCGAGCCGCTGTGCGATGGCCTCGCGGAGATAGTAGCCGCCTCCATCGGGATAAAAATGCGCACGCTCCAGCGTCTCTCGCATCGCCGCGAGAGCCTTCGGCGAAGGGCCGAGCGGATTCTCGTTGGAAGCGAGTTTGATGATTTCCTCCGGGCGCAACCCGAGTTCACGCGCAACATCCTCGATGG
Source organism: Verrucomicrobiaceae bacterium (assembly GCA_031372675.1). GTDB lineage: Bacteria > Verrucomicrobiota > Verrucomicrobiia > Chthoniobacterales > Chthoniobacteraceae > SXWH01. The sequence goes on from JANMLS010000006.1 coordinate 8,870, forward strand.
GTTTTCCCGGCTCGTAAGAAACCAGTTCACGCAACCACGGATGAGCATTGGACCAGACGTTTGACATAAAGCCGCGAAAGCTACCTGCGGGATGCTGGACGCATAGGAAAAAGTTCGTCAGCTCAGTGCCAGCCAGCGTTTTATTGAAGAGTCAAGTTGCGCCATCTCATCAGGACGGAGTGTTGTGATTTTCCGTATAAACTTAGCGAGTGGAACTGGCGCAAGACCTTGAAGATTGAAGCTCCCTTCTTTCAGCCCGGCTACTCGAATCGAAACAGAGAATTGCGACGGATGCTCCGATGTTGTGTGCGGCACTGTTGCAACAAGGGCAAAATCGTCGTCACTTAATGGAGCACTCACAACCGCTACGGGACGCACTTTTCCAGCAATCCCCAAGTCCACCCACCACACCTCACCACGCACGGGATCGCTCATGGATTTTTCGGCTCCGCATCTAAAATTGCCCAAGCCTCCGCAGCGACGGAAGTCTGGTCGCTCTCCGTCCATACCCCATAACTGTCGTCGAAAATAATCCCTACACCGCGTTGCCGCTGCGTCGAATGCAGCAATGCCTCTACGCGCATCAATTCTTCATTGGTCAACTTCGGCAGTGCTTCTTCAATTTCTGTGAGCGTGCTCATAGCGAAATAATGAGCGCGAGTGAGCGGATCGTCAACCGCTGGCAAGGTGGATTTGCCACTGCTCACATACCGCTACGTTGACATCGCGCGAGCCGTGCCGCCTATTCGCAGCTATGAAAAAAGTCTTCCTCGCCTCGCTGTTTGTCTGCCCGCTTTTTGCCGCTGACCCGGTGGCTCCGAAGGGGATGGTTTTTATTAAAGCGGGGACTTTTCAAATGGGGAGCGCGGATGGGGCGGAGGATGAGCGGCCCATCCATGATGTGGCGGTGAAGGCGTTTTTTATGGATGCGGCGGAGGTGACGAATGATGCGTTTGTGGAGTTTGTGAAGGCGACGGGGTATGCGACGGTGGCGGAGCGTCCGCTGACGAGTAAGGACATTCCGGGGCTGTTGCCGGAGTTTGAAGGGAAGACGATGGGGCTTTGCCACAGGCCGCCGGCGGGGGCTGTGAATATCGCGGATTATCGCTCTTGGTGGGTGCCGGTGCTGGGGGCAAACTGGCGGCATCCCGACGGGCCGCAGTCGGGCATCGAGGGAAAGGGACATCATCCCGTGGTGCATGTGTGCTACGAGGATGCGCTGGCTTTTTGCAAATGGGCGGGCAAGCGACTGCCCACGGAAGCGGAGTGGGAATACGCCGCTCGCGGTGGTGCGGCGCAGGCGCGGTTTGTGTGGGGGAATGAGTTCAACCCCGGCGGAAAATGGATGGCGAATACGTGGCAGGGGAAATTCCCCAATGAGAATACGGTGGAGGATGGCTATAAAACTACGTCGCCCGCCGGAACCTTTCAGGCAAATGGATTCGGGCTTTTTGATATGTCGGGAAATGTATGGGAGATGTGCTCGGATTGGTATCTGCCCGACTACTACGCGAAGTCGCCGAAGGAAAATCCGCCCGGCCCGGACACAAGTTACGACCCCGATGAGCCGGGCGTGATGAAGCGTGTGACGCGCGGCGGTTCGTGGATGTGCGCGGATAATTATAGCCGTGGCTACCGGCCTTCGGCGCGGATGAAGTCTGCGGTGGATACGGGACTTCCGCACACGGGCTTTCGCTGCGTGAAGGATGCTCCGGCGGCGGAGCCTGCGAAGTAGCGGCGTGCTTGCACTGGCGCGGCGATTTGAACATGGTGCGCCCATGCCTCGCACCACAACCACCCGCCGCAATAAAGCCGTCGCCGTAGTCGCTGAAAGCCATCCGCCTGTCGTCCCGAAAGCGCGGCGCACGCTGAACTTTGGAGGAAAATGGGAGTATGCTCCCGCGCCGGAATCCGTCGTGGTGAAGCCGGACGCGCAGTATGGTCTGTTCATCGGCGGGGCGTTTCGCGAGCCGGAGAGCGGTGCGTATTTTCCGAGCATCAATCCTGCAAACGAGAAGCAGCTCGCACAGATCGCGAACGCTGGCGGCGCGGATGTGGATGCCGCAGTCGCTGCGGCGCGCAAGGCTTTGAGCGGGCCGTGGGGGAAAATGTCGGGCGCAGAACGCGGGAAGTATCTTTACCGAATTGCGCGGATTATTCAGGAGCGTTCGCGGGAACTCGCGGTGCTGGAGACGCTCGATGGTGGTAAGCCAATCAAGGAATCGCGGGACTTCGATCTCCCGCAGGCGGCGGCAAATTTTTTCTACTACGCGGGCTGGGCGGATAAGCTGCAGTACGCTTTCCCCGGCAGGACGGCGCGGCCAGTCGTCGTGTGCGGGCAAGTGATTCCGTGGAATTTCCCGCTGCTGATGGCGGCGTGGAAAATCGCGCCTGCCCTCGCGTGCGGCAACACGGTGGTGCTGAAACCCGCCGAGACGACGAGCATTTCGGCAATGCACTTGGCGCGGATTTTTCAGGAAGCGGAGCTGCCCGCTGGCGTGGTGAACATCGTCTCCGGCGCGGGCGATACGGGCCGCGCAATCGTGGAGCATCCCGATGTGGATAAGGTGGCGTTCACCGGCAGCACGGAGGTGGGAAAGCTGATTGCCAAAGCCCTCGCGGGCACGCGGAAGAAGCTGACGCTGGAACTCGGCGGCAAGGCGGCGCACATTATTTTCGACGACGCGGCCATCGATCAGGCGGTCGAGGGCGTCATCGGTGGCATCTTCTTTAACCAAGGCCACGTCTGCTGCGCAGGCTCGCGGCTTTTTGTGCAGGAGGGGATTTACTCTGCTGTGCTCCGCCGTCTGCGCGACCGCATCGCGACGCTGCGAGTGGGCGATCCGCTGGATAAAAATTCCGACATCGGTGCGATCAACAGCCGTGCGCAGTTGGAGAAAATCCAGTCGCTCGTGGATGCGGGCGTCGCCGAAGGCGGACAGCTCATGCAGCCTTCTTGCTCGCTGCCGTCTAAGGGATTTTGGTTCCCGCCGTCGGTCATCACCGGAGTCACGGCGAGCCACCGCATCGCGCAGGAGGAAATCTTTGGCCCAGTGCTGAGTGTCCTCACTTTCCGCACGCCGGAGGAAGCCGTGGAGCGCGCAAACAACACGCCTTACGGCCTGAGCGCAGGCGTGTGGACGGAGAAGGGATCGAAGATTTTCAAGACCATCGCGAAGCTCCGCGCCGGTGTCGTGTGGGCGAATACCTACAACAAATTTGACCCCGCTTCACCATTTGGCGGCTACAAAGAAAGCGGCTTCGGTCGCGAGGGCGGCGTGCATGGGCTGACGAACTACGTCCGGCTGGAGTAGGGTTAATTACATTCTCCTGAGCAGCGAGTGGACGCGGGTGAAGTGCCCTTCGTCGAAACCCATCGCGCATTTGATCTGGTAGTCGCGCTCCAGCACGTTTGGGTGCGCCTGCCAGGTGCGGTAACTTTTCCACGGGATGAATCCGCGCAACGCGGCCCAAAGCCCCGAACACGGCACGGGGAAATCGCTCCCGTGCAACAAGCGGTCGCGGAGCAGACCGGGGACAACGCACTTCCCGGCATAGCGCCCACGCAGCGGGACATTCCACGCGCTCGTGTCGCCGTAGAGATTTGGAAAACGGTCGAGCATCTTTACGAAGTCGTGGAAATACTCCGGGTCGCCGAAGCCGCTTTTTGTCGCAGAGTGCGCAGCGATGCAGGTCACGCCGATTTCCAGCGGCTGAACGAGCACGCTGGGGGCGGAGTATTTTGGCTCGATAACTTGCACGGTATGCTCGCCGCCGGTGTGTGCGAGCAAGGGCAGTTTCGCCTCCGCCATGCGCTCCCAAAATTTGCGATAGCGGCGATCATTGCAGTCCACATTGTGGCAATTCGGCAGGAGCTTCAGCACCGCCGCGCCACTCGCGAGACAGCGCTCCAATTCCTCCAGCGCATCGGGCCGTGCTGGATGGATGCTGACTGCGGGGATAAATTCGGGATGCAGTTTGCAGAGGCGCAGTAGGTAGTCATTCGGCACGTAAAAAGAACCCGCGTCCTGCTTTTTTCCGTCGGGAGAATAGACTTCATCCTGCGCGAGCAAGACGATTCCTCCGAGCGAAGAAGTCCGCACGAGTGCAAGCAGGTGCTCTACATAACGCTGATCAAAATCATCCGCCTGAATCGAAAGCCCGCCCAGCCCGATATGGCGCAGCATGTAAGCCGCCATCGGTTTTTGCCACCATGTCGCGCCGAGCTTTACCCAGCAGCCGGAGCCGCTGCGACCATTGCCGACGAGGTGAACGTGCATGTCTATGGGCTTGTTCATGGGCTGTGCAAATTTGCTACCGCAGCTTGCTCAGAAAGAAATTCATTCGCCAAAGCCAAACTCCCAAATTATTCCCTAGCGCATGGCAAACATCCCACTCGAAGACGGCTACACAGACATTATCGGCAAAGCGATGCGCGGGCTAAAGCTCGACGAAACCGGCCTCGCCGCACAATCCGGCGTGAGCGTGCCGGAACTCCAGACGCTGCGCGGCGGCGAATTTAGCACTACGACCGCAGCCCGCATCGCGCCACTGCTCGGCCTGAACATCGGTGCGCTCACCGCTCTCGCGGAAAAACGCTACACCCCGGCGGATGTTTCCCTCGAAGGACTCGCGCTTTTTAATACGCCGTTTGAAGACATGACGGTGAATGCCTATCTCGTCTGGGACCCTGCGACCAAAGAAGCCGCCGTTTTCGACACCGGCGCAGACGCCAGCGGAATCCTCGCTGAAGCGCAGTCGCGCGGGCTGACGATCAAGCACATCTTCATCACGCACACGCACGGCGATCACATCTTCGATCTCGACCGTTTGCGCGAAAAAACCGGCGCAGAAGTCTGGTCCGGCGACCGCGAATCCGTGGAAGGCTCGCACATTTTCCAGACTGGAAAAAGCTGGCAGCTCGGCTCGCTGAAAATCGAGTCGCGCCTTACGTGGGGCCACTCTGCGGGCGGCATCACGTATGTCATCAATGGCCTTGCGCGGCCTGTCGCAGTCGTGGGCGATTCCATTTTCGCCGGAAGCATGGGCGGCGGAGGAGTGAGTTACGCTGATGCCGTAAAAAACAATGTGGAGCAAATCCTCACGCTGCCATCCACCACCGTCATCTGCCCCGGCCACGGCCCGCTCACCAGCGTCGGCGAAGAGCAGCGGAGCAATCCGTTCTTCGCGAAGTAAGCCCACCGCATTCCGAGAAACAAAAAAGCCCGCCAGCGATTTCCGCCGGCGGGCTTTTTGTGGCTCTAAGTGATTACTTCTTTTTCTTCGGCGTCGGCGGCAGTCCGGGGACTGCGTATTCGGCGGCGAGCGGACGGTTTGAAGCGGGCTTCAAACGGATGGCTCCTTTTGCGTTGTTACGCCAGCCCGTCGGGTCTGCAAATTCTTCTCCGCTATGGGTGAGGCCGTTGACTTGTGATTCCAAGCCCGTGCCGTATCCGTGTTTGATGATCGTCGGAGTGACGAAAACCATCAGATTGCGCTTCGTGCGGAACGCAGTTTTTTCCCGGAATAGATGCCCGAAAAGCGGGATGTCTCCTGCGACTGGGACTTTCGCGCTGCTCTTGCTTCCTTCGTCTTGCAGCAGTCCGCCGATGGCCAGCGTGTCGCCGCTCTTGATGAGGACATTGGAATCAAAAGTGCGCTTATCAATGACCGGGCTGGAAACCGTTGCACCCTCGAAGACGAATGTTGCATCGCCCACCTTGTTGCTGATTTCCGGCTGCACTTTCATCGATACAAATTTGTCTTTGTTGATGACCGGCGTGACTTTGAGCGTGTTGCCAAATTCCTTGTCCTGAAATCCTCCAAACACTGCTTTTGCTTGTTGCTCATTGAAGGTGAGGTTTGGAACCGGCTGTGCGCGGGTAATCTTGATTGTCGCTTCCTGATTGTTCGCTGCAACGATGCGCGGATTGGCGAGGAACTCTGCGTCGCTGTCTTCGTTCAGCATCCGCATCGTCAAGGACATCTGCGGGACGGAAAGGATCGCGAACTGACCAGCTAGGCCATTCGCCATCGTCCTAAGTTTAGTTCCATCGCGAAGAAGGCTTTTCAATCTGAAGTCGCCATTTTCCACCTGATCCACAGTGGTTCTGCCTTCATCATCTGGCAGATTGCTGCCGCCGTAGCGGAACGTCTGTGCATTGGTAGAGCTGCCCACGACGCCCGCCCAGTTGAAGCCATAAGCCTGCTTGGGATTGGCATTCACTTCCACAAGACGCGCTTCGATCATCACCTGCTGGGTTGGCGAATCAATGCCCTCAAGAAACTTCCTGACTTTCTCCAAATTGGACTCGTTCTCGCGGTAGAAAACCGTGTTGGTGCGTTTGTCGAACTGAGGAGCAACGCCGCTGGTGAGCTGGGTCAGAAGCAGTGGGAGAACCTGATCCGCACTCGCATAGCTGAACGTGTATTGGCCGCTGACCGTTGGCTCTTTGGCTTTCTCAGCCTGCGTCTTGATGTATGTGACGCCCTTGCGTTCCTCCATAATCAGGCCGTTAGAATCCACGATGATTTCCAGCACTTCGCGCGGGGTCTTATCCGTCAGTCGCAATTCTACTTTCCCCTGAACTTGTGCGCTCACGATCACATTCATATTTGCCTGACGTGCCAGCGTGCGGAGCACGAGAGCCATTTCATCGCCGAGAAATTCGCTCACACGTCCTGCGGGAGCGTTCACATCGAAAGAAACCCCAGCGCCGGTGGGCGTAGTTGGAACGGTTGGCAGCGCGGGTTGGCCGGTCGGGTCTGTAATCGGCGCATCAATTGGCGCGGGTGATTCAGCTCCAGTTGCGACCGGCGTGGCCGGCGGGGCGATGGGAGCTGCGGCAACCGGCGGAGCGATTGGTGCTGGGGTGGTGGTTTGTGCAATCGCGGTGCTGCTCGCGAATACGAGCGCAGTGAGAGTGCGGTGGATATGTGCCTTTGTGTGGGCTGTGATTTTCATGGGCTTCAATCACTTTTTAGCACGACACGCGCCACGGTCGGGAATCGGGGAAGGGGAAACGTATTTCTGGCAGAAAGTTTTTTCCGTGGAAAAATCCCCAAAGCCGCATGGATGCTGGAATGCACGCCGCAAAGGAGCGCGTTTGATTCAACGAAAAATGAGTGAGCTGGCAACTCGCAGAAGCGATAATTCAGCCAATTTAAGCACAGCAAATCTGCGAATCTCGCAGCCGTAATTCTCACGAATGGAGTGAGACGCAGCAGGATCGGCTACGCTGCTGTTTCCGCTTTCCCGTCGATTGTTGGCTCTGTCTTGGATGTGTGCGTAAAGCTCCTCCAGTTTTTGAGCGGGATGCCGCCAATCGCCATAATCACCGTATTCAAAATGATGAACCCGATGAGCGAGAAGAACGCCGCATCCATGAAGCCGTAGCTGTGAAGGCCGATGCCGAGCATGTTGGTGCCGAACCACGACCATGCGGTGATCGCATTTCCAAAAATGGCGAGGTTCATGAAGCCGCGCTCGCGAACCATGCCGCCAAGACGCGCGTGAAGGATGAGCGCGTTCCAGATGACGATAAGTAGTGCGCCGTTTTCCTTCGGGTCCCAGCCCCAGAAACGCCCCCAGCTTTGATCCGCCCAGATGCCGCCGAGCACGGTGCCGACGAAGCTGAATAGCATTGCAAAGCACACAATCGCGAAGCACGCAGCATAGCACGCCTTGTTTAGATCGGGTGTGATGTTCTTCGTGAAGACGCCATTGATGACGTAGAAAATCCCGAGGAATCCGGCCACAAATGTCGCCGCGTAGCCGAGCGTGACGATGACGACATGCGTCGCGAGCCAGAAGTTTGTATCGAGCACCGCGCGGAGCATGTTGAGCGTGTCGCCATCCAGCGCGAGGAAATGCGCGACCATGAGGCAAATAAACGTCATGAGCGAAGCCACCGCTACACCGAGTCCGCGAGGCCACACGACTTCCATCAGCACGCCGAAAATCGCCGCGCCCCACGCGATGAAAAGCGCGGAGGAATACAGATTTGTCACCGGTGGTCGGCCTTCGTGAACCATGCGGAAAATGAGTCCACCCGTGACGATGACGATGGTAAGCACCGTGACCCACACTGCCGTCTTCCGCGCCCACTCATTTTTTGCGGGCGAAAACCACAGGATGATCGCAAACAAAAACGCGACGACCGAGATGACCATGCCTTTGTAAAAAAGCTCGGTGTGATTGAACCACTGCTCGTTCGCCGCTTTTTTGATGCGCGTATCTGCGAGATTTGTGGACTTGAGCGCGGCGAGATAATCGGAAACGGCGGTCTTGAATTCCTCGCCATTCTTCGCCCGGAAAGCCGACGCCATTTTCGCGTAAGCGGAGAGGGCAAAGTTCGGCTGCGCACCGCGTTCGATGTTGAGTAAATCGCGGACTGCGCGGCTCCAGTCTGCTTTCCCCTCACGCTCCACAAGCGGTGGTAGCACGAGCGGCACAGTTTCATCTTCGCGCTCGCTGAACCATTGCAGCGCATCCGCATCGGGAGTCGCGCCGTTCATCTGCGCCTCAAATGCCTCGCGTGCTTTTTTGAGCATCGCGAGGTCGGTTTGCAGACCTTTCGCAAGGTCGCCGCCTGCCGCAGGGCCGAGCGCGACTTTCAGCGATTTGTAAATGCGGATGGCTTTCCACAAATCCACCAGTGCCCGCTGATAGGCGTCGCGCAGCTCATCCTTCACGCGAAATGCGCGCTGCGTCTCCGATTGCAGCGCTGCCATGCGCGGAGCCATTTGATTCCACGAAAAATGCTTCCCGTCCGTCTTCGCGGCTTCATCCGCAACCGGAGGAAGTCCGAGCAGTCCTTTGAGGTCCGAGTGATCGATGCGGAATGCAGGCCGCGTATCGGCGGTTGCTGGCTCCATCATCACTTCCATCATCCACTCCACGGCGGAGAGCATTTTCGGGTTGGAGTAGTTTCCTTTCCACGGCTCGGTGTTCAGCGTTTGCTTGCCGCGAAGTTGCAGCAGCGCATTGCGGGCGAGCGCGTCCATCGGCTGCGTGCGTCCGCCTTCCACGATGGGAAGACGCCCAAATTCCACGGTCGGGAAAGCGCCTGCCGCGTCCTTGGGCGGGCGCATTTTGCTGACGACCCAGAGCGCGAAAAACGCGGTGATTAAAAGCGGGAGCCATTTTTTCATGATTGTTTCCTCCGTCGTGTGATGAATGCCAGCAGGTGCATCAGGAAATGCCGCGTCATGCCGTAGCCGACGAGCGCACAGCCGTAGTAAGGCGTGAACCAGCCGGGATTTTTCACCACTTGAAGTGTGCTCGTGCCGCGCCCGGAAGTTGCGGACTCACGCCCCATTTGATGCTGGAAAAAAGTAAGCCCGCCGTAGCGCAGCGGATTGTTCATCGAGATTTCCACACGGTCGCGATTTTCGGCTGCATTTGGCGCGGAGACGTGGACGGTGCTGCGGAAGTCCTTGGGGATTTCCGTGCCCTCGTATTTCTCGTGCGTGGTCTTCAAAAGCGTGACGTGAAACGGATGATAATGCCGCTCGAAACGAATGCCCATGCGCCACTCGCGCCCGCCGACCTCGAACTTCTGCTCGCGTAGAATGGGTGAAAGCAGCCATGTGCCGAGCTTGGTTCCGCCAGCCGTGATGTCCATTGCGGCGGCGGGCATGTTTCGCTCGTCCATCCCTTTTGCAATTGGACGTGGCACCATAAAAAACCGTGCCGCCGCGCCTTGGTCGCCCAAGGCCGCAGGACTGTTTTCGGTAATATCGCCGCCTGTCTCCATCAGCTCGGCTGCGTATTGCGCATCGGCCATGGGACTTTTTTTGAAAGCATCCAGCATTTCTGCGCGGAAGCGTTTTTTCAGCACCTCGGATAGCTTCGCTGCCTTGGCTGGGTCCGCAGTGATGCGCTCCACAGTGGGGAGCGGATTGATTTCCGCCTTCTCCCCAAGCTCCTTGAGTGCCGAGCGCCAAATCTGAATTTTCCCGCCTTCTTCAAAAACCTTTTTCGCCTCAGCCATCAGCAATTCAGCAGTGGCGTATTTGGCGTCCATCGTGGCCATCGCGCCGCGAAGCGTTCCCAGCTCTTTGATCGCCTGCGCACGCTCGATGACGAGGGCATTTGGAGCATACTGCGCGAGCTTCACGGTGAATGGCAGATTTGGGTCGCTAATTATTTTTCCAGCAGCGAGTAGTTCCTGCGGAATGGCCACGATTTTATCGCGTCCCTCGGCGTCTCCGCTCATGAAGACCAGCTCGCTGTCGTGGTGATGCTCGCTGAAATTGCGCGATTCGCCCTCGGTGAAACTCATGTGCGACTCCACGGAAAATAAATCCGTCGCGAGCTGCCCGACGAGCAGCGCGATGACTCCGAGGTGAATCGCATCCACGCCGAGTTTTTTGCCGCTCCCTTGCCGCCAGACGGCCATATCCAGAAGCATCAGCACCGCGTAAGCCATGAAAAGCCACAGCGGAATCCACAGTAAATAATGCGTCACCAACCACAGAGCTGAGAGCACCGTCGCGTAGTGCGTGAGCATCGCCGCCATGCCGCCCGGCGGTCGCTGAAAGCGGCGGGAATGCGCACAAATGACGTTCACGAGAAACAGCGTCCCAATCGTATATCCACCGGGAAAAAGCGGTGCCACCCACCATTTATCACCAGCCTCGCGGATGATGTACCAGCTTTGAAACCAGCGCTCCTGCGCCATGTAAAGCCCCTCGACCGTCTGCGCCAGCGTCCCCGCGAAAACCAGCCAGCCGCCGAGCGCAAGCAGCGTCACGGCGAGCTTCACGCTCGTCAGCAAGTCCCAGATTTTTTGCCCCAGTGATTTTCCTGCGGGCTTTGTCGTTGTCGTAGATTCGTTACTCATTTTGCAGTGCGGATAAATGATACGAATGACTCGCGTGCTGCGGATACCGCTGCCGGATCGCCCGTGAGTTTGTAAAAGAAATACTGCCCGCTGCGTGGGACAATCGCGCCGAGCATGTGCTTTTGTGCGCCTTTCAAATCAGCCAGCACCGCGCCGGGAATCGCTGCATTCAGCAGCGTGGTGAACTCTTTCAAGCCCGCTTCATCCGTATCCGGCAGGCCGACCTGACCGCGCCAGCGGTTGATGTTTGCAAGGTTTCCGCCGGTATCATTTGGGAAAACACTTACCGTCACCTCCGCCTTCGCGCCGTCTTTTTCCGGCACGTTATATTTCGCGATCTGCATCGGGCCGGGCGCAACAACCGTCCAGCCCGCAGGAGCCGCATCACTCGCCGGAGCTGGCGCAGCCTCGACTGGAGCGGGTTCCGGCTTTGTCGGCGCAGCCTCAAATTTCACCGTCGCGATGAATTGCTTAAACGCCGCCACCTGCGGATCCACCGCATCGGGCGAGCCTTGCAGTTTGAAAAACCAACTTTGCCCCGCGTAGTTATACATCGCCGTGACGATCCGCGCTTTGCTCCCGCGCTGCTCGCCCGTGAGGTCGAAGATTTTTCCCTGCCCGCCCGCGACTGGAATATCCGTCAGCGCCTTCGTCGCATCCTCATCCGTGAGTGGGTCGAGGCCGAAAACTGAGCGCCACATATTTACCAACATCGGCTCCTTCCCGCTGAACGATCCGAGCGGCGTGATGTTCGCCGTGACATCCGTTCCCGTGACTTCAAATCGCCCGACCGCCCGCACTGGCCCGCCCACTGCCGCATCTGGGCCGAGGTCTTTCCAGCCTGCGGGGAGCGTCCATTTTACAGCAGGAATCGCGGGTTCATCCGCGTGCTCCTCGCCCGGTGCGTGGTCGTGGCCCTCGTGCCCCGGCTGCTGTTTCGCCTCCGGCTGGCGTTCCTTCGGCACGGTATAGACGGTGATGGTGCGCTCCTTGCACGCTGTGAAAAAAAGCGCACTGCCTGCTGCAAACAGCGAAGCGCCGCGAACGATGGTATTTGAAATTGGCATTGTGATGAGAAACCGGCGGACTCTCAACCCAGCCGGAAGCGACTTATTAGCGGCCCTATCCTGAACGGCAAGGTGCTATGATTCCAATTTCAGCCACCACCCTTTGCCAGCCAGCTTGCCACATTCGCGGATCGGAACGAATATCGGCACATGAATCCAACTCTGCTCATTCATGGGAATCGCATCACCACAAACGATACGCTTGCGGTGCGCAACCCGTGGTCTGGCGAGGAAATCGCGCGAGTCCCGCTCGGCGATGCGTCCACAGTGGAGGCTGCAATTGCGTCTTCGGCGTCCGCATTTTTCGAAGTGCGCAGCGTGCCGCCGCATCGCCGTGCGGAGCTGCTCCACGCCACCGCACGCGGCATCGAGTCGCGGAAGACGGAGTTTGTAAAAACGATCATCGCCGAAGCGGGAAAGCCGCTGACGTATGCGACGGCGGAAGTGAATCGCGCAGTGATGACGTTCACCGCCGCAGCCGAGGAATCGCGTCGGCAAAACGGCGAGGTGCTCGACATGGATGCCTTCTCCACGGGCGACGGACATCTTGGGCTGGTGCGGCGTTTTCCCATCGGCGTCATCGCCGCGATCACGCCGTTTAATTTCCCGCTCAATCTCGCTGCGCACAAAATCGCGCCCGCCATCGCGACGGGAAATTGCATCGTCGTAAAACCTGCACCGAAGTGCCCGCTCACGATGCTCCTGCTTGCGGATGTGCTCGTGGAAGCGGGCGTCCCGGCGGGGCAGGTGAATGTGATCACCTGCGGAAATGAGCACGTCGCCCGCATGGTGGCCGACTCAAGAATCGCGATGCTCAGTTTCACCGGAAGCCCGGCAGTCGGCTGGAAGCTAAAGGCGGACGCGGGAAAGAAAAAAGTGTGCTTGGAACTCGGTGGCAACGCAGCGGTGATTGTCCATCGCGATGCCGACATCGCGGCGGCGATCCCGATGATTGCGGCGGGGAGTTTCGCGTATGCCGGGCAGACGTGCATCAGCGTGCAGCGCATCCTCGTTCACGATTCGCTTTACGAAAACTTTCGCACGCAGTTCGCGGCGTATGTCGCGGAAAAAATCATCGTCGGCGATCCGGCGGATGCGAAGACAGTCGTCGGCCCGATGATCACTTTGGAGGCCGCAGAAATCACCCGCCGAAGAATCGCAAATGCCGTGGCAGCCGGAGCGCGATGTGTCGGCGAAGTAGGGCAGGGGAATATCGTGCCGCCTATCATTCTGGAGGATGTGCCTGCGGGGAATGAAGCGTGTTCGTGCGAGTTTTTTGCGCCCGTCGTCACGCTGCATCGCTACCGCGATTTCGACGAGGCAATCGCTTTGGTGAACGACTCCGCATTTGGCCTGCAATGCGGCATTTTCACCAGCGACATCCAGCTCGCGATGCGGGCGCACGAGCGTCTGGAAGTGGGCGCGGTGCTCATCAATCAAGTGCCCACTTTCCGCGTGGAAAACATGCCCTACGGCGGAATCAAAGACAGCGGATTTGGCCGCGAGGGAATCCGCTACGCGATGGAGGATATGACCGAGCCGCGTGCGCTAATTATTCGGAAATAATTCGCGCAAATCACGGGCGCGGTTCTTTTCCGCTGCGGATGTCGAGGACTTGCGCGGCGAGGGGAAGATCACGGGCGAAGGTGATTTTGAAATTGTAGTCTTCGTTGGGGAGGAGAGCGACGCGCTTGCCGAGTTTTTGGATGGCGGAGACTTCGTCGGTGACGAGTTCGTTGTGGGCCATGAGGGAGGCGTAGGCTTGGAGGATGAGCGGGGTGCTGAATATCTGCGGAGTCTGCATGGCCCAGAGGTTTTGGCGCTCGACGCTTTCGGTGACGAGTAGCTCGTGGGATGCGCGTTTTATCGTGTCGGGAATGGGCGATGCGCAGCAGGCGGCACCGTGCTGGCGGGCGAGGGCGAGGCAGTCGGAGATGAGGCGCGGGGTGACGAGTGGGCGCGCGGCGTCGTGGATGGCGACGAAGTGGGAGGCTTCCGTCTCGGCGGTCTTGAGGCCGTTCCAGACGGAGAGATGGCGCTCCGGGCCGCCGGGGATTGCGCGGGTGACTTTGGTGAGTTTTTCAGCGGCGACGAGAGCCTCGACTTCGGGGATGCGTTCTTCGCGGGTGACGATGATGATTTGATCAATGTCCGGGCAGGCGTTGAAGGCAGCGATGGAATGGTGGAGGACGGGGCGGTCGTTGAGCGGGGCGAAAATTTTGTCGAACCCCATCCTGCGGCTGCTGCCTGCGGCAACGATGATGGCGGTGACGTGGCTGGTTGTGGATTCGGGCCGGGCCGTTTCGTTCATGATGGGCGGGACGGTAGCGGCGGGGAATGCGGGGGCAATTTTTTTTCAGCGCGGTGTGTGGGTGCGGCGTGTACGCAGACGGAACCAGTTGTTGAGCGTCTTGCGCAGTTTGTCGCGGAAGGAAAGGAGCGTCTCGTGCCGCTGGCCGCCGCGCTTGATGGCATCGAGAATCCCGCGCACGGAGAAGTCCGCAGTGTCGAAGCTCATGCGCGATGCGCCGATGCTCGCGTAGTGATGCGCATCACTGCAAGCGACCATCGGCAAGCCGCGACGCTGGGCGTAATCGCGGGCTTGGGCGTTGTATTTTGGGAAGGAAATAGCGGCGTTGAAAACCTCCAGCGCATCCACTTCCAGCGTATCGAGAGCATCCTCGCGAATGCCCGCGCGAAACCGGTCGTAGGGATGCGCAGGAATGGCGATACCGCCCGCCGCCCGAATCGCAGCCGCGACCTCGCGGGCAGGGTGCCCTTTCATTTGTGGAAGAACCGCGCCGATGCAAAGAAGGTGGCCTTCATCCGTGGAAACCTCCACGCCCGGCAGGATGAGGAAGCCATCCACCGGCTGCCCATCAGCGCGAGCAAGCCCGGCATCCACCATGTAGTGAAAAGCGTCGCAGGTATTGTGGTCGGTGATGGCAAACCCATGCAGACCCTTTGATTTTGCGGAAGCGATCAATTCTTCCGGGCTGCTCACGCCGTCTCCCGAAAACCAGGAATGGCAATGTAGGTCGATTTGATACGGCATGAGTCGGGCATGTGGATTAGCCACGCGCCGCATCGTGTGCAACGAAAGTTTGCCAGATGCGTGGCAGCGCGGCTTTTGAATATTTATTGGTGGCACCAGCGTAAAATGTGCATACACCGCAAAGCCCGCTTATTAATTTAGAATAACGGGTTTCTCTCATTCGACGGCTACCGCTTCAGGGAATACGTCCACCTCTCCCCCGCCATCATCATCTTCCGCAATCGCGGACCTAGCTGGCAGCTCGCTGAAACAGACGAGCTTCTAAACTCTCAGCGGTCTAACCAGCCGTCCATCTTGCTATTGTAGAGTGGTGGCTTTAGACCTCGGCCCCATGCTGCCGAAAGCCACTTCCACCATCCCGTCGTCGCTTCGAGACAACCGCGCCAATCGCGGCACGGTCGGAGAGTTTCTCGAAGCCAAGATTCAGCCGGAGAGTGTCCTCTCATTTGTTTCTGCCTACTTCACCGTTCACGCCTACGACGCGCTTTCCGAGAAACTCGAGAATGCCAAGAGCCTGCGTTTTCTGTTTGGCGAACCTTCGTTCATTGCCGGGATCAACAAAGGGGACGAGAAGAAGGCGAATTTCAAACTGACCGAAGCAGGAATCACGATAGCGAAGACCCTCACTCAAAGACCGGCTGCGAAAGCCTGCGCAGAATGGATCGCACGCATGGTGGAAATTCGATCCATCCGCAACGCGAACTTCCTCCACGGGAAAGCGTATCACATCGAGCGGGGAGACAGTTCCGCCGCGATCCTTGGAAGCTCTAATTTCACAGTGCCCGGACTCGGCCTCAGTTCGGACAAGAGCAACAATATCGAACTCAACTTGGTAGTGGATTCCAGTCGCGACCGGGATGACCTCAAAGATTGGTTCGATGAGGTTTGGAACGACGAAGAACTGACCAAGGACGTTAAGGAAGAAGTCCTCACATACCTCCAGCGACTGGCCGCTCCGAACTCTCCTGAGTTTATCTACTTCCTCACCTTGTTTCATCTCTTCCGTGACGAACTCGACGGCAGCGAGGATGTTGATGCGGCTCTCAAGCGCACCACCTTGCTCGATTCCCAAGTTTGGAAGATGCTCTACTCATTCCAGCGCGACGGTGCGAAAGGTGCGATCAACAAGCTTCTCGATTACAACGGCTGCATCCTCGCGGACAGCGTTGGTCTCGGCAAAACTTACGAAGCGCTCGCCGTCATCAAATACTTTGAGGGGCGGAACAAAGAGGTTCTCGTGATCTGCCCGAAAAAACTGCGGGAGAACTGGGTGGTGCATCGTTGGGATCATGCGCTCACCCAATTTCCTGAAGATAAGTTCCATTACACGGTTCTTTCCCACACGGATTTCTCCAGAGACAGCGGCGAATCGGACGGGAAGAGCCTGAAGGACTTCAATTGGGGCGCATATGACCTCGTGGTCATTGATGAATCTCACAACTTCCGCAACAACTCGGTAGGAAAGCCGAAGGACGATGGCTCCCCTCGCCGGACCCGCTACGAACGCCTGCTCGAAGACGTCATCCAATCCGGGCAGCGCACAAAGGTCCTTCTGCTCTCGGCGACGCCGGTGAACAATCAAATCGCCGATCTGAGAAATCAGATTTCGTTCATCGCCGGTGGTGATGTGGCTCGCTCCAAAAACCCGGAGCACGACGGCGCATTCAAGGACAGCCTCGGCATCCCGAGTATCAAGGAAACCACCCGCAGGGCGCAGGCGAAGTTCACCAGTTGGACCAGAAAGCCCGCAGCCGAGCGAAATGCCCGCGATCTCATCCACGAACTCGGTAGCGATTTCTTCAAGCTACTCGATGGCCTCTCCATCGCGAGGTCACGTGCGCAGATAAAGCGCTACTACTCCGCCGAAATGGAGCGCCTCGGCGGCTTCCCAAAGCGGAACAAGCCCACCGCCGAATACCCGCACATTGACCTGCTGGGCGACTTCATTTCGTTCGGGGTACTGGACGGCAAAATCGGCTCGCTCACGCTCAGTCTCTACCACCCAAGCAAGTATCTGAAAAAGAGCCTGCCCGCGTCCGTCCGTAATCACTACGAGGTGAAAATCGGCAACTTCAACCAAGATGGCCGCGAGCGCATCCTCATCTCCATGATGAAGATCAACTTCCTCAAGCGGCTCGAAAGTTCCATTGATTCCTTCCGCCTCACCGTGGAGCGCACCATCCAGAAAATCGATAGACTGGAGGCGAAGATCAAAGTCTTTGAGGACTCGCGCGACGCAAATCCCACCTACGACTTCGCCAACCTTTCCGAGACCGACTTCGATGATCTCGACCTCGATCCCGAGGAATTGGAAATCGGTGGAAAGCACAAGATCAACCTAGGCCACCTCAATCTTCCCGACTGGCTGTTCGCCGTCCGGACGGATCGCGTTCAGTTGCAGCATCTCTACGAACTCTCCAAGCCCGTCGTCCCCGCACGCGATGCCAAGCTCGCCCGCGTCCGCGAACTCATCACCCAAAAGGCCATGCACCCGCCCGAAAACCTCGACGGCAAGCCCGTGCGCAAAGTCATCGTCTTCACCGCGTTTGCCGACACCGCGCGCTACCTTTACGAAAACCTCTCGCCCTACTGCCGCCAAACGCTTGGCATCCACACCGCCCTCATCACTGGCGACGGAAATAATCGGACCTCCCTCGGGAAAACCGACTACGAGCACATCCTCACGAATTTCTCCCCGCTCTCAAAGAACCGCGCTCGCCAGCCGCAGCTTGCCCAAAACGAGGAGATCGATCTCCTCATCGCCACCGATTGTATCTCCGAAGGGCAGAACCTTCAGGACGCCGACCTCCTGATCAACTACGACATCCATTGGAATCCCGTCCGCATCATCCAACGCTTCGGCCGTATCGACCGGATTGGTTCCCGCAACAAGGTCGTCTCTCTCGTCAACTTCTGGCCCACGCAAGACCTGGACCTCTATCTCAACGTCAAGAACCGCGTCGAAGACCGCATGGCCTTGGTGGACCTCACGGCGTCCGGCGAGGACAACCTTTTGGCCTCGGACCAAATCGACGACCTCATCAAGACCGACCTCCTTTATCGCAACAAGCAACTCCGCGACCTCCAAAAAGGAACCCTCGATCTTGATGAAATCGACGATTCCGGCCTTTCGCTCGCAGACTTTTCCCTCGCCGATTTCCGCATGGATTTGCTCCGCTTTCTCGAGAACAACCGCGAGCTACTGGAAGCCGCAGAGCTGGGCCTTTTCGCGGTCGTCCCGCCGGACCCGCAGCTTCCCGCCTCCCAACCCGGCGTGCTCTTTTGTCTCCGGCAGCGCGACGACAAGCGCCCTACGGAAGTCAACCCTCTGGCACCGTTTTACCTCGTCTATGTCCTCGACGATGGAAACGTGCGCCTCACCTTCATGCAGCCGAAGCAGTGTTTGGAACTTTTCCGCACCCTTGCTGCCGGGCAGTCCTCCGCGTTTACAAAGCTGTGCGACGCATTCGACTCGCGCACCCAAAACGGGCAGGACATGACCCACGAAACCAAGCTATTGGACTCCGCCGTGGAATCCATCAAGCGCACCTTCGCCCGCCGCGCCGCTGCATCGCTCTTTTCGGGACGCGACGGCACGCTGCCCAAGACGAGCGAAACCCCGTCTTCGGCCGCCGATCTCGAACTGATCACTTGGCTCGTCATCATGGACAGGAAGACGTATTCACGGGAAACCATATTCCCGTAGCCTTGCGCAATGAAAACGACCATAGATATCCCTGACGCTCTCTACAAGAAGGCCAAAATCCGCGCCATTGAGCGCGGCCAGACCCTCAAACAGATCGTCCTTGCTTCTCTGGAAGCTGAGCTGGAGCCGCGTGAGGATTCCGCCAAGGTCGCCGAGAAACCCAAGTCCTATTGGGCAAATCGCAAACTCCTTCCGGCATATGAAGCAGCCTTAAAAGCAGGAGCCTTCTCCGGTGGGACAGACTCCACTATCATCATCTCCGAAGACCGCGACGCACGATGATGGCGGCCTACTACGACTCCGCCTATTTGTTCAAACTCCAATGCGAAGAGTCAGGCACTCCACAAGTCCGCGCCCATGCCTCCACATTTATTACTATTTGCAGCGCCATCCATGCACGCGCTGAGTTCGTCTCCACCTGTCACCGCAAAATTCGTGAAGGTCAGGCTACCCGTATTCAGCTCAAAGCGATGCTCGACCAGTTTCATCTCGATTGTACCGAAGGCGGTATCACCCTACTTCCTTTGAGCGCCTCAGTCTTCGAAAGAGTAGATGCCTTCTACCTTAGCGCACCTTCCGATAAACCCCTCCGCGCCGCAGATGCCCTTCACCTCGCCTGCGCCGCAGAGCACGGCTGCCGCGAAGTCTATTCCAACGACCGCCATTTCCTCGCCGCAGCCCCGCTCTTTGGTCTCAAAGGAATCAATATTCTCGGTTAAAAAACGTCCTCACACATCATGCCCACCGCCGATCTCCGCGATTCCATCGCATCCGCACTCGCCGCCTTCGCCGCCAAGCCTCTTCGCGCCGCCGCCAATGGCCTGCTCGAAACTCTCGGCTACACCAGTGACAAGACCATCGACCTCGGCAGTTCCTCTCCCAAGGCATTCCTCGACTTCCTCCGCCTCCACGCAAAGGACGCTACCTTCGATGAAACCAAGGCCCTCTTTCCTGACTGGAAATCCGCAGACCTGCTCTTCCAGCTCACCGACGAAGAAATCTCCGGCGCGACCAGCTTGTTTCAGGACAACGAACTCAAGCCCTCGCTCTTCCGCTCCTACATCTTCTTCGCCATCGAACTCACAGGGGCCGACTACGCCCGCGGCAAACTCACCGCCCTTGCCCGACAGATAAACCGCGTCTTCCCCATGCCCGTCATGGTGCTCATCAAGCACCTTGCCGACAAACAGCCCGTCCTCTCCATCGCCGTCATCAACCGTCGCAAAAACGAACGCGAAGACCACAAAGACGTTCTCGAAAAGACCACCATCATCCGCGACATCTCCTTCACCGCACCCCATCGCGGACACAAGGACATCCTCGCCTCCTTCGCGTTCAATAACCTCGTCCACCCGCAAAAGAAGCCCATCACCGACTTCGACACTCTACACGCCGCGTGGGAGCAAATCTTCAACGTCGAACTGCTCAACGAACGCTTCTACAAAGAACTCTCCAACTGGTATTTCTGGGCGCTCCCGCAGGTCCAGTTCCCTGCCGACCTCGAACCCGACGACGAAAAACGCCGCGCCACCGGCCTCATCCGCTTACTTACCCGCCTCATCTTCTGCTGGTTCCTCAAGGAAAAGAGCCTCATCCCCGAGAAGCTCTTCCACCCCACCGACCTCGCAAAGCTCCTCAAGGGCTTCGACCCCGAGAGCGAGACCAGCTCCACCTACTACCAGGCCATCCTGCAAAACCTCTTCTTCGCCACGCTCAACCAGCGCATGGGCAAGGACGGCAACGGCAAGCCCTACCGCGTCTTCGCCACCGACGAAGGCTTCCAGAAAAACCGCGTCACCTACGACGTCAACAACCTCTACCGCTACGAAGCCCTCTTCCGCGACGAGCCCGACGACGCCCTCGCCCACTTCACCGACATCCCCTTCCTCAACGGCGGCCTCTTCGAGTGCCTCGACCGCACCGAG
>JANMLS010000017.1:0-4032 GCA_031372675.1 Verrucomicrobiaceae bacterium
GTGCTAGGCGGTCTTTTTTTTCGTCGGTAACGCGGAGGGCGATGCGAGTTTCTTTCGGCATGGGTTCCGTTGTTTGCCTGTCGGGAAACAAAGTCAAAGATTATCTTGGAAAATAGTTGACGATGTTTCCCGGCGTGGTAACAACGGGAAACAATGGTTACAAAATCCAAGTCAATCCAAGTTGTGCCCGACGCGGAGAAGAGCGCAAAAATCGACGCTCTGGCTTCCAAGCTCAGGAAATCACGCGCTGGCTTTTGCGAGCTGGCGCTCGACACGCTCATCCCGCTCCTGGAATCCGGCGAGTGGGTGATCCTCAATGGCAAGGCGCTGCCGAAAAGTGCAGCCGCACAAGCTCTGCAAACAGCCGCCTAACGTCATGGACTCGCGCACCGGCATAATTTACGAGCAAAAGAATGGCGAGAGCTTTGAGGCGATGTGCAGTCGCGTGGGCGTCCCAGCAAAGCACATGAAACCGCTTGGCAATCTGCCAGTCGCAGGGTGTCTGGGCTGCAAGGGGACGGGAGTAAAAGCGATCAAACCGAGCGGGCGGCGTATTCTTTGCCCCTGCACAAACCCGATCCAGAAAGCCGCCTAGTCATGCGCACTCAACCAAAAATCATCGCCGCATTGATCGCGCTCTCGGCTCTGGCCGTGGTGAGCGTGGCTTACATCCGTTTCGGAAAATGAACATTTTCGCCGCACTACTTACGCTTATTTTACCCGCTCCGCAGCAGTCGCACTTGGATTTGCTGGGGGTTGAGAATGTTCTTTTTTTGATCAACGAGGCGCAGACGCCGACGGAGTTGCGCGAGTTGATGGGGAATCTGCCTCCGCTCGATTCGGCAGAATTTGCCGAGTGCAGCCGGGCAATCGCGAACCGTCTCGCAGAACTCAACACGCTGGCAGTGGCCGCATAAAATAGCCCTTCAATATGACGCTCTCCCGTTTCACCTCATCACTTTGTAAATGTCACCGCCTTGCGTTTCTGGCGTCCGCTTGGGGGAGCGTCTCGCCTTTGTTTGCGCGGGCGGTGGCACCTTTTTCACACACTCGGCGCGGCTCCGTTGAAGTATCCTCGACCGTAGCGGGTCTGGTGCTCGCTCTTGAGTCCATTCCGCGCCGGGTGTGTGCATTTTTTACCGTCCGCAGCCGCCACAAAACCGAGAACGTGTCTCGCACACGCCGACTTTCGCGAGGAGTCGGGAGAATGCAAGGGCTGCGGGCGGTAAGTCTTTCCTCTCCCGAGTCCGGCGCACGACTAGCCGTCGTGTCGCGCCTCGGAAGTCACCGCGACCGGTCGCAACTAGAGCGACGGGAGATGGAAACTTTTCTGCAATGGGTGGTCCACTCGCAGGCACGCACGCCTGCGGCTGGTTCCCATGCAGAGCCGATTTGCAATGCGTTGCCCACGACAAAACCAAACAAAAACCCGGACGTTCCGACCGGTCAAAACGGGAAAAACCATAGTATGATACAAAAACCTCAAGAAGAGTTCCGCGCTTTTGCGAGTAAGCGCGACAAGTCGCATGTGATCTCGCTTTGCAAAGGCCATGCTTACCTTGCCGGAAGAGGCTGGGAGGCTGGCGCCGGCTACCTTCACACGAACGGGGAGCCTACCCAATGCTGTGTGTGCTCTGGCCTTGCCGAGGGCCGTATGAAAAACGCGCCTTTGCGGGAATGCGAGGTGGCGAAATGAAGGCGGCGACAATGGCGAAGCTGAAAAGCGCATCATCACAATACCGCGAAGAGCGCGATCTGCCCGATACGGGCTGCGTGGTATGGCACAAGGGGATCATTTGCGGGTGGTCCTCGACAACCACGCCGGAAGGCTGGTTGCCGGGCTGCATTGGAGTCTGGGAAACTGGCG
Source organism: Verrucomicrobiaceae bacterium (assembly GCA_031372675.1). GTDB lineage: Bacteria > Verrucomicrobiota > Verrucomicrobiia > Chthoniobacterales > Chthoniobacteraceae > SXWH01. The sequence continues at coordinate 1,868 of JANMLS010000017.1, forward strand.
AGGTTGGTGTTGCGACCGGCGGCGACATGCAGGCGGGCGCAGTTGAATGGGTGCGCGTAGAAAGTGAGGTGGCAGCGTGAGCGAGGAAATTGCGATGAAGGAAATTCCGCTGCGCGTTGCCAAGTGCTCTGGCACTCAGGCGATGGCGATTTTCTGCGGCATCTTGTGCGATGTGTTTGAGGACGGGCAATTTCCGCGCGGTGTGGATGGGGAGTTCGACAGCGTGGATGACAGTTATTTTGACGAGGATGACGAAACGCATTTGCGGGCGCTGTATCGGCGGCTCGATCACTTCATGGGGCGCGATTCGCAGACATCCGGTGATCTGCGCCGGATGGTGATCGGCTACGCTGTGCTGTGTGATCCGGAGAATGAGATCGTTGACCCGGAGAAAGACTATCTTGCTCCGCATCCGTCGAAATTTACGCCGTTGATTGCGATGCACGAATTGCTAAAGTTCGTGGGGAATTTCACTCACGAAAATCTCGGGTTTCCGTTGTGTATTTGCCACGCGGACCCGGAAAATTGCGTCGCGAAAAAGGCGGAGGCGCTGATCGAAAAATGGAGGCCGAAGACGGATAGCCAATCGCAGATGGCCGATGGCAAAGAAAGTGGGGTGGTTTCGTGAAATACTTCATCGAAGCCGAAAGCGAATCGGGAGCTGATTGGATTGTCGGCGCTGTGGACGCGCTGACTTGGGAGGGTGCGTGCGCGCAACTTCGCGCCCTTGCCTCAACAAAGTGGCCGGGAACTTTGTGCCGTCCGGTGTGTGTCGCGTCTGCGGATGCCATGAAGGGACAGGGCGCGATACACGCACGTCGTTTTACCAAGGCTATTTTCGCGGCTCTCGACATCAAGCTGGCGGCGGAGCTGAAAAATGACGTGCTGCACGCGGGCTCGGTGTTGGCGACGCTGATGATGATTCGGGACACCGTGCAGGCGCTTGATCCCGAGCTGGGGGAGCTGGATTTTCCGCAGGCGCACGCGGCGGTTGTGGCGGCATGAGCCTAGAGCTGACCAAGGAGGATTTGATCGAGGCGGCGGCTCGCGGGTTTGATCGTGTGCTTTCTCGGCCCGAGAATCTGGCGCTTCTCGCGGATGCGATCACGACTTCGGTGACGAACCACTTCGAGCTGGTTTCGCCTGCCGTGGCGGCGTCGATTTTAGACAAGGCGGAGATTACTTTGCAGCGGAATCACGTCGATTGGGGGCTTGATAAGTCGGTGGCGTTTGGGCGGGAGACACCGCTCTATTTTCTATCGCAGATTTTGGCGCGGGCGAAGGCGAAGGTGATCGCGGGGCGTGTCGATAAGGTGACTGAGTTTCCAGTGAGGAGGGCGAGCTGAATTTTATGGATGCACAAATTACACTTTCAAAACCGGACCCACGCCGACGCCTGGGCTTTTCAACGGAGCTGCGCGGTGTCTCGAATGAGCTGATCACCGTGGGCTGTTTTGTCGCGATGCAGGAGCGCGGCGAGAACGGGTTTATTTTTCACGAAACCAAAACGCGGATCATTGAGGCGGCGAGTGTGAGTGTGGTTTTTTCCAAGGAGGCCAATGCATGAAAGGCAATCCCTCACATGGAACTCATGCGGCGACTGTGATCTCTTGCACGGGCTGTAAAAGGTATCGCAAAAAAACGGAGAATACCGGGCCTTGTCGCTGTGGTGGCGAGTTTGTGAGGCGTGCGGCGATTCCGCTTTCGCAGCGCAATCTCGGCAAGGGCAATAGCATCGCTCACGAGCTGGCGGCGCAGATGATGGCTGCTTATGAATCGGGGAAATCTTTGTCGGAAGTTGGCCGGATGTTTCCGTATCGCGGGCGGGCTCGGAATTATGGGTCTGTGCGCGAAGTGCTGGTCAGGCGCGGGGTGACGATTCGCGAAACGCCGATGTCGCGACGGAAATATGATCCGCTGACTGGGAGGCTTTTGCCAAAGCGGGAATGCACGGATGAGGAGATTCGTGGGATCGTGGCCGCGCTTCCTCGGATGATGGTGCCTTTGGAAATCAAGCATGAGTACACGAGGAAATGGTCGCTGTTTCGGCGGCGCTGGCTGCTGGGTGTTTTGCGTGAGCGTTTTCCCTCGACGATGCCGAAGACGCCGCCGAGTCATGGGATGGTTTTCGACGCATTAACGCCGGATGCGCGCGCGGTGATGAA
>JANMLS010000098.1:0-14228 GCA_031372675.1 Verrucomicrobiaceae bacterium
GCCGCGCATCGCCTACCGCGAGACCATCACCGCCAAGGCCGAAGGCCACCACCGGCACAAGAAGCATCGAGACGGAAGTCGCGGAAATCGCGGACAAGACGGTGGAAATCAAAGCCATCGCTCGCGAGGCAGGTTTTCGCACCAAGGTGGCGGTGCATTCTGCAAATCCGAAGGTGGACCCGGTCGGCGCGTGCGTCGGCATGAAGGGCGCTCGCGTGAAGAATATCGTGCGCGAATTGAACAACGAGAAGGTGGACATCATCCGCTGGTCTGCCGACATCAAGGAACTCGTCTCCGAAGCGCTGAAGCCTGCAAAATTAAAAGACCTCTGGTGCGACGAGAAGAAGAAGGCCGTGGAAGTCCGCGTGGACAACGACCAGCTTTCGCTCGCCATCGGCAAGCGCGGCCAGAACGCGCGCCTCACTGCGCGGCTTACTGGCTGGGAGATCAACATCGAGGAAGATACCTCGGTGAAACAGAAATTTGATGCCCGCGTCTCCGGCGCTGCTTCCAATCTTGCAGAACTGCTGGGCATCAGCGGTGAGGCTGCGGAAAAACTCGTCGGTGCCGGTATGAACGCGGTGGAAGTCATCGCGGATTGTTTGCCGGAAGAAATCGCGGGAGTTATCGGGATCGACACCGCCGAAGCGGAGAAGATCATCGCCAGTGCAAAAAACGCGGCTTCCCAATAGCGGAGCCATGAGTACGAACTATTTCCATTTTCATGCCGACCAAGAAAACCAATTCCGACAGCGACAAGCCCTCACCGGCTAAAAAGACGCTCCTCAAACCCATCACCGGCAGAAAGGCCGCACCAGTAGAGGAAGCCAGCAAGCCCGCAAAGGAGGAGGAAAAGCCTGCAAAAAAGAAGGTTGTGAAGCCAAAGGGAGAAGTCCTTTCGCTCATTGACGAGGAAGGTAAGAACAAGCCCCAGCCCAAGGTTTCACGCAAACCGGGCGCACTGACAGGCCGCGCAATCATGCCGACGATTTCGCGCATTGTCGCCCCGGAGCCAGTCGAGCCACCGCCCGAAGCCGTAGCCTCCGTCGCAGCAGCGGCAGTCGTCCCGCCGCCCGTGGAACTCACCGAAAGCGGCGAGAAAATTTTGCACGTAAAGCCGCCACTCTCTGTGAAAGATTTGGCTGTGGCGATGGGGCTGCGGCCATTTCAGGTCATCAAGGACCTCATGGACATGGGCATTTTTGCCAGCCAGACGCAGAACATTGATGTCGATGTCATCCTCAAAGTCTGCGACAAACACGGCTGGAAGTTTGAGCGTGAGAAGCGCGAAAAAGGCGCGGGCGTCCACAAAGAGGAAAAGAAAATCGAGCCACCGCCTGCGCCGAAAGCGAAGGAGATCGAGAAGGCAAAGCCCGACGAACTCATGCCGCGCCCGCCGGTCGTGGTTTTCATGGGCCATGTCGATCATGGCAAGACGACGCTCATGGACGCCGTCCGCAAGACCCGCGTCGCACACGGCGAAGCTGGTGGAATTACCCAGCACATCGGTGCCTATTGCGTGAAGCGCGTGATGCCCGACGGCAAAGAGCACACGATCACTTTCCTCGACACGCCCGGCCACGCCGCTTTCACCCAAATGCGTGCACGTGGCGCGAGCGTCACGGACATCGTCGTCCTTGTCGTGGATGCGACCGATGGCCCGATGCCGCAAACGCTCGAAGCACTGAGCCACGCAAGAGCTGCGGGTGTGAAGATCATCGTAGCGATCACGAAAATCGACATGAACTCCGCCAATGTGGAGAAGGTGAAAGGCCAGCTTCAGGAGAAAGGCATCGCGGCTGAAGATTGGGGCGGCGACACCATCGTGTGCCCCGTTTCTGCAATCAAAGGCACCGGCATGGACAAGCTGCTGGAATCCATCGTCCTCGAATCCGAAATGCTGGAGCTAAAAGCCAGCAACCGCGTCCCGGCGCGTGCGACCGTTGTAGAAGCGCAGATCGAGCAGGGTCGCGGCCCGACGGCGACGGTGATCGTGAAAATGGGAACACTCAAAGTGGGCGATCCATTTATCTGCGGCGACTTCTCCGGCAAGGTGAAGGCACTCGTGGATGAGTTCGGCAAGAATATGAAGGAAGCCGGCCCGGCGACTCCAGCGAAGGTCGTTGGCTTCAGCGGAATGCCGAATGCAGGCGACGAGCTGATCGTGATGAAAAACGAGCGCGAGGCCCAGCAACTCGGCGACGAGCGGCAGGAGAAAAAACGCCTCGGCAAGCTCACGCAGCCGAAGCGCGCGACGCTCGAAAACCTTTTCGACACCATCGCCGAGGGCCACAAACCGGTGCTCAACGTCGTCGTAAAAGGCGACGTGCAAGGCTCGATGGAGGCCATCGTCAATTCGCTCAACCAGATCGAAAGCCGCAAGGTGGACATCAATTTTGTCCACGCCGCAGTCGGCCCGATTTCAGAAAACGACGTGCTGCTCTCAGCCGCGTCAAACGCGATCATCATCGGCTTTAACACGAAGACCGAGAACAACGCCGCCAACGCCGCCAAGCGCGAAGGCATTCAGATTAAGCTGTTCTCAATCATCTACGAACTCATCGATCAGGTGAAAGAGGCGATGGCCGGGCTGCTCTCGCCAGAGAGCCGCGAACAAGTCATCGGCCACGCGCAGGTCAAGCAGGTGTTCGATCTCACGAAGGGCGTCGTCGCCGGTTGCTACGTCAACGACGGACGCATCCTCCGCACCGCCCGCGCCCGCGTGCTCCGCAACCGCCAGCCGATTTACGACGGCGGCATCGCGACTCTGCGCCGTTTCCAGGACGACGTGAAAGAAGTCCGCAGCGGCGTCGAGTGCGGCATCAAGCTCGGCGACTACGACGAATACGAACCCGGCGACATTATCCAGTGCTACGTGTTGGAGAAATTCCCGCAGACGCTCTAAATCATTTGAAAAACCGCATAGACCGAGTCAACGAACTCATCAAACGCGAACTCAGCGAACTCGTCGTGAAGGAATTCACGTTTGATGCAAAGCTCGTCACCATTCAAGAAGTGGACGTGACGCCCGATTTGAAGCAAGGGCACATTTTCGTCGGCGTCATCGGCACCGACGCCGAAGCCCACAAAGCCGTCCGGCAACTCAACGCCGAAGCCCGCCGCTTGCAGGCGGAAATCGGCAAGCGCGTCGTGATGAAATTCACACCGAATCTGCATTTCAAAATTGATACCGCCGGCCCGCGCGGAGACCGTGTGATGCAGATTCTCGACGATCTCGGCATGGCGGACGAAAAAGCGCCGGAGTAATGAACGCAGCCACAAGCACGAGCAATGTGCGCGGGGTATTGCATTTCTAAACAGTAAATGAACGAAAACGCCCCACTTTCCCAAATCGCCGACCTCATTCGCGCAAAGCAGCGTTTTGTCGTCATGTCGCACATCCGCCCGGATGGCGATGCGCTCGGCTGCACGCTGGCGATGGGGCTTTGCCTGCGCGCTCTCGGCAAGGATGTGACGATGTGGAACGAGGATGGTTGCCTCGAAAAATTCGCGTTCCTTCCCGGCAGCGAGCTTGTCTCCAAGCCCGCCGCAGAGCCGCAGAGCTTCGATGTCGCCATCGTGCTTGACACCGCCGTTCGCGACCGCGTGGGGACTTGCCTCGCTTCCGTCGCCCATGCGGAAACGTGGGTGAACATTGACCACCACATCAGCAATCCGCGTTACGCAGACTTGAATCACATAGACTCCGCATCGCCCGCGACGGGCCAGATTTTGTTCGAGCTTTTCCACGGCTGCGGACTGCCGCTCACGCGCGAAATGGCGGAGAATCTCTACATCGCAATCAGCACCGATACCGGCAGCTTTCAGTACCCAAGCACTACCGCCCGCACTTACGAAATCGGCTCAGAGCTTGTAAAACTGGGCGTCTGCGTCGGCGAACTCTCGCAGCGCATCTACGAGAGCTACCCGCGCCGCCGCCTGGAGCTGCTCAAATCGCTGCTCAACAATCTCGAATTTACCAGCAGTGATCGGGTCGCGAGCTTTTCGCTCACGCAGTCCGTCAGCAAAAGCCTCTGCGTATTGCCGGAGGATAACGAAGGACTCATTGATACCATTCGCGCCGTGCAAGGCGTGCTCGTCGCCGCATTTTTCGAGGAGCTTGAAGATGGTCGCGTCCGCGTTTCCATGCGCTCCAAAGCCGCAGCCCATGCCGATGTTTGCAAGGTGGCGCAGCAATTTGGCGGCGGCGGCCACACACTCGCAGCAGGCATCCGCATGACCGGTCCACTCGGCGCGGCAAAACAAAAAGTCCTTACAGCAATAGATGAACAACTCGCGGCAAATTGACGGCGTCCTCCTCGTAGATAAAGCACCCGACATGACATCGCACGATGTCGTCGCCATCGCGCGGCGTGCGCTGCGAAGCATGGGCGTGGAAAAAGTCGGCCACTGCGGAACACTCGATCCGCTCGCGACCGGCTTGCTGATTTTGACCATCGGCAAAGGCACGAAAATCCAAGACCTCATCATGTCTGAGGACAAAGAATACGTTGGCACGATGAAGCTCGGCGAAGTCACAGACAGCCAGGATGCCGATGGCGTAATCACCGAAACCCGCCCCGTGCCGGAGGTTTCCCGCGACGAACTCGAAGCGGCATTTGCAAAATTGCACGGCGATTTTTACCAGACGCCGCCGATGGTCAGCGCGATCAAGAAAGACGGCGTGCCGCTCTACAAGCTCGCTCGCAAAGGCCAAGTCGTCGAACGCGAGCCGCGATTCGTCCACGTCTATGCGCACGAGATTCAAGCCGTGCGGATGCCGGAGATTGATTTCCGCGTTGTCTGCTCAAAAGGTTTCTACGTCCGCACCTACGCCCACGACATCGGCGAATCGCTCGGCTGCGGCGCCCATCTCCGCGCACTGCGCCGGACGAAAAGCGGCAAGTTTTCCGTCGAAGGAGCAATCACCGTAGATGCGTTGAAAAACGGCGACGTGGATACGGTCCTGAAGAAAATCATGACGCTTCCGCAGGTGAGCATTCTGCGCGGGGCGTGAGAACCCCGCACGTAGTCCCGCCTTTAGGCGGAATAAATTTAACTCCCGGAAACATGCTCGCCTTTTTGGGATCGTCCTTTTCCGCCTAAAGGCGGGACTACTTACGTGAACGCCATCGCCGACCTCGCCTTGCTCCCCGGTCCCGTCGCTATCGCCGCCGGTGTTTTCGACGGCGTGCATCTCGGCCACCGCGCTGTCATTTCGCAGGCGCTTGAGTTTGCAAAAACGAACGGCGGCTCCGCAGTCGTGCTCACGTTTGATCCGCATCCGACCAGCATTCTGCGGCCAGAAAATGCTTCGCCGCTTCTCACTTCCACACGGCACAAATTGCGCATCCTCGCAGCGCTCGGTGTTGAGCACACACTCGTCATTCCGTTCACGCGGGAGTTTGCAGCCACGGCACCTGCGCTCTTTATCGAGCAACTCGCCGCTGCGTGTGAACTACGTCATTTTTGCGTCGGGCACGACTGGGCTTTTGGAAAAGGACGCGCTGGAAATCTCGCGCTGCTCACCACGCTCGGCGCAAGTCTCGGCTTCGCTGCGTGCGGTATTCCGAGCGTTACGGTGGATGGCCAACCCGTGAGCAGCACAGCCATTCGCGCCGCGCTCGGCGACGGCAACCTCGCCACAGCGCAACAACTGCTGGGACGCCCATTCAGCATTTTCGGTACGGTGATCGTGGGCAACAAACTTGGCCGCACCATCGGCTTTCCCACCGCCAACATCCGCCCGGAAAACGAACAACTCCCGCCAGACGGCGTCTATGCTGTGAGCGTGGATATTGGGAAAAACCGCATCCGTGGCGCGGCAAACATCGGCCTGCGTCCCACGGTGGAAGCTGCCGCGCAGGAGCGATTGCTGGAAGTCCACCTATTCGATTTCAGCGGCGATCTTTACGGCGCGGATATGGAAGTTCACTTCCACCGCTTCATCCGCGCAGAGCAAAAGTTCGCATCGCTCGACGCGCTGAAGGCGCAGATCGCAGCCGACGTGATCGCCGCAAAGCGAGACGCGATTTAATCCGAAACCTTCACCTCGTCCTCGCGGCCTGTGCGCAGGCTGCGTGAGGCGCTGGAGAAAATCTTGTTCAAGCTGTCCTTGCTCCCGACGCGGTATTCCACGGTGTGCGCGTGGGTCGCAGCGGGATACGCCTTACGGACGTTCTTCCACATCTCCGCAGCGCCGGTGCGTTCGCCGGCTTCGTTCACCATGCTCTTCACTTTGTCAAAAGTCGCCGCGCCCACTCCGCCCGGCGGCGTCACCACGGCAGGCTCGATGAAATAAAAGCGCACGTTGAGCTGGCCGGTCGTGTCCACGTTCACTTCCGTCACCCGCGTTGTGCCCGGCTCCACGACAAATTCGTGGCTGCTCACGGAGACCATCGCGCCGACGATCAGCTCGTAAGTTCCGCCCGGCAAATTCACGCGCCAGATGGGTTTGTTGGCGGGCACTTTCTGCGGATTTACTTTTGAGTCATCGCCTCCCGTCGGCGGGGCGACCGGGCCTTGGGCGGCTGCGATGGCGATGAAAGCGACAAGGGCTGCGAGTGGAAGGATGCGTGTCATGCGCGGACTTTTACCGCTGCGTTTTACGAAAGGAAAGGTGAATGCCTGAGCACCACACAAACCCGCAAATCCTCCTTCCGTTTCCGATCCGCGCTTCCTAGCTTCCGCGCCATGCATCAACTGTTGCACGACATCGCGTATTGTATCGTGACGGCCTGGGTCTTCGGGATGCTCGCCCATTTTCTAAAGCAGCCCGCGATTCTCGCATACCTCATCGGCGGCTTCGTCATCGGCCCAAATGTCGCCGGAATCGTGAAAGGGCAGGCGGAAATCCAGACCATCTCCGAGCTGGGTCTGATCTTCCTGCTTTTCATGATCGGCCTCGAAATCGATCTCAAAAAAATCATGCGTGCAGGCCGCGCAATTACCGTCACCGGAGCAGTGCAAGTGATTGGCGGATGCGTCCTCGGTGTCTTCTTTTTCAAGATGCTCGGCCTCCCGCTCGGTGGTGGAAAATGGGATGCGCTTTATCTCGCGGTCGCTGCGGCACTCAGCAGCACCGTCATCATCGTGAAGGTGCTCTACGACAAGCGCGAGCTGGATACCGTCACCGGGCGCGTGACGCTCGGCGTGCTCGTTCTTCAGGACTTGTTCGCCATCCTTTTTCTCGCGATTCAGCCGAGCCTGAATGACCTAAAAGTTACCGTAATCCTGATGTCGTTTCTGCGCGTCATCGTGCTCGTCGGCACGGCGATGCTCGCAAGCCGCTACATTCTCCCGGTCATTTTCCGCGCCGTGGCTCGTGTGCCCGAACTCGTGCTCGTCGGCGCTCTCGCGTGGTGCTTCCTACTCGGCGAATTCGGCGCGTGGCTGAGTCTCTCCCGCGAAATGGGTGCGCTCATCGCTGGGGTCTCGCTCTCCACATTTCCTTACGCTCTTGATGTCACCGCAAAGGTCACGAGTCTCCGTGATTTCTTCGTCACGCTCTTCTTCGTGGCCCTCGGGATGACGATCCCGATGCCAAACACCACCATCGTCCTGTGGGCGCTGGGCTTCGCCGGGTTCGTGGTATTCAGCCGCTGGCTCACCACATTTACGCCGCTCTACGCGATGGGGCAGGGACTCCGCGCCAGCGTGCTCCCGGCGCTGAATCTCAGCCAGGTCAGCGAATTTTCGCTCGTCGTTCTTCAGCTCGGAGTCGCCTCGCACCACATCTCGGAGCAGACAAAAGGCATGGTCTCGCTTTCGTTTGTGCTGCTCGCGGCAATCAGTGCGAAAGCCATGATGCGGAGCGATGGCTTTGCACGCCGACTCGTTCCGGTTTTGAAAAAAACGGGGTTCAAAGACCTCGATCACCAACACACCACCGACGCGCACGGCGAGGGTGGACACGGAGTTGGTGCGCGGATCGTGATCCTCGGTTTCTTCCGCACAGCCAGCTCGCTGCTCGCCGATATTCGTACCCACGCACCTGAATTACTCGCAGACTTGGCTGTCGTAGATTTCAGCCCGGTCGCCCGCAAAGGCTTGCAGAAACAAGGCGTGCGCGTGATTTACGGCGACATCAGCCAGCGCGATACGCTCGTCCACGCAGGCATCGCATCTGCGCAAATGATCGTCTGCTCCGTGCCGGAGTCGCTACTCAAAGGCACGACAAACGAAAAGCTCGTCCGTCAAATTCACGAACTCGCGCCCGATGCAAAAATCCTCATCACCGCCGAGACGCTCGATGCTGTGCCCGTGCTCTACGCCGCTGGAGCCGACTACGTGAGCGTGGGCCGCATCTTTGAAGCATCCGATCTTCTCGCCGCGATGAAAGCCGTGGAAGGCGACGTGCTCGCCGAGAAGCGCACAGAAATGGAATCCCGAATCAGCGCACGCGAAGAAGTGCTGCCGTAAATTCCAATACCGTGCGTGCCGACATCGAAGACTTCATCATGCACCTCGCGACCGAGCGCGGGTTGTCCGACAACTACCAGCTCTCCACGCGGCGCTCGCTGGAAAACTTCTGCGACTGGGCCGAGAAGACTCGCCAGCTCAACGATCCACGCGCCGTAGTGCTCGCCGATTTGCAGGAATTTCTCGCGCATCGAAAGAGCGCCGGGATCGCCGCAGCGAGCATCAAACTCGAAGTCGTCGCGGTGAAAATCTTCTTCCGCTGGCTCGCCGCCCGCGCCCGCATCCCGCACGATCCCGCAGAAGTCCTGCCGCTTCCGCGCATCGAGCGATTCCTCCCCGAGACGCTGAACGAACTCGACATCGAGCGCCTGCTCGCTGCTCCAGACACGACACAATCCCTCGGTCTGCGCGACAAAGCCATGCTCGAACTTCTTTACGCCAGCGGCCTCCGCGCCAGCGAACTCACCGGCGCTCGACTGGAGAACTTCGACGCCGAGCACCGCATCATCCGCGTCACCGGAAAGGGCAACAAAACGCGCCTCGTCCCCGTGGGCCAAAAAGCCATCGAAGCCATCGAGCAATATCTCGCCCAAGAGCGGCCCGCGCTCGTCACCAAGCGTACCGGCAGCCACATCTTTCTCTCGCGACATGGAAAAGGCATGACCACCGCCCGCCTGTGGCAGATCGTGAAAGCGCACGCCGCCCGCGCCGGTCTGGAGCAAACCGTCTATCCCCACCTCATGCGCCACAGCTTTGCCACGCACCTTCTCAGCGGCGGCGCAGACCTCCGCATCATCCAGGAACTCCTCGGCCACGCCGACATTTCCACGACGCAAATCTACACCCACGTCGATCACACGCGGCTGAAAGCTGTGCATCGTCAATTTCATCCGCGTGGGTGAAATGCAGCTTCTCTCAAAAGCAGCACAGAGACAAAGAGAGTAGTTATCCTCCCCGCAGATAGGCGAAAGTGACATTGCGAAACACCGGCCCTTCGTATCTAAACAAACGCCATGCACCGCCTCACCTCAGCCATCCTTATTCTCGCGACTAGTGCGAGCGCGTTTTGCGCGGAACGGCTGGGCCGCGATGATGTCGAGCGCATCATCTCCCAAGCCGTCGAGCGTGCGCGGGAAATCTCGCCGAATAGCGTCGTCGCCGTGACGGACCGCGAGGGATTCGTGCTTGGGATTTGGGACGTAAATGGTGGCGCACAACCGGAAGCCGGCATCATCGCCGCAGCCGCCGGACGCGCGGCGACCGCTGCTTTCCTCAGCAGCAACGAGAATGCTTTCACCACGCGCACCGCTGGCTGGATCATCCAGCAGCACTTTCCTCCCGGTGTAAAAAACACACCGCCCGGCCCGCTCGTCGGAGTAGGCTTCTCGAACCTCTTTTACTCCGACGTGAACCGCGTGAAACAAATCCCCGCTGGCTTCAACGGCGCGGCCACCGTCGCGGATACTGCGTCTCCCGGCTCACGCGCACCCGGCGTCCTCTTTACCTCGCTGCAAGACAGCCCCGGCGGCGTCCCGCTTTATAAAGACGGCGAGCTGGTCGGCGGCATCGGCGTCACCGGCGATGGCAAGCCCACGAACCTCAGCGCCGCAGCCGCTATCCTGTCCAAAGACGTGCAGAAATTCGCCACGCCCGGCTTCACGTTTGGCGAAGACCCGGATGAACTCGTCGCCCTCGCCGGGCAGACTGGCTATCGCGCAAACACAGACATCCTCGCCACAAACGTCCTCGCTGGCGGAGTGCGCCTGCCCTACACCACGCCCCGGCCCGAAGATTTCCCAAGTGAATCCGACTCCGGCCCGCCCGCGCACGGAGCAGAAGTTGCGGGATTCTCCATGCAGCCATCGCCACTGCCATACCCCTACGAAGTCGTCACACTCGGCGGTGTAAAAGGGGAAATCCGCTTTCCATTTCGCAGCGACCCGCTGCCGGGAAAACTCGGCGATGCCGCACGGCTCACCGCATCCGAAGTGCGCGCAATCATCGCCGCCGCCGCCGAGCGTGCGAGCCGCACGCGGGCCGCAATCCGCCTGCCTCTCGGCACCTCCGCGAAGGTCTGGGTGAGCGTCGTGGGCAACCCCAGAAAAGCGGGAGTGCCGCCGCCGATTCTCGGAATTTTCCGCGTCGGCGAAGCGCCGATTTTCTCGTGGGATGTGAGCGCACAAAAAGCGCGCACCGCCGTATTCTTCAGCAACAGCCAGCTCGCGCAAAGCTCGCGCACCGTCGGCTTTCTCGCGCAGCGTTTCTTTCCGCCGGGGCTGGATGGCCGGCCTTTCGGGCCTTACTTCGGCTTTCAAGAAGCCGTCTCGCTGCGGGTGAACCCAAAGACGAAGACCTTCCCCGGCAACCCCAATCTCCCAAACGGTGTGACGATTTTCCCCGGCGGTTTCCCTCTCTATCGCGGCAGGACACTCATCGGCGCAATCGGAGTTTCTGGCGACGGCATTGATCAAGACGACATCATCGCCACCGCCGGAGCTGCGCTCTTCCCCGCGCCTACAAAAATCCGCGCCGACCATTTCGCATACAAAGGCGCTCGACTCCCCTACGTGAAATTCCCCCGCGACCCGGTGAGATAAATCCAAACGCTGTGCGCTGGGCCAAGTGCTCTCTCAGCCATGAAAAGCCGTCGAGAGCTTTTTTCATAGCGGTCACGCGGCCTGCAATTTTGCGGTGACGTAGCGCGTACGGTTCAGGGTGCTTTCGGATATTTCCACGGGGATAAGTTTGATGAGTTCGCGGAGGCTGAACTCTTGTTGGCCCACGATTTCGATGCCGATGACGCTCCCGACGGCGTCGAAGTCGAGCATGATGAAGCCTGCGTCCGACGCATACGGCTCGGTCCGGGCTACCGGGCCGGGGCGTAGCCGGATGTAGGCGGCGGTGGCTTCCGTATCAATTTCCACTACTGGCGGCTCGGTGATGAGAATCACGAAGCTGCGAGTTTCAGTTCCAATACCCTGTGATGATCCAGCACTCATGGTTTTTTGTTTCGGCGACTATGATAAGGATTCTACCGTTGAAGTCGCGATTGAACAACCAAATCATCCCGTTGTGATTTCCACGGCGCGGCGGCACTTTAATAATTGAGGTCGGTTCGTTGACGGTTTCGATGGCTTGTTCAAATGTGAATCCGCGCTCTTTCGCACGCTTTTCCACATGTGCGGTATCGTGAATGACGTAGGCCATATGAAGTTACAAAAGCGACGGCTGGTCGGGCATGGCGGCGCGGGCTTTTTGGGTGGCTTTTTTGCCTCTTGGTTTTCCGAATTTTGGGGGCGGTGGGGCTTCGGCGAGGGTGGGTTGGCCGTCGGCGGTGAGTTCGTGGCGCTCCAAGTTGCTGAGGATGTCTTTGGCGCGGGCGATGACTTTTGCAGGCAGCCCGGCGAGGCGGGCGACTTGGATGCCGTAGCTTTTGTCGGCACCGCCGGGGATGATTTTGCGGAGGAAGATGATTTGGTCGTTCCATTCGCGCACGGCGACGTGGAAGTTTTTAACCCCGCCGCGTGTGAGGGCGAGTTCGGTCAGCTCGTGGTAATGCGTGGCGAAGAGCGTGCGGCATTTCGGCTCGTCGTGCAGGTATTCGGCGACGCTCCATGCGATGCTGAGGCCGTCGAAGGTCGAGGTGCCTCGGCCAATTTCGTCGAGGATGACGAGGCTGCGTGCGGTGGCGTTGTTGCAGATATTTGCCGTCTCGTTCATCTCGACCATGAACGTGCTTTGGCCGCGAGAAAGGTCGTCGCTCGCACCGACGCGGGTGAAGATGCGGTCTGCCAGCCCGATTTCCGCACTCTTTGCGGGCACCCAGCTTCCGATTTGCGCCATGAGGACGAGCAGCGCGACTTGGCGGATGTAGGTGCTTTTTCCCGCCATGTTGGGGCCGGTGATGATGATGAGCCGATTCGTCGTGTCATCGAGCGCGATGTCGTTGGGGACGAATTTTTCTTCGACGAGCGACTGGTCGAGAACGGGGTGACGACCATCGGTCACGCGGATGCGGAGATCGTCGGAGAGTGCGGGTTTGCAGTAGCTGAAAAGTCGCGCGGTTTCTGCGAGGCCGGCGAGAACATCAATGGTCGCGACGGCGGCGGCGGTCTCCTGGAGCTTGGAAAGTTCGCGCATCACTTCGTCGCGGAGCTGGATGAAAAGCTCGTATTCCAGCGCTTGCGAACGCTCGTCTGCGCCGAGGATTTTGTTTTCCACTTCCTTGAGTTCGGGTGTGATGTAGCGCTCGCCGGTGGCCACGGTTTGCTTGCGGTGCCATGTCGGCGGGACGAGGTGGATGTTGGATTTTGTGACCTCGAAAAAATAGCCGAAGACGCCGGTGTAGCGGACTTTCAGGTTTTTGATTCCCGTCTCCTCGATGGCTTTTTCCTGAAGCTGCGCGATCCACTCTTTTCCGGCGATGGAGGCGTTGCGCAGCTCATCGAGCGGGGCGTGGTAGCCAGCGCGGAAGATGCCGCCTTCCTTGGTAAATGCGGGCGGTTCGTCCACGAGTGCGCGGGTGAGCAACTCGACGATGTGAGGCAGCGCGTGGAGTTGGGGGAGGAGCAAAGCGGCCAATGACGAATGACGAATGACGAATGACGAGTCGGGCGGCAGCAGCGGGTTGTTGCTGTCTTTGCGCAGCAGGGCATTGAGGTCTTCGCGGAGCTGTGGGACTTGCTCCAGCGAGGTGCGGAGGACTTGGAGGTCGCGGGCGTTTCCGGCGATTTGTGTGAGGCGGCCTACGGTGCGTTCGAGGTCGCGGATGCCTTTGAGCGTCTCGCGGATGTTGCCGAGCAGGAATGGCTCGCTGAGGAAATCGCCGATCAAATTCTGCCGCTCGTGCAGCGTGGCGAGGTCGCAGATGGGATGGAGAATCCAGTCGCGCAGCTTGCGTGCGCCCATCGGCGTGAGTGTGCGGTCGAGGCAGCCGAGCAGCGAAGTGTCGCGCCCGCCGCCGCGCGAGACGACGAGTTCGAGGTTGGCCTGCGTCGCGGCGTCCACGGTCATGAACTGGCTGTTGCGATACACCGAGAGCCGCGAGACGTGCGCGAGCGAGCGGCGTAATTCCTTCAAGTATTGCAGCACCGCGCCCGCTGCGGCGATGGCCGCTGGCATTTCCGCGCAGCCAAATCCATCAAGGCTCTGCACTTTGAAATGCTCGCGCAAAATGAAGAAAGCCTGCTCGCTGAGAAACGTGTAGCCGTCGCGCGGGACGACGCGCACGAACTCGCGGTAACGGTCGCAATTTTCCTCCGCGACGAGCAACTCGGCAGGCTGCACGCGGGCGATTTCATCCGCGAGCGCGTGGTCGTCGGCCAGCTCGGTGATTCGGAAATCGCCGGTCGTGAGATCGAGAAAAGCGAAGCCGTGTCCGCCCTTCGCGCCGGGGTGCAGCGCGGCGAGGAAATTGTTCCGCTTTGCGTCGAGCATGTTCACATCGCCGATGGTGCCGGGGCTGACGATGTGGGTGACTTCGCGCTGCACGATCTGGCCGGGGCGCGGCTCGCTCACTTGGTCGCAAATGGCGACGCGCTTTCCCGCTTTGATCAGCCGCCGGATGTAGCCATCGAGCGCATGGTGCGGCACTCCGGCCATCGGGATGCCGTTCCGTTTTGTGAGCGCGATATTGAGGATTGCCGCAGCGTCTTTCGCGTCGTCGGCAAACATCTCGTAGAAATCTCCGAGGCGAAAAAGCAGCAGCGTATCCGGCGGCAAAGTGCGCCGGATGCCGTGGTATTGCTGCATCATCGGAGTGAGCGTTTCAGTCATCGTCGGCGCAGGCTAACGGCTCGCGCACGCAC
>JANMLS010000048.1:0-19178 GCA_031372675.1 Verrucomicrobiaceae bacterium
AATAAGAGCCCGTGCCTAATTTGGCGTGCGTACCCATGCTGTTGAGCAAGCCACCAATGACAAAAGTAGGATCACGACCCGCCTCAGCCAAAATAGCCGTCACCAAACTCGTGGTCGTGGTTTTTCCGTGCGTTCCGGCGACGACGAGGTTGCGCTTTCCGTGGAGGAAAAAGTGGCGCAGCGTCTCCGGCAGCGAGAGGTAGTGCATCCGGCGGTTCAGCACGGCTTCCAACTCCGGGTTGCCGCGCCCGATTGTGTTGCCGACGACGACGAGGTCCGTGTCGGGCGGGATGTTTTCAGCGGCGTAGGGCGAGGAAATGGCGACGCCTTTTTGCACGAGGAAATCGGACATCGGCGGATACACACCCGCATCGGAGCCGGTGACGGAGTAGCCTTGCTCTTTCATCGCCACAGCGACCGCGCCCATCGCGGTGCCGCAGACGCCGTGGAAGTGAACGTGGCGGATGGAGGACGAATTCACCGCCTACTTTTTGTATTCCGAGCCTGCGTCGAGCATCTTAGCCACGAATCCGGTGTGGTATTTTCCACGGACGAAATCGGGGTCGTGCATGATGCGTTGCTGGAAAGGGATCGTCGTTTTCACGCCGCGAATGATGTATTCGCTGAGGGCGCGGCGCATTCGGTGGATGGCGTTTTCCCGCGTGGTGCCGATGGCGATGACCTTGGCAATCATCGAGTCGTAGTAAGGCGGCACGGTGTAGCCGGTGTAAGCGTGGGAATCAATGCGCACGCCGCGTCCGCCGGGCGCGTAGTAGAGGTCAATCTTGCCGGGCGATGGCTGGAAATTATTGAACGGGTCTTCGGCGTTCACGCGGCACTCGATGGCGTGGTATTTGAGCTTCGCGTCGTACATCCAGTGCGAGAGTTTTTCGCCGGCGGCGACTTTGATTTGCTCCTTCACGAGGTCCACGCCGTAAGCTTCCTCGGTGATGCAGTGCTCCACCTGGATGCGGGTGTTCATCTCCATGAAGTAGTAGTTGCCGGTGTCGTCCATGAGACACTCGATGGTGCCCGCGCCGACGTAGCCGACTTCCTTCGCGAGTCGCACGCAATCGTCGCCCATGCGCTTGCGGATTTCCTCCGTCATAATGGGCGAGGGGGTTTCCTCGATAATCTTCTGGTTGCGGCGCTGCATGGAGCAGTCGCGCTCGCCCAAATGGATGACGTTGCCGTGCATGTCGGCCATGATCTGAAACTCGATGTGGTGCGGGTTTTCGATGAGCTTCTCGATATACACGCTGCCATTGCCAAATGCCTTTTCTGCCTCAGCACTCGCGGCGTGAAAGCCTGCCACAAGCGAGCCGTCATTGTGCGCCGGGCGCATCCCGCGACCACCGCCGCCGGCAGTCGCTTTAATCATCACCGGATAGCCGATTTTGCGCGCGATAACCAAGGCGTCTTTTTCGTTTTCCACGATGCCGTCGGAGCCGGGCGTCACGGGCATTCCGGCGCGTTTCGCTGTGGAGCGGGCGGTGTTTTTGTCGCCCATGCTGCGGATGGCAGACGATGGCGGTCCGATGAACTTGATGTTGCAGCTCGCGCACACGTCGGCGAAGTGCGCGTTTTCGCTGAGAAATCCGTAGCCGGGGTGGATCGCGTCGCAGTCGCCAACCTCCGCCGCGCTGATAATGCGGTCAATTTTCAGGTAGCTCTGGTTGCTCGGTCCCGGCCCGATGCAAATGGCTTCGTCAGCAAGCTGGACATGGAGCGAATCCACGTCGGGCTCGGAATAAACGGCGAGGGTTTTGATGCCCAGTTCTTTGCAAGCGCGGATGACGCGGAGTGCGATTTCGCCACGATTAGCGATGAGGACTTTGTTGAACATTAGATGATAGTTGAGCGTTGAGAGCTGAGAGACGGTCGAGCGTGTCCGAGCGCGGATGCCGCGTCTCTCAACTCTCAACTAGCAACTCTCAACTCATTTTTACCGAACGCGGAAAAGCACCTGGCCATACTGCACAGGCTTCCCGTTTTCGGCCACGACTTCGACGACCGTTCCGGCGATCTCCGCCTTGATTTCGTTCATCACTTTCATCGCCTCAATGATGCAGACGACGCTATCGGCGGCGATTTCCGTCCCCGGTTTGGCAAAAGCCTGCGCATCCGGCGAAGCAGCACCGTAGAAGGTGCCGACCATCGGCGAGGTGATTTCCTTGAGCTTCTCGCCGCCCGCCGCCGCAGGTGCAGCAGCCGGAGCAGCAAGCGCTGGTGCCGCCACAGTCTGAACCGGCGCCGGAGCACTGATAGCCGTGGTGGTGAATACGGGTTCTGAGCCGCGTTTGAGGGTGATTTTGAAACCTTCCTGTTCGATTTTGAAAACCGAAAGGTCGTTTCGCCTCATGAGAGCGACTAGCTCTTTAATGTCTTTTAAGTCCAAGGTGTGAGGTATGGTTAATTTGAAGCCGGATGCTAAGTGGCGCGGCAAAATCGGGTCAACCGGCATTTTCACTTCGCGGAAAATAAATCCGTGCCCCGTAAACCTCCGCTTTTGAGATTACGGGGCAAGACGTTGCTTCCGCGTCGAATAAAAAGAAAGCAGCACCTGCTCTCCATTACTGTCCGAATGCGTGCCGAGATAGTGATTCAAAAGTTGCTGCAACACATGCGGTTCATTTTGAAAGCGGTCGATTTGCCGGAGAAGCCTCTCGGCAATCTGTCGGCGGCGATGTTTGAGCCTGTTGCAATCCAAACCCGCGACTTTGATAGTGTAATCCGCTCGTCGATAGTCGTCGGTGCCTTGATCTGCTGAGGGTAAGACTCGGCCATCGCTTAGATACTTGAACTTTGCGTCGCAACCGGCCTCTCGCGGAGAGACGAAGTCAGCGAGGATAAAAGCCCCATGTTTCCCGATGTATTCGTTTTTGAAATGCCCGCAAGAATCAGCACTTTTCCCCGTCTTCTGTTCTCCCTGACAAGAAGCGATGAGATTTGAGTGATCGAATGTGCGTGCTGGATTTCCTCCGATACCGCCTTTGGGTTCAACGTGTTCGATATGGCGTCCAAGTTCTCCCAACGAGCCCTCGCAAAAGCCACACAACCCGAATTGATGTCGGTAGAGCTTGTCCCGGATGGCCCGTTTCGCTTGGCGCACTTGTACAGATGAATTCTTCCAATCCAGCGGGAGTGGTGGATTTGCATTGGTAAGCTCGGTCGGCGCAGGGTGCGGAGCAAGATGGCGCATGGACTATTCTTCTTCGTCTTTCGGGGCTGGAATGACAGGCAGCGTGAGGTTCATTCCCTTCAGAACTTTCTGCTGGGTTGCGGCCATATCGGCAAGCTCGATAGCGGGCTCATCATCGGTGAATATCTGGCGGACTTCTTCCCGCTTCTTCGCGAGTTCGATGGGGTCTGCATTCGGGGACTCTGCAAGGTGAATGTATGACTCAAGGAGTTTCACCTCATCGAGATTTTCCGCGCGAATCGGAACATCAAAAGCCTCCTCCATTACACGACTGCTCTCTGCTCCAATCGTCTCCGTCGGTAGCTCACAGACTGCGAAGTCTTTTAGCCGACGGACATACTTTTTCTGTACAGTGCTGACGACCTGCGGGCTGTGCGTCGTAAAGATGAACTGCGTCCCTCGGAATGTCCTCATCAAGTCTGGGATGACTCTTTGCTGCCACTCTGGGTGCAAATGGAGATCAACCTCATCAACGATCATGATGGCCTGTGCAGCCAGCGGGTCCGGGTGCGCAGGCGTAACTGGGTTTGCGCGGACCAATCGCAGCGCGAAGTCCATGACCATCCCCAGCATCACTTGGTAGCCATCGGAGAGCTGATCGAGAAAGAGCTTCACCGTCTCGAATACGGGATTGCCAGAGACGCCATCTACGACAAATCGCTCGGTATCCGAGGCATCCATGCGTGGGTTGCGAATCCCAGGGAGCATCCGTTCGATAGCCGTCTTCACGGGTGCGAGAACGGAAGCCTCATTGCTATTGGCCCGTCGAAGCTCTTGATCCTCCAGCATTTTGAACCAAGCCACGGCGCGCAAGAAATCAGCATTTGGGCTGAGTGCGTCCTTTAGAGCGTCCAGTCGCTCAAAGCTTTTGCGCCGCTTCACGCTCGGTTTGTTATGAGGGATGTCCACGGCGCGATTGGTGCCGTAGTGAGCGAAGACGGGCAGGATGAACTCCTCCTGACGGTTGTGCTTACCGATGATTTCATCGAGCCAGTCGTGGAGTTCTGTGAGCCCTTTGGTTTGTTTTGGCAGTAGTTTCCGCGTATCTTTTGAATTGTCCCGCTTAGTAATTCGATCCCACGAAAGTTCCCGCAATACTCCGTTCCCGTGTTCCGCAGTCGCGGCGATGTGGACGAAGGGAGATTGCACGTCTTCAAATAACAACTGGATATCGGACGCCCGTTTAAGCCCCGGCCCCGAGAGGTCGGGCAGATGAGAAAGAACGGGGCCAAGACTGAGCGCGATTGCGTCCAAGAGGGCACTCTTGCCTGAGCCATTTCCTCCGATGAAAACATTAAGCCGTGGGTCCAAATTCAGTTCCAAGCGCCGAAAGCAGCGGAAGTGCTCCAGTTTGAGAGTTTTCAAAATCATAAGTCAGATTCTACGGAACTCTTCATTTACACTGCCTCGATTGAAATTTCCACACTGCCGGGCGGGAAATCCCTGCCGTCTGGCAGCGTCAAGCGAGAGAACAATTCCTTAAGCCGCAGCACTTTTTCGGGAGTGCTTGATTGCGGACAGAAGCGAAGATCGCTTCCCGGCATCTGGATAGAACTAAATGGAACTCCGGTATTTTTATTAAGGAAAGTAGTGGCAGGGTCGCGCGACAGCGGAAAGCGAACCACTGGGAGTTCGGTCAATTGCTGTTTCATAGGTTCCCCGAATGCGTTGATGAGTTCTACGAGCAGCGTCACGACCACATCCGAAGCAGGTCCGCCGGAAAATGTCTGCGTCTCGCGATCCTCATCCAAAGCACCCCAATCAATAACGATCTTCAGTCCTCCCGCCGCCGCCGGATGTCCATTTTCATCAGCATCCCGCTCTGAGTCCGCTTGTCCACCAACTACCGCGCTTCGTGAATCGGTCACAACTCCGCCCGTATACTGTTGCGCGGGATTCGCGTATATTCGTTGAATGTATCCTTGAAAATGCGGCGCGAGGCGCTGCATTTCATCCCTGTTTCGATGGCACTCGGGGCAGATTAGAACGCCATTTTGGAGCGTCGTGCTTCCTCCGGTTGTGTGTTCAATGATGTGGTGGATTGTTGCCTCTCCGAACGGCACTCGTTGGCCGGAACGCTCGCAGCGAGGATTTTGGCATAGTGCGCGGTCACGGTTCCATATGACCTCTTTTTCAAGAGGGTCAAAAAGGCGGTTGGGATCCAGTTGGATGAGGTTTATTTTTGTATAAACTTGTTCCAGTAAAAACGAATGCCTCCTTCGTATTACCTCAGCAGTGTCGGAGCCTGAACCAGACAATAATCGCCCGAACCGTTCGTAATGCGGAAGTGACTCGTGAGTCTGTCGATAGTGGAGCTGGGCTGCTGCCACATCTTGCTTGAAGTTAATAAACGCCCCAACCACATCCTCCCGCCAGACTGTTGCGTAGCGGCCTTCTTCAAGTGAGTCCACGAGCAACGCCAGATGAAATGCCCAAGCAAAGGGGAGCGGCCTGCCCTCTCGCAAGTTATCGAATCCCGGCAATCTAGCGACGCGGTCGAGCACTTCCAGAACACGCGCGGCCCCTTCATCGCCATCCTTTAAAACGAGGTTTTCAATATAGAACTCGTTAATGGTCGCACCCTTCAGATCGACAAAGTCCACTTCCGCCCGCTCGCGGACCATGATCGTCATCGCCAACCCCGCGAAAAACTTGCGGGTATCCGCAAGCCCATCCACGTAGTGAACCCCATCATCCACCGATATGCCTCGGGAACGCGGAAAGAGATTGAAGAAACGCTTCGGGTTGGAAAGCCGATGTCCCGGTTTACCTGCATGTTGAATCACGAAGTTCGTGAAATCGCCGGGCCATGCGTCCCGCTTTTCCTGAGCAGTCAATGGGGTGCCCGCCTGCAACCGAATAAATAGATCCCTCACCTCGTTTGGATGCTCCGCAGTCATTTGGACAACCAACAACTCAAAGCCAAGCAGCCGCTCTTTATCAGCCGGGGAAAGTTCTTCAAATTTCTTTCCCGTCCACGAGGGCATTTCAGTTGCCCCAATGGGTAAAACCGTTCCCGGTTTGGCTTTCTTCGGGTCGGGTAGGGCAAATTCATTTTGACGATAGCCGATGATGGCTGCGAGCCGCTGTTGGTCGTCCACTATCCAAGCAGTCGTCTGGATATCACCTGTAAAGTTGTTCGTTTGCGCCTCCAAATGGACGTAGAAAAGCGGTATTTGATACCCCCGCAGAAGCGAATCGATGAGACCCTGTTTCTGCGACAAGCTCCATTTCGTCCCTCGCTGATACTCTTCGTTCACGCGTAAATCGTTCGCCAAACGTGCATCGGCGAGGCTCTGCAGAGTGCGAGTTTTGACTTCAGATTTCATGTGTTTTGACGTTATTTCCCGACCTCAACAAGTCGAGATTCGAATCGCGATGTGATGCTGTATGCGTCCGACGAGCCGACGGGCTGTGATAGGTTGGAAACTGGGGTTCAGAGAAGTGTGGTATGATGAATATGATCTGCGCGGCGAGTGTCGGCGAAACAGCAGGAGTGTATCTTGCACAGTTCCGTAGCCCCGACACGTCGGGAAAGCCATCGCAAGAACCCTAGGCAGCGCTGATCTATGCTGCCCTGCATCTAGCGGGCACGGAACTTCCCGTTTATTTCGGCAGTTTGTAGCGGCCTGGGATGGCGATGAGTGGCTCTGGCGGGGTGGCGTCGAGCTTCATGGCGTCGAGGCCGGCGGGGACTAGCGATTCTTTGGAATTGATGGCGTCTTCCCACTCAATCGTGCGTCCGCTGTACGCGCTCATGCGGCCCATGATTGCGACCATGGAGCTGTGGGCGAGTTGCTCGCCGTTGTTCACTGGCTTGCCCGCGCGGATGCTCTGGATGAGTTCGAGGTGCTCCTGCACGTACATCTCGTTGCGCGGTCCTTCCACGCCGCCTTCGCCGCCATTCTTTTCGTAAAACCAGCGGTCGCCGTTTGTTTTTTCGAGGACGTGCTGCGGTTTGAATCCGTTCACATTTCCCTTCCCGTCGGCACCGATGATGTAGTCGGCATTTTCGTTTGAGCAGCCCGCTTGCTGGCGGCAGAAGATGAATCCGCGTCCGCCATTTGGGAATTCGTACATCACGCCGAAGTTGTCGAAGACATTGCCAAATTCCTTCTCCACTCGTTGCACGCGACCACCGAGCGCGGTGCAGCGCAGAGGCGGTGTGTCTTTGAATGCCCAGCTCATTTTATCAACGCTGTGGACGGCTTGCTCCACGAGGATGTCGCCACTGAGCCATGTGTAATAGAGCCAATTGCGGAGCTGGTATTCAAAGTCCGTCCAGCCCGCCTGCCGTTCCTTCGGAGGCCACGGACTGCCGGTGAGGTAGGTGCCGTAATAAGCGCGGACATCGCCGATGAAGCCTTCGTGCAACTTCGCCCACGTTGCGCGCTCGGCGACGTTGAACCGCCAACAAAAGCCGGACTGAATCGCGAGGTTTTTCTCCTTCGCTTTTTTCACGGCTTCCATCGCGTGACGGATGGACGGTGCATCCACGCCGAGCGGCTTTTCGCAGAAGACGTGCTTGCCCGCGTTGATCGCTTTGTGCAAATGCGCGGGGCGAAATCCGGGAGGCGTGGTGAGGAAAACAATATCAATGTCTGTGGCGAGAACGTGGTCGATGGCATCGAGGCCCACGAACTTATTGGCATCGGGCACTTTCACCTGCTTCTCAAATTTTGCGGTGATGTTCTTGTGGCTGATCTCCAGCCTCGCGGCATCCACATCACCCATCGCGACGAGCTGCACATAAGGATCGGCTTTCATCGAATCCACGAGCGCCCCGGAGCCGCGACCGCCGCAGCCTACGATGCCGATTCGCACAGTCTTCGCGGCTTCGGCGTTCACGATGTGAGGAAAGCTGCCGACGAGCGCTGCGCCTGCAAAACCAGCGGAGCTATCGCGAAGAAATGAGCGGCGTGTGACGGGATGGATGGATTTTTTCATGGATGAAATGAGTTGAAGTGCGGCGAACGTAATTGAGCCGGATTTGCTGTCGAGATGACAAAACCCGCGAGTGGTCTGGAACTTTGGCACTGTGCGCTGGAAATCTCAGCCGCCGCCGTTAATGTCCCGCCCGATGTTCCGCGTCATCACTGCTGCTTTTCTGGTTCTGACTACTTTTTCATTTGCTGAAAACAGCACTGCTCTTGCCGCGCTGAAGCTGCTCCCGAAAGACGCCGCAAAACGCCTCGCCCGCATCGAGGCCCGCGACGGCGCACCGTGGCCGGAGCGCTGGTATTTCCTCGTCCACGACCCGGCTCTGCCGCTCGGCCTCCGCGAGTTTGCCGTGGCGGATGGCGCGGTGAAAGCGAACCGCTCACTCTCACAATTTGCAGATGCGCTGAAGCCTGCGGATGTGATCGGCGCAGACGCCGTGAAAATTGACAGCACCGCCGTCTCCGCTATCGCCGCACGATACTGCGTCGCCAACGGAATGCGGATGGGTGCGCTCAACTACGAGCTGGGAAAATACGGCGAAGGCTCCGCTCCCGCATGGCGCATCGGCGTGGAAAATCCTGAAGGCGATCCGCTCGGCATCCTCATCATCAATGCCCGCACGGGCAATGTGGAGCGTCACGATGGATTCGACAAACAGCCGCCGGAAATCGCGCCAACGCCTGCTCCCGCAAAGAAACCCGCCGTCGTCATCCGACCTCCCACTCCCGCACCGACTCCGCGCCCCAACGCGCTCAAGCGCATCGGCGGCTCCGTGAAAAAGATTTTTGGCAACTGAAAGCACCGATGAACCTCGCCCAATCACTCCGCAAAATCCTCGGCCCCGGCGTCGTCGCGTCCGACGAAGCCACGCTCTCCGCGCACGCCAAAGATCGCTGGCATGCATCGCGCCAGCCGGATGTCGTCGTCCTCGCGAAAAAGCGCTCGCACGTCGAAAAAACACTCCGCTTTGCCAATGAGCACGGAATCCCCGTGACGACACGCGGAGCTGGCTACGGCTACGTCGGCGGCTGCGTCCCCTCGCACGGCGGCATCGTTCTCAGCGTCGCACTGATGCGCCGCATTTTGGAAATCAACACCGCCGATGGCGTCGCCGTTGTGGAGCCGGGCGTGATCACCGGCGACTTGCAGGACGCCGTGCGCAAGCTCGGCTGGTTCTACCCGCCGGACCCCGCTTCGCTGCGCGATTGCAGCATCGGCGGAAACATCGCGACCAATGCCGGCGGGCCGCGCTGTTTGAAATACGGAGTCACCCGCAGCTATGTGCTCGGCCTCGAAGTCGTGCTCGCCGATGGCCGCGTGCTGGACTGCGGCGGACGCACGCACAAAAACAAACAAGGCTTTGATCTCGTCGGCAATTTCGTGGGCAGCGAAGGGCTGCTCGGCGTGGTGACAAAAGCCACGCTGCGCATCCTGCCGCATCCGCCCACGCGCTCCACGCTCGCCGCCAGCTTCCGCACTTTTCGCGAAGCCGCAGAAGCCGTGCAGCGGATTTTTGCCGCAGGCTTTCTGCCCAGTGCGCTGGAAATCGCCGATCCATTCACGCTGAAAAGTGCCCGCGAATATCTCGGTCGCGAGATCGCTCCCGGCGCACAATCGCTCGTGCTCGTGGAGCTGGACGGACACGAAAAATCCGTCCGCAGCGAAACCGCCGATTTGAAAAAGCGCATCGAAGCGATGGGCGCAATCCGCGTGCTCACCGCGCACGGCGACGAGCAGTGCGAGAAGCTCTGGAGCCTGCGCCGCGCATACAGCACATCGCTGAAAGTCACCGGCCTCACCAAGCTCAACGAAGACGTAGTCGTACCACGCGGAAAGCTCGTGGAGCTTGCGGAATTTGGCGAGCGGCTCGCGAAGAAACACGGCTTCCCCGTGGCCTGCTTCGGACACGCGGGCGATGGAAATATCCACGTCAACATCATGGCCGCGAACTACCACGAGCAGCCAAAAATCAAGGCCGCAGTGGACCGCGCACTCGACGAACTTTTCAAATGGGTGCTCAAAGCAGGCGGCGTAATCACCGGCGAACACGGCATCGGCCTCGCCAAAAAACGCTGGTGGCCGCTGGCTGTAAATGAAACCGGACGCGACATCCACGCCCGCCTAAAAAGCGCCCTGGACCCAAAAGGAATCTTAAATCCGGGGAAGTTTGTGTGAACCCATTCGGCGTTCGGGTTAAACGCGCTTGCAGGCCCTCACGCGGGTTCGCTCGAAATCACGCCCAATCAACAATGCCGCGACACGGCACTTGTCTATTTTCCGAAAATGCACTAACACCGCGCTCGATTTATGAAAAACTTCACTCTCTGTGCCACCGTCATCGTTTCTTCGATGCTCTTTTCAGCCTGCGACCCGCAGCCGCCCCGCAAGAAGCCAGCTCCCGGCGGAATGCGCGAGCCGGCAGCAGTGCCTCCTGTCGAAACGAAGCCGAAGCAGGAGAAGAAAGAGGAAATCAATGACCCGATTGCAAATCCAGTCATCGAGACTCCGAAGCCTGAGACGAAGCCCGTCCCGCCGCCAACCGCGAACCCGGAATACGGCAAGAAAACCGACGGCAAACCCGGCTTTATCGAAAGCCCTTACGCTACGGGGAAACTAATCGACGTGCGCGGTTTGCCACCGGGGACGGAAATCGAGTGCCCGTACACGCGCCGCGCTTTGCTCGTGCCGTAAGCACCGGTTTTCACAGGAACCTTTACCCGGCTTGTGGCTTCCGTGCCACAAGCCGGGTTTCTTTTTTACCAACACATAAACCATGTCGCTCCGCAAAATCGCCATCATCGGCCCCGGCCTGCTCGGCGGCTCGCTTGCGCTGAAATTGCGCGAGCTTGGCGGCTGGCACGTTGCGCTGTGGGCGCGGCGGGAATCCGTCGTCGCGGAGCTTCGCGGTCGCGGCATAGCGGATGTGGTGACGGGAGAAATCGCGGAGGCTGTGCGTGGTGCGGAGTTGGTGGTGCTCTGCGTGCCGATTGAAGCGATGGGTGCGCTGGCGGTGCAAATTGCGCGGGAGGCGCGAGCGGATTGCATCGTCACGGATGTCGGGAGCGTAAAAGCATTTGTGGTCGCTGAACTCGACATGATTTTCACCGAAAAATGCCGCTTCATCGGCAGTCATCCGATGGCTGGCAAAGCCGAGTCTGGCATGGATGCGGCGGAGGCGTCGCTCTTTCACGAGGCGAACTGCATCGTGACGCCGACCGCTTCGACGGACGCCGCTGCGCTGGAAAAAGTGCGCACGTTTTGGGAGCTGATTGGCTGCCGCGTGGTGACGATGGGCGCGGGCGAGCACGATGAATGTGTCGCTCTCATCAGCCATCTGCCGCATCTGGTCGCGGGAAGTCTGGTGCGGGCTGTGGCCGAGCGGAATGCGCGGGCTTTTGAGGTGGTCGGGCCGGGCTTTCGCGACACGACTCGCGTGGCGAGCGGCCCGCCGGAATTGTGGACGGGAATCATGCAGACAAACCGTGCGGCAATCATCGAAGCCATTGATGCGATGATTGCAAAACTCTATGAATTTCGACAAACGCTGGAGCGGGGCGTGTTGCCGAAAGATGCGGAGGAATTGAAGAATTTCCTCGCAGTCGCCAAGCAGACCCGCGACCAAATCAAATTTCCGAAATGACCGACTGGAAAATCCGAAAAGCACCCGCAATCAACGCCGAAATCACCGTCCCCGGCGACAAGAGTATCTCGCACCGCTCCATCATGCTTGCAGCGATGGCCAACGGCACGGCGACGATTTCCGGCTTTCTGCCCAGCGAGGATTGTCTCTCGACGATGAAAGCGTTTCAGCAGCTCGGCGTGGAAATCCAGCGCGTGGATGAAACCACCGTCGTCGTGCATGGAAAGCGCGGCAAATTTATCCAGCCAAGCGGCGACATTGATTGCGGAAACTCCGGCACCACGATGCGGCTGATGTGCGGCATCCTCGCTGCGCAGCCTTTCAAATCGCGGCTCGTCGGCGATGCGTCGCTTTCCAAAAGACCGATGGGCCGCGTGATCGAGCCGCTTACGAAAATGGGCGCCCGCATTTCCTCCGAAGGCGATAGCGGTCGCGCACCGCTCGTCATCGAAGGCGGCTCGCTAAAAGCAATCGCTTACGAATCGCCCGTCGCGAGTGCGCAGGTGAAAAGCGCAGTCCTGCTCGCGGGGCTTTTTGCAAAAGGCAGCACGAGCGTCACCGAGCCGGAGCAAAGCCGCGACCACACCGAGCGGATGCTTGCGTGGCACGTCGTCCGCCCGCGCAAAACGGGGCTGACGGTTTCCGTCCTCGGCGGGCAACATTTGGAGTCGCGGGATTTTGAAGTGCCCGGCGATAATTCCAGCGCCGCATTCTGGCTGGTCGCGGCGGCGGCGATGCCGGGTTCGCATTTGATCATCAAAAACGTCGGGCTGAATCCCACGCGCACCGGCATTCTTGCGGTGCTGATTCGGATGGGTGCGCAGGTGAATGAAATCGTCGAAGCCACGGAAGGCGAGCCGCGTGGCTCCGTGGAAATCCGTGGCGTTGAGCTGAAAGCCACGACCATTGCCGGGCGCGAGATTCCCAACGTGATTGATGAACTTCCCATCCTCGCCGTTGCTGCGGCACTGGCGAATGGGCGCACGATTATCAAAGACGCAAAAGAGCTTCGCGTGAAAGAAACCGACCGCATCGCGGCGATTGCAAACAACCTGCGTGCGTTTGGCGTCGAGGTTTTTGAGCGCGAGGACGGCATGGAAATCGAAGGCGGCGGCGAGTATCATGGAGCCGATGTGGAGAGCTTCGGCGACCACCGCATCGCGATGGCCTGCGCCGTGCTGGGAATGTTTAGCGAAGGGCAGACGAGTGTGCGCGACACGGAATGTGTCAACACGAGCTACCCCGGTTTTTACGAACAACTTCAGCGCTTTTTGAAGCCCGGAAAATCCAACGAATAACCAACCACCCTGCGTATGAATCTGAAACTTAAAGTCTGGCGCCAGAAGGACGCAAAATCTTCCGGCCAAATGGCGGACATTGATGCCAACAACATCCCAGGCGAGGCATCCTTCCTGGAGATGCTCGACATCGTGAACGATCAACTCACGAAAAAAGGTGAGGAGCCGATTGCGTTTGACCACGATTGCCGCGAAGGGATTTGCGGGACGTGCTCGCTGACGATCAACGGCATCCCGCACGGCGACCCCGCGATTTCGCAGACGACGACCTGCCAGCTTTACATGCGCAAATTCAAAGACGGCGAAACGATCTACATTGAGCCGTTTCGCGCCCGCGCATTCCCCGTCATCCGCGATTTGTGTGTGGACCGCTCGGCATTCGACCGCATCCAGCAAGCAGGCGGATTCATCACCGCTCGCGCAGGCAGCGCGGTGGATGGAAATGCGGTTCCCATTTCCAAAGTGGACGCTGATCTCGCGATGGAAGCCGCCGCGTGCATCGGCTGCGGCGCATGCGTGGGTGCATGTCCGAACGGCTCCGCGATGCTCTTCGTCGGCGCAAAAGTCACGCATCTCGCCCTGCTCCCGCAAGGCCAGCCGGAGCGGACCAAACGTGCGCTTTCAATGGTCGCGCAGATGGACAAGGAGGGATTTGGGAACTGCTCGAATTACTACGAGTGCGAAGCAGTCTGCCCCGCAAACATCCCCGCAACGGTGATTGCCCGCCTCAACCGCGAGTACGTCGCAGCCAGCGCGAAAGACGCGGTGTAGTCGCTTCGCGAAGCGAAAGTCAGTCCACCTTCACGCCGTGAATCTGGAGCGTGGTGCCGGTTTGCAGATGGTAGCGTGCGACGGCTTTGTTGAAGTCGGACCGTGCGCGGAGTTCGGCAGTCTCGGCTTCGGCGACTTTGCGCTGGAGTTCGAGGACTTCAAACGTGGTGCCCGTGCCCGCGATGAGTCGCGCCTCGCCAGCGGTGAGGCTTTCTTTGGCGAGGCGGTTTGATTCCGTGGTGGCCTCGATGCGCTGGCGGGCTGTGCTTACGAGGCCGCTGGCGTTGTCCACGCGGACGATGATTTCCTGTTCGAGACGCTGGAGATTTACGAGCGCCCCGGCGATGTCGATCTGCGCGGCATTCACGCGCCCACGGGCTTCGCGGTTGCCGAGCGGGACAGAGAATGTGGCACCGGCGCTCCAGTTCGTCTGGTCGCGACCGGCGGCGCGTTGTGCGCTGGTGCCGAAGTCGTCGTCAAAGCCGTTCATCGCGAGACTCGCAGTGAGGTCGAGGCGCGGGAGACGCTGATTTTTCTCCACGACGAGCGTGATGCGGCGGTTCGCGAGATCGAGCTTGGCCTGCCGGTAATCGGGGCGCAGTTCGAGTGCGCGTTCGATTCCTGCGACGACGTTTTCCACGAATCCCGGAAGCGGTGGGGAGGAAATCTGGATGCGCATACCGAGCAGCGGGATCATGTCGCGGGTGATGAGCTGTTTTAGAAAATTCTCCTGGTCCTTCACCGCCCGCTGCGCGGTGATGACGGACTCCTCGCGAGCCGCGACTTCCGCCTGCGCGGTGGTGACATCCAGCGGGGTTTTCACGCCGACTTCCACGCGCTTGATGTTGTCGCGCAGGAGCTGCCCCGCGAGTGATTTGTTGCGGCGTGCGACGGCGAGATTTTCATGCGCAAAATGCAGGTCGTTGTAAGTCTCGATGACATCGGTGATGACCTCCATCACACGCTGTTTCACACTCCACTCGGAAGCCGCGATATTGTTTCGCGCCACGCGGACGCCTGCCAGATTTGTGGCACTGCCAGCGTCGCGGAGCAGCGGTTGGCGGATGCTGAATGACAGCTCGCTATCCACATCTTCATCGAATGAATTAAACGTCCCGCTGCGGCTGCGAGTGCTCGCGCCGACATCGTAGCCGAGGCCCCACGTCGTCACTCCGCTGATGCCGGTGCTGAAACCGCTGCTTTGCAAAACAGAGTTGAATTCAAAATGCCCGCCGCGCCCCGCAGCATCGCGGCGAAATTGATCGCGCGTCGTCGCCTCGCCCCGCGAATAGCCGAAATCGAAGACCGGATCGAAGCGGCCTTTTGCCTGCGTGAGCCGCTCGGCTGCGGCCTTTGGGTCGAGTTTTGCGGCTTCGATGGTGAAGTTCTTTTTCAGCGCAAGCTGGACGGCTTCACCGAGAGAAACCTGCATCACGCGGCCACGCGGAGCAGGGGATTCACCGGCGAAAGCGGTAGCCGTGATTGCGAAAATGGAGGCGAGAAATTTGAACATCGTCCCATGTGAACCGCGTTCCACCTTCGCGCTTAGCCGGAACAGCGTCGCAGCAACGGCGCACTCTGCCAAATGGAAGAATTGCGTGCCCGCAGCATTCGCGGCAACGTGCGCGGGATGACTTCCATCCAGATCGCATTCATTGCGGGCACGTTTATCGCGCCGGTGTTGCTCTATTTTTTAAGCCGCAAAGTCCGCCAGCCGCGACTCGCCCAAGGAATCAGCATCGCTCTGGCCGTCTGCCTCCTTTCCACCTACGTGCTCAACTTTATCTGGCTGCACAAAAACGACAGCCTCCAGTTCCCATACAGCCTGCCGATGAACCTCTGCGATTGGGCCGCTGTGGCCGCGATTGTCGCGTTGTTAAAGCGAAACGTCATGGCCTTCGAGCTTGCCTATTTCTGGGGAATATCGGGCACGATGCAGGCGCTTTTCACCCCAGCAATCAACATGGATGGCGGGCTGCGGACGTGGAGTTTTTTAATCAATCACTCCGTAATCCCGGCCAGCGTTTTCTGGCTGATGTTTGAATTTGGAATGCGCCCGCGAAAAGGCGGAATCTGGAAAACGCTCGTGTGGTCCGAGGTCTATCTCCTGTGCGCTTTGCTGGCGAATTTCATGTGGAGCGATGCGAATTTCGGCTTCCTCCACCATCGCCCGGAGCAAAAGACGATGCTCAATCTTTTCCCCGACCCGCACTGGCTTTATATTTTGTGCATCAACGCAACTGCCGTCGTCTTCTTTTTGGTGCTCGATCTACCGTGGATGATATTGCGGCGGCTACGTGGCGCCCGCGATTCTCAAGCCGCTTTGTAGTTTTTCCTTTTTCCAAACGCCGAACTGCGGCTCATTCGCTGCGATTCGATGCCAAGGAAAACAGACGCCACTAAACTTGAGGAACCACCGCGCCCCATCGGCGTGTTCGATTCCGGCATCGGCGGGCTGACGGTCGTGGCCGAGCTGCGCAGGCTGCTGCCGGGCGAGAGTATTTTTTACATCGGCGACACGGCTCGCGTTCCTTACGGCGGAAAGAGCCAGACAACGATTGAGCGATACAGCCAGGAGCTTGCCGGGCTGCTGCTCGCGGAGCGTGCGAAGCTCATCGTCGTCGCCTGCAACACCGCCAGCGCACTCGCCGTGCAATCGCTGGAGGAAACGCTGCGTGTGCCTGTGACAGGCGTGATTCGCCCCGGCGCGGAGGCCGCTGTTAAAGCGACGCGGAACGGAAAAGTTGGCGTCATCGGCACGCGGGCCACGGTTTTTTCCAAAGCTTACGAGCGTGCGATTGCTGCACTCGACGATGAGATCGAAGTCTTCGCCGAAGCCTGCCCGCTTTTCGTCCCACTCATCGAGGAAGGCTGGCTAGATGACGAGGTGACAGACCGCGTGATCAGCCGGTATTTGGAAAAATTGCTGCGTGCGGGAGTGGATACGATTGTGCTCGGCTGCACGCATTATCCGCTGCTGCGAACTGCGATTCAGAAGTTCGTCGGGCCGGGAGTAAAACTGGTGGATTCCGCGCAGAACACAGCCATCGCGGTGCAAAAATTACTCAAGCAGCAAAAGCTCACCGCCACGCGCTCCAAGCACCCCGCGAAGCTGCAAGTCGCGCTCACGGACCCAAGCGCGGCGTTTCTGCGCGTCGCCGAGGAAGCGCTCGGGCTGGGCGTCGGCGAGGTGCTCGCACGCACCGTCCAGAAGTAGTCGCTTCGCGAAATGACGAATGACGAAACGCAAGCGTTTGCTATCGGCTATTTGAAATTGGCCAATCGCAAATAGCCGATAGCAAATTCATCATTTTGCCCATCTTGCATCTTGCATCGCGAACAAACTCTCTGACTTTGTAAATCCCATGATACCCGGACCCGACATCATCCTCGCCTGCCCGCACTGCGAGGCGCTCGCGAAGCTGCCGACGTTTGATTACGTTGATTCCACTGGCGTGCTTTCCTGGACGGACGGCTATCAAGAACTCCCCGGCATCCCGCGCCAGCCAAACGTCGTGCGCTGCCACGCTTGCGCGAAACTTTACTGGCTCGCAGTCGCGCCGCAGATCGGCTTCCTCATGCCCGGCGAAATCGGCGAAGGCGAAAAGGAAAAATGGAACCAACTCCCCGCTGTGACATCCACCGACGAGGCGGGCTATTTCCAAGCAATCAGCGAAGGGCTGGCCGCATTCCCCGAACAGGAGCTGGAGCTGCGCGTGTTCGCGTGGTGGCGGGGGAATGACAAGTTCCGCGATTGCAAGGATGCTGTCCGCTTTCCCACCTCGCCCGAAGCCATCGCAAACGCGGAGCGACTCATCGAACTCGCGGAATCCGGCGACCACGAGCTTGCGCTTTTTCGAGCAGAAGCGATGCGGCAGCTCGGACGCTTCGAGGAAGCCAGCGACGCGCTTTGCGGACTGTGCAGCGACTACGCACTCGCCCGCGAACGCCAGCGCGAGCTACTCGCCGCAGGCTCACGAAATCTCGAAGTGCTCTTCACCGAAAACAACACGCCAGCCGCCGTAGAATGATATGCCGCTATTCCCGCGCGTGACAGCGGCGGGCGGGCGGTTAATAAGTAGTAGTATGTCCTGCAAAACGATTGATCCCGCGCTGCACCAGTCGCGCAAGCCCGACTGGATCAAAGTCCGGCTGCCCTCGAATCCTGTCTATTTTTCCACGAAGGCGCTCGTCACCGACTTGCGGCTGAACACCGTCTGCGAAAGCGCACAGTGCCCGAACCGCTGGGAATGCTGGAGCAGCGGGACGGCGACTTTCATGATCGCGGGCGACCGCTGCACGCGGGCGTGCGGCTTTTGCGCGGTGACGACGGCAAAGCCCTTCGCGCTGGAGGCCGATGAGCCGGAGCGCGTGGCGCAGGCGATTTCGCGGATGAAGCTCAAGCACGTCGTCATCACCGCCGTCGCACGCGATGATCTGAAGGACGGAGGTGCCGCGCATTTCGCCCGCACCATCACCACCGTACGCGCCGCGCTGCCGGAGCTAGTCATCGAAGTCCTCACGCCCGATTTTCACGCGAAGGAGGAATGCCTGCAAATGGTCGCCGAAGCCGGGCCGGATATTTTTAATCACAACCTCGAAACCGTGGAGCGCCTCACCTCCGCCGTGCGCTCGCGGGCGAAATACCGCACCTCGCTCGCCGTCCTGCGCCGCATGAAAGAAATCGCGCCGCACATCAACACCAAGAGCGGCCTGATGCTCGGACTCGGCGAAACCGAAGACGAACTTCTTACCGCGATGGACGACCTCCGCGCTGCGAATGTGGAAGTTCTCACGCTCGGCCAATATCTCCGCCCATCAGCGCAGCACCTCCCCGTGGTCGCCTACGTCCACCCCGACAAGTTCGAGGAATACAAACATGCTGGCTACGCAAAGGGCTTTGAATACGTGGCCAGCGGCCCGCTCGTGCGCAGCTCCTACCACGCTGCGGACTACAAGCCGAAGCGGGCTTTGAAGTCCTGAGAAAGAGGATAAAATTAAACTCGGAAGCCGCGATTGGAGTTAGCCAAGCGCGGGAGACGTAAAGGAGCGGCGAATTTATTCGCCGACACCCAAAACGCGGAGCGCAAATCTCATCACCGCGGCGCGAAGAAGAATCGTGCGCTACCCGGTGGCGAAGGTCGGCTAATAAATTCGCCGCTCCTTTACGCTACTCGCCTTTAATCCCGAACGCCGCGATTGAAGCCGCAGAGCGGCGCAGCGTAGTGGCATTGGCGCCCCGCCAATGAACAGCGTGCAAAGCAGAGGTGTGTCCAAATCAGTGCAAACCAAATGGTTCGCCTGCATCCAAGTCACGCCACCCGGC
>JANMLS010000085.1:0-7745 GCA_031372675.1 Verrucomicrobiaceae bacterium
GCTCTAACACCTTTGCCATCCCCTGCCCGGTGGTCAAAAATCGCCACATCGCCATTAACCACACCTTTATCCCTCGAAATGAGCACCTTACAGGGTGCAATGGGGGACCCCTGGGGGTGGTCATCACCACCCTCAGTGAGCTTTCTTCGATTCAGTGGACACCAAAAGCAGGGTAAAGAACCCAAACCGCAATGAATCAAAATACTGAACCAACAAAACCAACAAAGTTGAAGCGCCGACGCTACGATGAACAATTTAAACGCGATGCTGTTGCCCTGCTTGAGGGCGGGCGCGGAATGAGGCGCAGGCTTTGGGGGAGACGACGCTTTTGCGGGTGCGGTTCTTTTATTGTTCGGCGACGCGGGATGCGGACCAGTCGCCGGAACTGGCGCGGATCGAGTATCAGCCCCGGCGGGAGTATGGCTCGGTGCCAGAGGCGAAGAAGGCTGCGGCTCCTGCGGCGGGCGATGGGGCAAAGCCGGCGGGGGGCTAGGCGGGCGGCGATTGGTGGGCGATGCGAAAGGCGAAGGACCAAAGGACAAACCGATCACGCCCGACGAAGTCGCCGCCACATTCTACAGCGCAATCGGCATCAACCCCCGCAAAGAATACCTCACGCCAACAGGTCGCCCCGTGATGATCACGCGCCACGGCGAGCCGATCAAAGCGCTGTTTGGCTAATTTTAGAGCTTCCGCCCGCAAACAAAAACAGCAGCCCGGCGAACCGGACTGCTGTTGTTTGTTTCTTACGAAAATGTCGCTTTAGTAGGCAGCCTGTGCGCCCTTGAGATTCTTCTTCTGAATCCACGGCATGAGCGAGCGGAGCTTGGCACCGGTCTTCTCGATGCCGTGCTGCTCGCCTTTCTTCATCAGCGAGTTGTATTTTTTGTAGCCGCCGTTCACTTCCTTGATCCACTCCTTCGCGAACTTGCCGCTCTGGATGTCTTTGAGCGCGGCTTTCATGCGCTTCTTCACGGAGGCATCAATGATCTTCGGCCCGACGCTCACATCGCCCCATTTCGCTGTCTCGGAAATCGAGAAGCGCATTCCGGCGATGCCGCTTTCGTTCATCAAATCAACGATGAGCTTCAGTTCGTGGAGGCACTCGAAGTAGGCCATCTCAGGCGAATAGCCAGCTTCTACGAGCACTTCAAAGCCCGCTTGCACGAGCGCCGCTGTGCCGCCGCAGAGGACGGTTTGTTCGCCGAAAAGGTCCGTCTCCGTCTCTTCTTTGAAGTCGGTTTCGATGACGCCAGCGCGAGTTCCGCCGACACCTTTTGCCCAAGCCAGCGCGATTTTCTTTGCAGAAGGCCCGCCTTGATAGACGGCGATGAGGGCTGGCACGCCTTTGCCTTCGAGGAACTGGCGGCGCACGATGTGGCCGGGGCCTTTTGGCGCGACTAGAATGATGTTCACATTCTTCGGCGGGACGATGGTCTTGAAGTGGATGGAGAAGCCGTGGCTGAAAAGCAGCGTCTTGCCCTTCGTGAGGTTCGGCTCGATGTCCTTCTTGTAAGCAGCGGCCTGCTTGGTATCGGGCAGCGCGACGAAGATAACGTCGGCTTTTTTCACCGCTTCGGCGGAGTCGAATACCTCGAAGCCTTTGTCTTTGGCGACTTGGATGGATTTGGAGCCGGGATAGAGGCCGATGATGACCTTTACGCCGGATTCTTTGAGGTTGAGTGCGTGGGCGTGGCCCTGCGAGCCGAAGCCGAGGACTGCACAAGTTTTGCCTTTGAACACGCCGAGGTCGGCGTCTTTGTCGGTGTAGATTTTTGCCATAGAAAAGGGGCGGGACCGTAGCGGTTCATTTTTATTGTGCAAGCGCGATGACGCTTGAAATTAAAGATTTCTCACCGCGCTCCAAGATAGCTCGATAGACGCCGCAAGACGGCGATTTCAAGCACAACAAATGCTCACAAAACCATTACCCGCAACACACTGAGTCATGTATCGTGATTCGCCCGACTAGACCTTACCGAAGCCAACGCCATGAAAAACCCGCAACCCTTTTTCCCAATCGCCCTACTCGCGCTGCTTTCATTTACCTCGCCTCTGCGAGCGGTGATTGATCTCGATACTGACGGCGTCGGCGATGTGTGGCGGATGAAGTTTAATGCCGCTGCTCTCGCTGCGGCGGCGGATGCAGATGGCGACGGCAAAACCAATGCCGATGAGGCCAAGGCGGGGACGGACCCTTTTTCGCCGACGGACATTATTAAAGTGACGGACCTCTCGCTGTCGGGCGGCAACGTGCAGATTCGTTGGCCGTCGGTCATCGGCAAGCGCTACAAAGTGCAGAGCAGCACGGACCTCTCCAATCCGCTGAACTGGACGAATGCGACTGACTTTCTCGACGGTTCGGGCAGCGAGCTTCAGCAATCGTTCCCATCCGCT
Source organism: Verrucomicrobiaceae bacterium (assembly GCA_031372675.1). Classification (GTDB taxonomy): domain Bacteria; phylum Verrucomicrobiota; class Verrucomicrobiia; order Chthoniobacterales; family Chthoniobacteraceae; genus SXWH01. The sequence continues at coordinate 2,398 of JANMLS010000085.1, forward strand.
GAAACGAAATTTTACCGCGTCGCAGTTTATGAAAAGGACAGCGATGGGGATGGCGTGGACGATTGGGAGGAAATCCAGCTCGGCCTCGATCCTGAGAACGGTTTCAGTCGCGGCTTGAGCGGGCAATCCGACCTCGCTTTTGTGACGGGTGCGCTTGCTGCGCCGAGTGTTGTCACCGTGCTCGCAGCGGCGGATGAAGTTGCCGAAGACTCGCTGAATCCCGGTGTGTTCACTGTCACGCGCAGCGGTGGAATCAAACCGCTCACCGTGAACTACACCGTGAGTGGCGGCGCGACGGCGGGCGGCGATTACGCTGCGCTCTCCGGCAGTGTCGTTCTGCCGATGGCGGCGACGAGCGCGACCATCCAAGTCACGCCCACGCTGGATGCAGCCGTGGAATCGCCCGAAGCGGTGGTCGTCACTTTGAGCACAAGCGCGAACTACACACTCGGTATCCCAACCGCAGCGGCAATCGTCATCACCGACAAAACTTCCGCGAACGGGACGGGGCTTTTTGCGCAGTTTTACAACGAAGCGACGAATCTGCATCCGGGCGGCGTCATCCCGCCAGGCGTGCAGCCGACTTTCGCGACACTCTCCGGTTTCCGCGTGGATGCCACGGTGGATTACGACTGGACGAGTAGCTCCACGCAGGGAGTCGGCTCGCCGATGGCCGGCGTGAATACGGATTATTTCGCCGCGCGCTGGACTGGCGAAGTGCTGCCAGAGTTTTCGCAAATCTACACTTTCTCCGTGGAGTTTAATCGCTGCGCCCGGCTGTGGGTGAATGGCCAGCTCATCATCAATCGTTGGCCCGGAAATGGCGACAACACAGGCGGCGCAGACCGCTCGAACGACAACCCAAGCAGCACGAGCACTGCTCCCATTTCCCTCGTCGGCGGCGTGCGCGTGCCGATTGTTTTGGAGTTCTTTGAAACAACCGGCTCCGCTGAGTGCCACCTCCGCTGGTCGTCGGCGAATCAACCGCTGCAAATCATCCCTGCATCGCGGATGTTCCCGACGGTCGCGCCGCAAATCACAAGCCCGCTGGAGCTGTTCACTTTTGTCGGCGGTGCGCCGGTAAATTACCAAATCACTGCCAGCGCAAATCCGACCGGCTTTAGCGCAGCGAATCTCCCGCTGGGGCTTTCGGTGAATGCGCTCGGCCTCATCACCGGCTCGCCCTCGCAAGCTGGCGAATGGAGCGTCGCGCTCTCTGCATCGAACGCAAACGGGAGCGGCTCCGCGATTTTGAAGCTCACCGTTTTGCAGACCGGCGGCGGCGTGACTCGCGAGCAGTGGGACGGTATTTCCGGCAGCAGCGTCGCGACGATTCCCACGGGCAGCGGCGCGACTTCAACTTCGCTGCTCACTTTGCTGCAAGCGCCGTCCGATGTCGCCGACAGCTACGGCGCACGCATTCGCGGCTACATCACGGTGGCAGCGACGGGCACTTACACGTTCTGGCTCGCGGGCGACGATGCGGCGAAACTTTTCATCTCCAACGACGACGAGCCTGCAAACTCGTGGCTCCGCGCGGAACTCACCGCGCCATCGAGCATCGCGCCCGACTGGAGCACTGCGGCCAAATCGGAGTTACTGCAACTGTACGCGGGGCGACGCTACTATTTTGAAGTCCTGCACAAAGAGGATGCCGCCAGCGACAACCTCGCAATCGGCTGGGCAAAGCCCGGCCAGCCCACGACCGCTCCGAGCGAGATCATTCCCGGCTACGTCCTCACGCAATACACACCTGCGGCTCCGCTGAACGGAAGCAGCACGCTTTACACCACCGCGATGGGCGCACAGGGCGGCGCAGTCACCGGCGGCTTCGGCTCGGCTACGCTGCTGATGAGCGCGGACAAAACCACTGCGAAACTTTTCTTTAGATACGGAAATTTGACGACTGGCGTGACTGCGAAGCACCTTCACAGTTCGGCGGATGGCGGGCAAATCGTGTATGACATTGATGACTTCTCGCCCGGTGCCGATGGCAGTTTTACGTGGAATATCACCAGCGTCGCGGGCGTCACCGACAAGGATGGCGACAGCGACAGCGACGCCGCCGATGTGGTGAAGCTGATCGAAAACGGCGACTGCTACATCAACATCCACACCGCTGCGAATCCGAGCGGAGAAATCCGTGGCAACTTCCGCCTCGCCGCTGGCTCGCAGTTTTTCAGTGCGCCAGCCGCGCCGCCGTCCTTCGCTGATGATCACACCGATTTCGCGGCGGCCTCGCGCTTTCTCTCGCAAGCGACGTTTGGCGCAAGCCCGGTGAATATCGCGGAAGTGCAGTCGCTCGGATACGAAGGCTGGATTGATGCGCAGTTCGCAAAACCGACTACGCTCGCCTACCCGTTCGTTTTTGAAAATCGCGCACGCACTAATACGCAAGGCGCGACTTACGGCAGCGATTTGATGACGAATGCGTGGTGGAAAAACGCCGTCACCGCCAATGATCAACTCCGCCAGCGGCTCGCTTTTGCGTTGAGCGAAATCCTCGTCACATCCACTGCGGACGGCAGCCCGCTGGATAACAATGCTCATGCCGTGAGCGATTACTACGACATGCTGCTTGCCGGGCATCTCGACCCTCTCAGCCCGAACAATGATTTGAATCCGATTGTGAACCCCGTGCCAAAAGTCATCACGGGCATCACGGGCTACGGCGGCACTCCGACGCTCAACGGCGGCGCATTTGGCAACTTCCGCGACATCCTCATCTCGGTCACGCTGCATCCCGCGATGGGCCGTTACCTCGACATGGTGCGGAACGACAAACCAAACATCACCACCGGCCAGATTCCAAACGAGAACTACGCCCGCGAAGTGAAGCAGCTCTTCAGCCTCGGACTGAATCGCCTGCACCCGGACGGGACGCTCATCCTCGACTCCAAAGGGCTGCCCGTTCCGACCTACGATCAGGACGCCATCATCGGCTTCTCGCATGTCTTCACGGGCTGGGATTGGTCGTATGCAGACACCGCGAATCCCGGCGGCGTGCGCACTTCATTTGGCGCTTCGACAAACTATCTCGAACCGATGCGCGAAGTCCCGCTGCGCCACTACACGGGGCAAAAACGGGTGCTGAATAATATCGTGATGCCCGGACTTACGACCGTGGGCGGACTACCGCTCGATCCCAACGCCACGCACAGCAGCACGCAGTACAACGACGCAGCTTATCGCGCTCTCCCCGCGCAAGAGCTTCTCACCTCGCATGATCAGATTTTCAATCACCCAAACGTCGGCCCTTTCATCTGCCGCCAGCTCATTCAGCGCATGGTCACGGGCACGCCAAGTCCCGGCTACGTATATCGCGTCGTGTCGAAGTTTAACGACAACGGCAGCGGCGTTCGCGGCGACATGAAGGCGGTGGTAAAAGCCATCCTGCTCGACTACGAAGCACGCTCCGCGACCGCCCGCCAATCCATCGGCTACGGCAAACAACGCGAGCCAGTCATCCGCGTCACAAACGTCGCACGCGCCTTCCCGCCGCAGTCGAATATCAGCGGCACCTGGCGGCAAGACGGAGGGGCGATTTTCATCAACACCACTGCGTCGCACGGACTCGCGAGCGGGCAGTCTTTCAATGCAACATTTGGCGACTCCACGCCTACGGATTCAAAGCCGCTCGCGCTTTCGGGCACCTACTCCACAAGCACCATCGGCAGCACATTTACCCATACCGCGACGAACATCGCAGTCCGCGCCAAAGACGCTCATCGCATGGATTACAGCCAGAGCGGGGGCACGATAGTGACCATCAGCGGCGTCACCCACGGCTTTGCAAACGGCACCCGCGCATACGTCCGCTTTCGCGATGATCCAGACATTACTGCGGACAATGCGCTGGCCGCGCTGAGTGCTCTTTATCCGATCACCGTCACAAACTCGACGACGTTCACTCTGCAAGTCCCCGCAGGCAACGAGGGCACGGTGAGCGGGAAATGCGACGTGTCTTTTATGACTGGCAGCTACTCGCTCTCGCAGCCCACCGCGCCAGCCACTAGCGGCGTCTGCACCATCGCCTGCAACTCCGAGCACGGACTCTCCGTTGGCGCGAATGTCTATTTCGACTTCATCCTTGATACGAACAATTACTCGCCCGTGGATGGACTGCTTCAAATCGTGGAAGTCCTCGACAAATACCGCTTCACCGTCACTGCGGATTACCCCTCCGGTGCGAGCGGCACTTTGAGCTATCAAATGGTCGCATCCGCCGAAGCGCCCATCCTCAATCGCGGCGGGCACTCTGCGCCCGCCTACCCGCTCGGCGGCGGCTACGGCGACTTCACCGTGAACAGCACGGACACTGCGCTGGGCATGACGCCGATGGGTTCGCCGACGGTGTTTAATTTCTATCTGCCGGACTACCAGTATCCCGGCGAAATCGCAGCCGCCGGGCTTTTCACACCGGAGTTCCAGCTTACCTCGGATACCACTGCAATTAGTCAGGCAAACTTCCTCTACAACGGCATCTTCAATCCGAACTACACGACGGGAATCAGTAGCTTTAACAATGGAAACGCTGACATCCCTCTGGACATCTCGCCGTGGATGAACACGCGCCCCGGCTCATCGAATCCGTGGACGGATAACAACCTCGCCAGCCCTGCAAATGACAATCTCCGCAACTTCATCCGCGAAATGTCGAAGCTGCTCATGGCAGGCCAAATGTCCGCCGCGATGGAGGATGAAATTTACAATTACATCACCTACCGCGCGAACACCGGCAACACGACTTACAACAACATCACCTACGTGAACGGCTCCACGAATCCATACTCCACCGCGACGACCACGGAGCTTACGCAGCGGCGCGACCGAGTGCGTGCTGTCATTCACTTCATCATCACTTCGCCGCAGTTCACGATTCAAAAGTGATCGGAAAAACCAACACGCCACACTCCACGATTATGCGCCCGAAAAACTCAGTCCAAGACGACCGCCAACTCCTGCTCCGCACACGCCGCGATTTCATCCGGCAAGCCGCTTGTGCCGCCGTGGGGACTGTCGCCGTGACCAATCAGATTCGCGATTTCCGCTTTATCAATTCCGTGCTCGCGCAAGCGGGATCGGGAATCACCGTCTACAAGGCGCTCGTCTGCGTTTTCATGTCCGGCGGAAACGACGCCAACAATCTCGTCGTCCCCACCGGCACGGAATACGGAAACTACTCCGCGCTCCGGCAGACGATGGCCATTCCCGAAGCCAGTCTCATCCCACTTTCCTCGCTCAATTCCGACGGACGCACCTACGGCCTGCACCCAAACTGCCAGGAACTCGGCACGCTTTTCCACGATGGATTACTCGGCGTCGTTCTGAACACCGGTCCCCTGCTC
>JANMLS010000086.1:0-61047 GCA_031372675.1 Verrucomicrobiaceae bacterium
GTGGTGGATGTCCTGGATGCTCTTGAACCACGCCATCTTGGGGTTGTGGATGTGGTGGGCCTCGTCGTTAAAGACGGCGAGTTCTTCGATTTCGCGGATGAGTTCGCCGAGGTCTGTTTTGCTGTCGGTGGTCTTTCCGACGGGCTTTGCGCCGAAGGCATCGGCGAGGAAATAATCGCGAAGATCGTCGTCCTCCAGCGACGGCTCCACGACATCGCCGAGGAAGACGCGATGGATATTCGTGAGGAACAAATTGCCCGTATCGCGGACCACGCGCACGTCGTCCTGAATGTGGAGCGTGAGCTGGAAATCATCGCGCCAATTGCGCCCCTCGTGGCCGTTGCTCGGAAGGATGGGGTCGTTGAAGAAGATTTTGAGCCCGTCGAAATCGGCACGCAGGCGATCCAGCACGATGATATTCGGGGCGATAACGAGGAAGTTCCGCGAAAGCTGGGAATCGGGCTCGTAGGTGCGATGGAAGAACGACCACGCGATGAGCAGGGAGATGACTTTCGTCTTCCCCGCGCCGGTGGCCATTTTTAAAACGTAGCGCGGCCATTCTTCGGAAAACATACCGTGGGAAACGGAACCCGAAGCGTCGAAGCGGAGCAGGTCGAACTTGTCGCGAGCCTGCTTCACATCGTGCAGCCAGATGACGGTCTCCACGGCCTCGCGCTGGGCGAAATAATAGCGAAACGGTGCAAGCGAACCATCGGCAGTTTCAAGGAGGTGGTCCGTTTCAAACCACCATTGAAGCAGCGCGACCGAGGTAGTGGAGGCACCGGGGTAGCCCTTGTTGCGCCACGCGTAAACCTCCTGCCGAATCTTCGCGACGAGAGGAGGCAAGAGCTTTTCGTAGGCGGTGCCGCGAAGTGTCTCATCCGCCGGGAACCATCGTTGTTCCGGGATGAGCGGTGCATAGGGCGACGCAGGGAAATCAGGATGCAGAGACATGGATATTTAGTTTTAGGTGCGGCAGTCGATTGCAAAGCAGGCGTTCAAATGAATCGATTCCGTAAATCTTGGACACATGGGCGGGAGGGAAGCGCGTTTATAGACGATAGGCAAGATGGGAGGCCGGCACGGTGAGGCTCAGAGATTATATCCCGTCGGGGTTTTCTTCTTCGACGAAGCGGTGCTTTTTGGAGAATCGGTTCGCGGCGGACTTTCAGCATCGGCTAGGGGATGTGGTTGGAGTAGGCTTTTCAATAAAACGCTGAAACTCTGACTTTGATGATGCCCTGCCATTATTCGCGCATCGCGCTGCGGGAAGTTTGCATTTGCGGAATTTGTTCATCTGGCTACGACTCATTTGCTTTATGAGTCATCGCAGAGTCGTCATCACAGGCATGGGCGTTGTCACGCCCGTGGGATCGGACATTAACACCTTTTGGGACAACATCACCAAGGGCGTCAGCGGCATTGTGCCGATTACGCACTTTGATGCGTCGGCTTTCGATTGCCGCATCGCCGGCGAGGTCCGTGGTTTTGATCCGACGCTTTATTTTGCGGAGAAAAAGGATGCCCGCCGTGCAGATCGTTTCGTGCAGCTTGCGATGGGAGCTGCGACGCACGCGATGAATGATGCGGGTTTTTCAAATGGAATCTCCAATCCCGAACGCTTCGGCTGCATCGTCGGCAGCGGAATTGGCGGACTGAAAACCACCGAGGACCAGCACTCCATCTATATGGAAAAAGGCCCCGGTCGCCTTTCGCCATTCATGATCCCGATGCTCATCGTGAACATGGCCAGCGGGATGATTTCGATGAAGTACGGGATGCAAGGGCCGAACTTCGCTCCGGTGAGTGCGTGCGCCACGAGCGCTCATGCAGTCGGCGAAGCGTGGCGGCTGATTCGCTCCGGCGATGCGGATGTTTTTGTCGCTGGCGGGAGTGAAGCGGCGATTGTTCCGCTCGGCATCGGCGGGTTTGCTGCGATGAAAGCGCTGAGCACTCGCAACGATGAGCCTGCCCGCGCAAGTCGTCCGTGGGACAAGGATCGCGACGGTTTCGTGATGGGCGAGGGCGCAGGCATTTTGGTGCTCGAAGAACTCGAACATGCGAAAGCACGGGGCGCGAAGATTTATGCAGAAGTCGTCGGCTACGGGATGACTGCGGACGCGTACCACATGAGCGCGCCGCTCCCGAATCACGAGCAGGCGCAGCGCTCGATGCGCATCGCGATGGAGCGTGCGGGCGTCACTGCTGCGGATGTGGACTACATCAATGCGCACGGCACCAGCACTCCGATGGGCGATGTCTGCGAAGTCCGCGCGGTAAAAGCCGTGCTCGGCGACCGCGCAAAACTCACTCCCGTGAGTTCGACAAAGAGCATGACTGGCCACCTTCTCGGCGCAGCGGGCGCGGTGGAGACGGTCGTCTGCGTGAAGACCATCGAGACGGGAATCCTGCCGCCGACGATCAATCTCGAAAACCCCGGCGACGAGTGCGACCTCGACTTTGTGCCGAATGTTGCACGGGAGAAAAAAGTGAAGTTTGCGCTGAACAACAGCTTCGGATTTGGCGGTCACAATGTGACGCTCGCCATCCGCGCATTCGAGGGCTGAAGCCGCTGCTCGCCGCATGAACGAGCCTGAGCCACCGCCGAAGATGGATGCCTCCTACGTCACGGCGATGTCCCACTTTTACCGTGGGGAAATCGGGCGCATCATGCAGTGGCGTGCGCGGCTGGATAACACGACGAACTGGGCCATCACCACCACCGCGACGATTTTCACCGTCGCGTTTTCCGTGCGCGAAGTCCCGCACATCATCTTCATTTTCAACCTCGCGATAGTCGCAATCATGCTTTGGATCGAGGCGCGGCGTTACCGCTTCTACGACGCTTTCCGCGCTCGCGTTCGGATGCTGGAGGCGCACTTCCTTGTACCCGTCATCATGCACGACAAGCACCTCCCGCAAGGTGATTGGAAAAAATTGCTGTGTGAAGACCTGCTCATGCCGTCGTTCAAAATATCTGCAATCGAGGCAGTCGGGCGGCGGTTGAAACGGAACTACGTTTTCATCTTCATCATCATCCTCGCTGCGTGGATTACAAAAATCTTCATCCACGCGACAACTGCCATTCAAAATTGGGATACGTTCTACCGCGCATTGCGAGTGAGCGATTCCATCCCCAGCCTGCCCATCGCAATTGTTTTCGTAGGCACGCTCGTAGTCGTGATCTGCTTTACGATTTGGACTGCGCTGAAAACTCCCGGCGAATTTACCGATCTCGGCCCGCGCGGTCGGTGGAAGATTTAGGATACTCCGCGCGAGAGCGCGGCATCTTCGGAGGTGGTCTTTTTTTCTTCCAGCGTGCCGTGCGTCACGCCGAGCTGGCTTTGCGCGTGGAGTTCGCGCCACAGCTCGCCGCCATCGCGGTTGCCGTCCGCGAGTGATTGGTAGGCCGCGAGGATTCGCGCCGTTTCGGTGGCGTCTTCTTCGAGGAGTTCGATGCGAAAATTGCGCAAGCCTGCCTTGGTTAATTCATCGAAAAATCCTGCGCCGGTTTGTGCGACGGCGTTGAAGAGCGTGTTTCGGCAGCCCACATCGGCGCGGAGCGGATGCTGCATCCCGACGCGGTCGCGCAGGTGGACGCGGTGTTTTTCGCAAGGGCGACCGCAATCCAGAAACGAGGTGCCCTTGCTCATGAACGCAGCGAAAACACAGTGCTCCATGTGAAACATCGGCATGTGCTGGTGCAGCGTGATTTCAAACCACTCCGGCGGCGTCGAGCGAAGCAGCGCAAGCGTCTGCTCGATATTGAGGTCGTACGAAATCGTGAGTCGCTCGAATCCCTTGCCCGCAAAATGTGCAGCGGTCAGCGGATTGGCGATGTTCAGCGAAAAATCCGCGATGGTCCGCAGCGGCGTGGCGGCGAAGTAATCAATCGCGCCGAGATTGCGGATGAGCACGCCGTCGGGCGCGGCGGATTCGATGAGCTTGAAGAAGCCTTGCTCGCCAGCTTTCTGGATTCGCGGAGTCGCGAGGAAAATAGCCGACTCGCCGCCGTGTTCCCTCACGAGCGCCACGGCGTCTTTGTAGCGGCGGATGTCTTCAAAATCCGCGTAGATGATGGGGATGCGAGCATCCAGCGCGGCGGAAAGTTGCGCATCAGTTCGGACGAGCACACTCAGCGCGACTTGCTGCTCCTTTGCGCTGGCGTCGTGCCTCGGAGCCAGCGTGCGCCAGCTTTCCGCGTGCTCCAAGCGCTTCGTCTCGAAGGCTGCATCGAGCGCAAAAGCCAGTTCGCGGCGGAGCCGATTGAGTTCGCCGATTGGCAGGATCACATCGCCATCCAGCTCGATGCACAGGTCGCCGAGTTCGTAAGGATGATCTCCAAAACGACCGAGATGCTCGCGCAAGCGGGCTTCTGTGAGCGGTGCGGTTCGCGCAGCTTGCAGCGGGATTTTTGACTCCACACAAACGCCCTCCGTTTCGAGCAAGAGAAACTCTCCAGCGCAGCCTCGCGCAGTCATTGCGATGCGGCGGCGTTGGCGGATTGAAATTGCGCCGGAGTAGCTTTGCTGGAGCCGCTTATTCAGCGCGGGGTCATCCGTTTTCCAAACGCGATGGCCCGTACGCAGCTTGGAGAAATCAATTTTTCCGTGCTCGAAAAATAGCCGCGTTCCTTTGACCTGATAGATGCGCCCGCCTTGCTCGGCATTGGTGTCGCCGCCCGTGTCGAAGACAACGCCATCGCCGGGCTTCAATTCCAATTCGCCCGCAAGCTCGATGTGGTCGCGCCCCACGGAAATAATTCTTCCCGCGAGTGGCCCGCGTTTTTTCCCAGAGCGTGCAGGCACGAGCTGCTGGTGATCTACGCCGTGCATCCAGCCGCTGAAAAGCCCGCGCGAAAAAGTCATCTCCAGTTGATAGCGATCCGCTGCGGAGACTGTGTGCTCGCGGTGCTCCAGCGCTGCGTCCAGCGCCTTCCGATAGACCTGACAAACTGCCGCGACGTACTCGGGCGACTTCAGGCGGCCTTCGATTTTGAAGCTCGTGACTCCACGCGCAAGCAGTGCCGGGATTTCTGTGACTGCCGCGAGGTCTTGCGGAGAAAGCAGGTAGCGCCGATCTCCGAGGTCGCGCACTGCGCCATCCACGATCAGCTCGTAGGGCATCCGGCAGGCTTGCGCACATTCGCCGCGATTTGCGCTGCGCTGTCCGAGGCTTTCGCTGGTGAGGCATTGGCCGCTGTAGGCGACGCAGAGGGCACCGTGGACAAAAGTTTCGAGCGGAAGCGCGGAGTCGAACTTCTCCAATTCGCGCAGGCTCAGTTCTCTCGCGAGCACTGCGCGGACGATGCCCAGCTCTTTTGCAAACGCTACGCCTTCGGGCGATGTGATGCTCATTTGTGTGCTGGCGTGAATGGGCAAATCCGGCACGACTGCGCGTGCGAGTTTTACCAGCCCGACATCTTGCACGATCAGCGCATCGACGCCCGCGCGGCTGCAATCGCGCAGCATTTGCTCCGCAGCATCCAGTTCTCCGGTGAAGACGAGCGTATTAAAAGCGACATACGCTTTTACCCCATGCCGATGGCAAAACTGGACGACCTCGCGCAATTCATCGTCGCGAAAATTATCCGCCCGCAGCCGGGCATTGAAGCGTGGGAGGCCGAAGTACACAGCATCCGCGCCATTCGCCACGGCAGAGCGCAAGCACTCCCAGCCGCCCGCAGGCGCAAGGAGTTCTGGCAAATCGTGTCTCAAGTTTTGAGTCATTCGCCGCGAAGCTATCGCGCACCGCGATCCGCGCAACACTGCGTTCCTCGCAGGCATTCCGTTTTCAACCTATCTCGCCCGGACGCTGAACCGATGCACTGTGCTGCTTTTGAAAATCTCGCCAGGGCGTAGCACGGTGGAAGGGAATGAAGGCTGGTTGGGTGAATCCGGGAAATGCTGGGTTTCCAAGCAAATGCCTGCGTGTTTGCCGTAGATCGTTGCACTTTTTCCAGCGACGTTTTGAAGGTAATTTCCGGTGTAGATATGGATGCCGGGTTCGGTGGTGAAAATCTGCATCACACGCCCGCTTGCTGGATCGTAAAGCTCGCCGGCGAATTTCAATTCACCGCGCGAGAAGTCATCAATCACCCACGTATGATCGTAGCCGCTGCCGGGGGATACGGCCATTTCGGCGATGTCTTTTCCGATGCGCTTTGGCTGCGAGAAATCCATCGCGCCGCTGCACGCTGCGAGTTTTCCGAGCGGTATGCTTTCGCAATCAACGGGCACGTATTTCGTCGAGGGCAGGTGGAGAGTGTGGCCGAGAATATCTGCGGCGGGACCGAGGTTCCAATAGGTGTGATTTGTGAGATTGAGGACGGTGGGTTTGTCCGTAGTCGCTTCGTAGTCGATGCGCAGTTCGTTTGAATCCGTGAGCGTGTAGGCGACGGTGGTATCGAGTTTTCCGGGGTAACCTTCCTCACCGTCGGAGCTGGAATACGCGAGCTTCACGGTCGCGCCTTCGGCAAAAATTACGCGCCAGTTTTGTTTATCAAATCCGCAGTTTCCGCCGTGGAGATGATGGCCTGCATTGTTTGCAGCCAGCAGCCAATCACGACCATCAAGGCGGAATCTCCCCTTCGCGATGCGGTTTGCATATCGCCCCGCGACACAGCCGAAACATGGATGCGGTCCCAGCCAAGACTCAGGCGAATCAAAGCCCAGCGCGACATCGGTAGTCGCCCCTGTGCGGTCGGGGATGTGGACTTCGGTAATCGTCGCTCCCCAAGTAATGACGCGCAGCACGAGTCCGTTTTTATTTGCGATGCTGATGCGCTCGACAAGCTCACCAGCGGCGGTGCGCGTGAACGGTTCTCTTTTGGCAAAGCTCGCCGCGCTCATTGCGAATTGAGCTTCAAAATCCGCGCCACAAAAATCGTCCGCGCATAAAACGCAAAAGTCCTCGCGCCTTTGCCGCTGCCCTTCGTCCTCGGCTGCACGAGCGTGCCCATTGAGCCATCGAGACCGGCCAGCCCGGCGTCCTTGAGTTTGTTGCGCACGAGTTCGTAGTCCGCCTGCACCTGCTTGAAAGTCTCCGCATCTGTGAGGTCGAAACCCGCCACTTTGAGTAAAGCCGATTCTGAATCCTCCTCATCCTTAAAGACGCGGGCGCAGAGCAAAACGGCGCGCAATTTTTCCAGCAAATGACTATGCTCAAACGGCGTCTCCATCACGTTTTTCGGCTCGATCATCGTGATGGCCATCGTCTCCTTCACACTCCAACGCCCGAAGCTGTCCTTCACCACGGGCACGACTTTTAGCTCAAACGTCCCAAAATCCGCCTCCTGCTTCGAGTCCTGCGGGTGGCCGAGCAAACGCTCCACGACCATGCCCGCCCAGCCTTTGTTTTTCTTGCCGTCTTTCCAAACCGTAACGCCCTGCTCCTCCGCAATTTTGCGCAGGTCTTTGCCAATCGAAGGCTTCAGCCGCTCCACTGCTTCGTCGCGTGTCATGGCCGAGCATTTGCAAATGCGCTGGCGCGGTAAAAGGAAAATTGCGCATTTGCCAATCCCGCTTCGGACTGCCGAGAACTACCGGCGAAACGTGCGCGTAACTTTCCGCACTCTCGACTTTGCGTAAAAAAACAGAAAATTCGTTTTGACAGAAATGCGGTGGTTGATAGTTTCCGCGCCCTATTTCCGGCACTAAGGAGGCTCCACATCCCTGTCAACGCGGCGTTCATCGCCACGGGGCGGGGGTTTTGTTTCCTGTGACGGCTCACTAATTTAACTAAACAACAAACAAAGACAAAACTACTATGGCCAAGGAAGCATTCAAACGCGAGAAGCCCCATGTGAACGTCGGCACCATCGGCCACGTTGACCACGGCAAGTCCACCACAACCGCAGCAATCGTTCACGTTCAGTCCCTCAAAGGACTCGCACAGCCGATCAGCTACGCAGACATCACCAAAGGCGGCACCGTCCGTGACGAGACAAAAACCGTCACCATCGCCGTCTCGCACGTCGAATACAGCACGGCAAACCGCCACTATGCTCACGTTGACTGCCCCGGACACGCCGACTACGTCAAAAACATGATCACCGGCGCAGCGCAGATGGACGGAGCAATCCTCGTCGTCTCCGCAGCAGACGGCCCGATGCCGCAGACCAAGGAGCACGTCCTTCTCGCCCGCCAAGTCGGTGTGCCGAAGATCGTCGTCTTCCTGAACAAAGTTGACCTTGCAGACGCGGACCTTCTTGAGCTTATCGAGATGGAAATTAGCGATCTTCTCAGTAAGTATGAATTCCCCGGCGACACCACGCCAATCGTCAAAGGCTCCGCTTCCAAAGCGCTCGCTTGCGGCGACGGAAATCATGCCGATGCGAAGTGCATTCAAGACCTCATGGACGCGCTCGATTCATTCATCCCGCTTCCTGAGCGCCCGATTGATCAGCCTTTCCTCATGCCTCTCGAAGACGTGTTCAACATTGAAGGCCGTGGCACCGTTGTCACCGGTCGTGTGGAACGCGGTATCCTCAAGAAGATGGAGGAAGTTGAAATCGTCGGTCTTCGCGACACGATGAAGACAACCGTCACCGACATCGAAATGTTCCGCAAACTTCTCGACGAAGCACGCGCTGGCGAAAACGTCGGCGTTCTCCTTCGCGGCATCAAGAAGACGGACGTGGAGCGCGGTCAGGTTCTGGCCAAGCCCGGTTCGGTGAAACCGCACAAGAAGTTCAAGGCAGAAATCTACGTCCTCTCGAAAGACGAAGGTGGCCGCCACACTCCTTTCTTTAATAACTACCGTCCTCAATTCTACTTCCGCACGACGGACGTGACCGGCTCGGTTACTCTGCCAACCGGAGTTGAGATGGTGATGCCCGGCGACAACGTCAGCATCGAAGTCGAACTCATCAGCGGCGTCGCGATGGAAAAAACGATGCGTTTCGCCATCCGTGAAGGTGGCCGCACCGTGGGTGCCGGTCGTGTGACCGACATCGTCGCCTAAGCAAAAAACACTTGCCGGAATTCGCGCGGGGTGGAGAGTAAAAACTCTGCCCCGCGCTTTCGGCTAAAATCAGATACGGGAGTAACTCAACTGGTAGAGTAGCGGTCTCCAAAACCGCCTGTTGGGGGTTCAAGTCCCTCCTCCCGTGCCAGTTATTTCTACTAAAAAACCATGGACTTTCTAAAGGTCGCCGGAAGCCTCTTTCTCGGAATTATCATTTGGGGCGTAGTCCTCATCGTCCTCCTCGTCGCGCTCGCAAAGCGCAAGAAGCTGGGCGTTTATTTTCGCGAAGTGGTGACTGAACTTCAAAAAGCAACATGGCCTTGGGATCCGAAAGAGAAGAACTTCGCATCCAAATACAAGGAACTGATTGATTCCACGCTCGTGGTAATCATCGCAATGATTCTTCTCGGAGCCTACGTATCCACGATAGACTTCGGACTTCTCGGAATCAGCTCGTGGATTTTCAAAGCACACTAAATGACCGAAGAGCAAAAACGTAAGCAGTGGTATGTCGTCCACGTCCTCTCCGGCCAGGAGAACAAAGTCCACGACAGCATCTCCAAGCGCATTAAGACCGAGGAGATGGCCGACTACATTTTTGAAGTCGTTAATCCTACCGAGCGCGTATCCGAAGTCCGTCGCGGCAAGAAAACCGAGACGACTCGCAAATTTTTCCCCGGCTACCTGATCGTGAACATGTGGCTGTTCGACGACAACAAGCAGCTTGTTGATAGGACTTGGTATTTCATCAAAGAAACGCCGGGAGTGCTCGGCTTCGCCGGGACAAAAGACCGCCCGATTCCGATGCTCCAGCGCGAAGTGGATGCTTTGCTTACCCAAATCCGCGCTACCGACGAAAAAGCCCGCCCGAAAGTCGAGTTCACCGTGGGTGAAGTCGTCAAAGTTGCCGACGGCCCTTTCCAAAGCCAGACCGGCGTGGTCGAAGAAATCGACCCCGAACGCGGCAAACTCCGCGTCAGCGTCAGCATCTTCGGGCGCGAAACGCCTGTGGACCTCGAATACTGGCAAGTCGAGCGCAACGTCTGATTCACCTAATTTACGCACAAAACAACAACCGGGCGCGGTGCCTTTCCGCTCCCAAGAAAACAAACAAACTCTTAAAAACTCATGGCTAAAGAAATCGTAGGTTCCATCAAACTCCAGATTCCTGCTGGACAAGCAAACCCCGCACCGCCGGTCGGACCGGCGCTCGGTCAACAAGGCGTCAACATCATGGCGTTCTGCAAAGAATTCAATGCACGTACTGCTAAACAGGCCGGAGACATCCTGCCCGTCGTCATCACCGTCTTCAAAGACAAGAGCTTTACCTTCATCACCAAACAGCCACCGTCGTCGGCGATGATCAAAAAGGCACTAAAGATCGCAAGCGGAAGCAAAGAACCCAACAAAATCAAAGTCGGCAAGATCACCAAAAAGCAGCTCGCCGAAATCGCGAAGGCCAAGATGCCCGACCTCAACGCCCGCACGGAAGAAGCCGCGATGCGCATCATCGCCGGCACCTGCCGCCAGATGGGCGTGGACGTGGAACTCTAAGCCACTCGCAAACAAATCAATTCATCCAAACGGGAGCAGACTCAGGTTTGCTCCCGTTTTTTGTTTTTGGTGGGGGATGAGTATCGTAAAAATTTTTTCATCGGGTGTGAATAACGGCGGGTGATGCTGTTTGGTGGCGTGGCATCTCAATGTGGCACGGGCGCCCTGCCCGTGAAGTGTGTCCCGGACGCCCCGTCCGGCACCGCAAAACGCCGAAGGCACATTTCTGATTCGTGCGGCTGCGCCGGTGATTTTGTGCCAGACGAGGGCGTCCGGGACACCGACACGGACGAGACGTCCGTGCCACGCGGCAGCCGGTGCGTCATCACTCACCTATAATCAGACCCCTTTTCCTCATAGCTGCCAAAAGGACGACCCCGCGTCAGTCCTCTATGCTACACCGCTGCGCCGCTCCATTTGAGCTTTTGCCGGAGCACCTCGAAGAAGGACATTCCGGGGAGCATGGCGAGGGGGAGACGGTGTGGGGCTTTGGTGATTCGGATGGTGTCACTGGCGAGGATGGGCTGGGCGGTTTGGCCGTCGAGGGTGAGGTAGATGGCAGCGCGGCTTTCGGCGGGGGTGATGAGGATGGGGCTGTTGTCGCTGACGATGAGGGCGCGGTTCGTGAGGACGTGGGGGCAGATGGGGTTCACGACGAAGACGCCGCTGTCTGGCGAAAGGATGGGGCCGCCTGCGCTGAGGCTGTAGGCGGTGCTGCCGGTGGGCGTGGCGACGATGAGGCCGTCGGCGTTGTATTCGGTCACGGCGGAGTCGGCGATTTTTACGTCGAGGCGGATGAGCCGGGAGAGTTCACCGCGGCTGACGACGGCATCGTTGAGCGCGAATCGCGAGCTGATGACGGCGTGGTCGCGGATGATTTCCACATTGATGAGCGTGCGTTCGCTGAGAGTAAAGTTGCCCTCCACAATCGCGGTGGCAGCGCTTGGAAATTCGGCGGCAGAGACGGTGGTGAGGAAGCCGAGGGTGCCGAGGTTGATTCCGAAAAGCGGGCGCATTTTTTCGCCCATCGCGTGCAGCACTTGGAGAATCGTGCCATCGCCGCCGAGCACGACGAGCAGTTCGCAGACTTCCGCAAGCTCCGGCTCGGTGAGCGTGGAATCCGCGCCGATGAGCCGTCCCGCGCGGTGATCAATGTGAATTTGCACGTCATGACGGGACAACGCCTGCATGAGGCCGAGGACGAGTTCGCGCGCGCCGGGCTTGCTGTCGTTGGCGATGATTCCGATGTGGCGAGTCGTGCTCATAGATTGGCAATTACGGAGCAAACGCGCAGACGGCAAGCTCGCGGAGGTAAAAACGGCGCAGCAGTGCAAATGGATTCCTTGGTTGAAGCGCCGCGTGTTTGCTGAAAAATGAGGGCATGGAGCCACTTCATCATTTGCAGGATACACAGAATCAAAAGGACCGGCGCGGCATCGCGATTGACCGCGTGGGCGTGCGTGCGCTGCGTTATCCGATGCAGGTGCGGGACAAGGCGCGGCGGCTTCAGCACACGGTCGCGAGCGTGACGCTCACGGTGGATTTGCCGTCGCGTTTCAAAGGCACACACATGAGCCGTTTTGTGGAAGTGCTGAATGCCGCCGGCCCGGAGATTCATGTGGATAGCGTGCCGAAAATCCTCCACGCACTGCGCGAACGGCTGGACTCGAAAAGCGCACACGTCACGTTTGAATTCCCCTACTTTATCGAGAAGAAAGCTCCGGTGACTGGTGCACCGGGGATGATGGATTACACGGTGCGTTTTGACGCCGAGGCGAATGGGCGGAAGCTGGATTTTGTAGTCACGGTGATTGTGCCGGTGACGACGCTGTGCCCTTGTAGCAAAGCCATCTCCGAGCGGGGCGCACACAATCAGCGCGGCGCGGTGACGTATAGCGTGCGCTTCAAAAAACCGGTGTGGGTGGAAGACCTCATCGCCCTCGTGGAGCGCAGTGCGAGCAGCGAGCTATACAGCCTGCTCAAGCGCCCGGATGAAAAGGCGGTGACGGAGCGTGCTTACGATAACCCCGTCTTTGTCGAAGACCTCGTGCGCAACATTGCCGCCGCATCGAACGCGCAGCCGGAAATCACTTGGTATCGTGTGGAGGCGGAGAATTTCGAGAGCATCCACAATCACAACGCCTACGCGGTGATTGAGAAAAAGAAGACGGCGAAGCGGTAAAGTGAGGCGAAGCACGGGAAGCGTAAAGGAGCGGCGAATTCATTCGCCGACATCCAAAACGCGAAGCGGAAATCCCTCCAGCGTGCCACCTCAAATTATTATGCGCTGCGCGGAGTCGAAGGTCGGCGAATAAATTCGCCGCTCCTTTACGCGAACTGATTTTGCTGCGCTTACAGCTTCAAATAACTCTTCGCGTTTGCGTGGCAGATGTTGCGGATCATCGGGCCAACGAGCGAATCGTCGGCGGGGATTTCGCCGTTTTCCACATCGCGCCCGATGAGGTTGCAGAGCACGCGGCGGAAGTATTCGTGACGCGGATACGACATGAATGAGCGCGAGTCGGTGATCATCCCGATGAAGCGCGAAAGCAGGCCGAGATTCGAGAGCGCGTTCATCTGCCACTCCATGCCTTCTTTTTGATCGAGGAACCACCAGCCGCTTCCGAACTGCACTTTTCCGGGGATCGTGCCGTCCTGAAAATTGCCCGCCATCGTCGCGAAGACGTAGTTATCGGCGGGGTTGAGATTGTAGAGGATGGTGCTCGGCAACGCGTTGTCCGTGTCGAGTCGGTCGAGGAAAGCGGAGATGCCGTTTGCGAGATTCAGATCGCCGATGGAGTCGAAGCCCGTGTCCGGCCCGATGGTGCGCAGCAGGCGCGTGTTGTTGTTGCGCAGAGCACCGATGTGGAGCTGCATCGTCCAGCCGCTTTCTGCGTACAGACGACCGAGAAAATCCATCATGAATGCGGACCATCCAGCACGCTCTTGCGGCGAGGCTGCACGGCCAAATTGCACCGCTGAAAAAATAGAGTCTGCCTCGCGATGCGAGCACGGCTCGGAGTAGATCATTTCGGGACCGTGATCGGAAAGTCGGCATCCATTTTCGTGGAAGAAATCGCGGCGGCGGCGAATCGCATCGAGGAGCATGTCGAGCTTCCGAAATTCGCGCCCTTCCACTTCAGCGAGCTTCGCGACCCATGCGTTGAAAGTGCCCGGCTGATGGACTGCGAGCGATTTATCCGGGCGGAAAGTGGGCATCACTTTTGTGGGAATGCCCAAACCAGCGAGCGCGATGTGATGAGCGAGATCGTCGGCGGGATCATCCGTAGTTCCCACATGCGTCACGCGGAATTTTTCGAGAATGCGGTGCGCCGTCAGCCCGGCAAGCTGCTCGTTTGCTTGGTCCCAGATGCGTTGCGCGGATTCGCCGTTGAGCAATTCGGTGATGCCGAAGTAGCGGCTGAGTTCCAGATGCGTCCAATGATAAAGCGGGTTGCGCACCGTGTGTGGCACCGTCTCCGCCCATGCCTGGAACTTCTCGCGCGGCGTAGCGTCGCCGGTGATGAGCCGCTCCGGCACACCATTCCAGCGCATCGCCCGCCATTTGTAGTGGTCGCCCTCCAGCCAGATTTCAAAGAGGTTTGCGAAGCGCCGGTTCTCAGCGAGGTCCTTGGGCGGAAGGTGGCAGTGATAATCCAGAATCGGCTCCGGCGCTGCATATTCGTGATACAGCCTGCGAGCGGTGGGAGTCTGAAGAAGGAAGTCGTCGTGAATAAAATTCGCCATAAATCTCACTGCGATTTGTGAATCGTATTGCTCGCGGTGGAAAACAAAAACGCAGACCGATAGGCGAGAATGCTCCTGCACTTCCGCCCCGCAACCGAGCGGGTAAAGCGCACTTTATTCCTCCTCGTCAGTCGCGCCTTTTTGCCGGATTAGGCCGCGCAGTTTGCCTTCGATGAATGGGAAAATGTCGCCGTCCATAATCCCCTGAATGTCGCTCGACGCGACGCCGGTGCGGAGGTCGAGGACTTTTTGGTAAGGCTGGAAAACGTAGCTGCGAATCTGGCTGCCAAAGCTGATGTCGAGCTTCGCGCCGTAGGCTGCATCGAGGTCGGCGCGTTTTTTATCCTGCTCCATTTGGTAGAGTTTTGCGGTGAGCATTTTCATCGCGGTGGCTTTGTTTTGCGCCTGGCTGCGCTCGACCTGGCAGGCAGCGACGAGGCCCGTCGGGATGTGGGTGATGCGGACGGCGGTTTCCACTTTGTTGACGTTTTGCCCGCCTTTTCCGCCAGCGCGGTAGGTGTCCACATTGATGTCCACGGGGTTGATCGTGATCGGCGCGTCTTCCTTCAACTCCGGCACGGCATCAATGCTGGCGAATGATGTGTGGCGGCGCTTGTTCGCATCGAACGGGCTGATGCGCACGAGCCGATGCACGCCGCGCTCGCAGGCGAGGTAGCCGAATGCGTGTTCGCCCTCGATGCGCAACGTGGCGCTTTTAATGCCCGCGCCTTCGCCGAGCTGGATGTCCACCGTGGAGACTTTGTATTCGTTGCGCTCCGCCCAGCGCACATACATGCGCATGAGCATATCGGCCCAGTCCTGCGATTCGGTGCCGCCTGCGCCGCTGTTGATGGTGAGGAAGGCGTTACAGCGGTCGTTTGCGCCGTTGAGGAATTGCTGGATTTCAAAAGCATCCATCGCTTTCAAAAAAGCGGCGTGCTCTTTCTCAAGGTCCACAAGCGAGGCGGGGTCTTCTTTTGCAAATTCGATGAGCACATCGAGGTCTTCGAGCCGCTTTTCCAGCGCGATCAATGGATGCACTTTCTTGCGAAGCGAGGCGACTTCCTCGACTTGCGATTGGGCGCGTTCCTGGTTGTTCCAGAAGTCTCCCTCGGCCATCAGGCCCTCAAGCTCGTTCAGGCGACCCTGGAGTTTTGGTAAGTCAAAGGAACCTCCGCATCTCGGCCACGCGGGCCTTCAATGCAGAGGTGTCAACGGATGCGGTATCAAATGCCATGAGAGCCGCGCACTCTACGGAGCACGCCACGCACGGCAACGATGATTCGCGGCGCTGCGGAAAAAAACTCAGCCTTCCCAGAAAAACTCCACCGGCATCTCGATGTCGGGATGCACGCTTTGATGCACGGGGCAACTCATCGCCGCACGCTCCAGCGCTTCGCGGTGCTGATGCTCTTTGGAAATGGGCACGCGGATTTCCACTGCCAGCTTCCCGATACGACGCACCGGCGCGGCGATCATTTCTTTGCGAACGCGAACGCTCATTCCGCGAAGATCGATGGCGTGACGCTCCGCATAAATCCCCATGATCGTAGCCATGCACGACCCCAGCGCAGTCGCCACGAGGTCCGTCGGCGAGAAGCTCTCGCCTTTGCCTTGATTGTCCACCGGCGGGTCGGTGATGAGCGTCGTGCCACTCGGCCCGTGAGTCGCACGGCAGCGCAGACTGCCTTCGTACACCGTTTCGATTTCTACAAAATGCTTCGACATACTTTACCATGAAGCGCGGGCTGCGAGCTTGAAGTAAGGAGCCGGTTCATCCGTGGAGAAACGGCGGTCTGCGCGATGGTAATCCCACTCGCGCTCAAGACTCAGGCCGCCGCCCGCTTCCACCGTCCACGCCCCGCTCCGCCAGCTTGCGCCGATTCCTGCGCGGAAATCTTTGTAGCTCACGACGGCTTCGCTCAGTTTCGCGTTATCCGTTCGTTTGTCGGTGCGATACGATCCGCCGTCCCATTCGCCGCCCAGCCAGATAGCGAGATTCTCGCTGGCAGTCCAAGTGAGACGTGGCTCTGGCGGCACTGCGGAGAGCGTAAGGCTGTCGCTGATTTTCCAAATGAACCCCGGCCCGCCGATGATCTGCATCTCCGCCAGCGGATCAAAGCGCCCGGCAAGTGCGAGCACAAAGCGGTCGGTGATCGGAATGCCGATTCCAAACAGCACCGGACAAGTCCACGCATTTGAACTGATGTCGTTTTCAAAATGCACACCCGGCCTCGCTTCGATCAGCAATCCGATTTGCTTGCCCACGCGATATTCCAGCGCGACGACCCCGGCGATTCGCTGGAGGCGCGAGGGCAGGGGAAAAGCGCTGTTGTGGTCGAACTCATACCGCTCGTGATCCAGCCCCAGCCGGAGTTGCCATGCCCCGCCAGAATTTGGGAGCAGAGAGATTCCCGGCATCGGTTTTACGATTCCGAGTTGGAGCCGCCCGGACCACACCGAGCCATTTCCACGGCTCCCAAAAGCATCCAGCTTTCCCTCATAATCCGCCTTCGCACTGTAGGAAGCCTCGCCCCGGATGTAGGTCTGAAGCGGAGCCTCCTCAGCGAGTTGGATAGTTTTTAGTGGAGCACCCGCAAAAGCGGACGACGTAAGAGCAAGAAGCGCAGTATATTTCACACGCCCACGATAGCCGTGGAAAAGTGAGTAGCAACCGGCGTGTGGATAAATCTCTCTGCGCCCCGCTTACGCGAAGCTCACTTTTTTGAATCCTGCTTTGTTGAGCACGGCAAGCACGCGCACGAAGCGCTCGTGCCTCGTGGAATCTTGAGCGCGGATGAGGAAGGATTCGTCTTTGCCTGACGCCGTGCGAATTTCATTCAGCAATTTTTTCAGTTCCTCAAAACGATGATCATTCCCCGCCGCAACAGTCCCTCCGTTGAGACGCACTTCGTCATTGTCCAAAATGTCGATCACGATGGTGTGAGAAATCGGATTTACAATTTCTGCGGTGGGATGGCCGGATGGCGTGGCTTCGACGTGCAGCTCGCGCACGGTTTTGTAGGTCATGAAGAAGAGCAGGAGGACAAAGACAATGTCCACCATCGGCGCGATTTGGAATCCGTGTTCGCCGTCTTCGTTGGTTGCGGATGTGTTCATAGGTTTTTTCAGGGTTCAGGTTTCACGTTTCCGGTCCCCCGCTGCTTGTCGCGGGCGGGGCCGGAAACCTGAGACTTGAGCTAAAAACTCGAGCACTCCGCAGTGCACGAGAGTCGCTAACTAAAGCTGAGATTTTTGACCACTTTCGTGGCGGAACATGCGTTGAGCACGTCCACTACGCGCTCCTGTTTTGCATCAGGAGCAGGACGAATAATCACTGGGTCTTCGGGGGATGCTTCTAGCGAGCGCGTGAGCAGCTCGCGCAGTTGCAGTAGTTGCCGGTCGCTCGCGCCGGAACCCATCTGGACGTTGTTCACAAACACCGTCCCGTCCGAAAGAATATCCACGATGATGGGCGTCTTGACTTGCCCATCGGTGGCTGCCTGCCCGCTAGGAAGTGCGATGCGCAGTTCCTTTTCGGTGACTTTATCCCCGGTGATTGCCATAAAAAATAGCATCAGGACGAAAACCACATCCACCATGGGTGCGATTTGAAATCCAAATTCTCCTTCTTCTCCTCCTCCTCCTCCGGCCATAAGCGTGTGTCCTTTCTAGTGTTTGGTGGGTTTATCTTGCTGGTCGTTCGAGTTCTTTATCGACGACGCTAAAAGTGATTTTGCCGACTTCGGCCCCCCCGACGGCCCGCATGACTTCTTTCACGTAGGCGTAGCGGGCGCTTTTATCCGCCCGGATAACGACGCGGAAATTGTCGTTTTTTGCCATCGTCTTAATGCGTGCGGTGAGGGCGGCAGCATCAATTGCTTTCTCGTCCACGATGATATTTCCAGACTGGCCGATTTCGTTCCAAGTGATGTTGACAATGATTTGGGAATCTCCCTGAACGGAGACATCCTGTCCATCGAGTGCCGCGGGAAGCACCACATCCTTGTTCACCTGAAGCACCTGCTCCGTGGCAATGGACATGAAGAAAATGAGCAGCACCAGCAGGATGTCGATCATCGGAGCGATCTGAAACTCCGGTTCTTCATCGGGCACCATGCGAGTCGCCGCCCTCGCTTTTTGTGCTCTTGTTTGGTGTGCCATATTTTCTGAGGATTAAAAAGGGACGGTAAATTACCAGCTCAGGACGGAGCCGCAGTGTGGGCAGGGATTCGAGCCGACAGCGACTACGCCAGCGCAGACCGGGCAGCTTGCGTCTGCGGCAGCTTGCACTGCTCCCATTTGGCGAGCCATCGGTGCGCCGCCGAAATTATCGCCAACGTGCATTCCAGCGAGTTCATCGTATGGCACATCAATGAGCAACTGGTTCACCAAGTCGTCGGAGTGGACGATGGATGCCTGCGATACGTTGCGGAAGATGTAGTAGGCGACGAAAGCAGGAATCGCGATGAACAGACCGGCAGCCGTGGCGAGAAGCACCTCGGAGATTTTGTTGGAAAGCATCTTCGGGTCGCTGGTTCCCGATTGGCCGAGAACTGCGAACGCTCCCATCATTCCGATGACGGTTCCGAGCAGTCCAATCATCGGGCTGACAACGCCGATCACCGAGAGGTAGCTGTTGCGAGTGCGGAGCAAGGTGGCTTCGCGAAGACCGTGCTCGGCGATACCGCCTTCGACGGCTTCTTTGCCGCGACCAATGCGCGAGAGGCCGGCTTTCAAGACGTTTGCTAGGTAGTTTCTGTTCGCGTTGCAGGTTTCCCAAGCTTCCTGATAGTTGCCCGAATTGAGAAGCTGACGGAGGCTATCCACGAGCGGCGGTGGTGCGAGTTTGTCCTTCTTGAAGCCGATAGCGTTCTGAATGATCAGCGTCACCATGATGATCGAAGTAGCAAGGATGCACAGCCAGATGAAAATAATCATCGGGCCGCCGTGCCAGATCAGCTCAAAAACACTTTGGTCTTTGGAGCCTTGAGCAATGGCGTTGCCCGTGGAGAGGATAAGCGCAGCGATGGCGAGGACGGCGGGAAGAAAACGGCGTGTGTTGTTCTTAATCATAGTTCTGTTTGAGAGTGGTGTTTGGTGAGTGGGTGAAAAAAAGTTCGGCGGGGTGATAGTTAGACGTTTAAGGGACGGCAACGCCTTTCTTTCTTAAATCATCAATTCTTTGCTGCGCGGCAGCGACGGTCGCACGGTCTTGGTAGAAAAGAGCGACGGTTTTGCAATATGCCTCCATTGCCTCCGGCTGCTTGTTTTCTCCCTCGAAGACTTGGCCGAGAACGAAGAACGCCTGACCAAAAAGCTGGCTCTCAGCGCGGGAGACGACTTTTTTACTCATCGCGCCTTCGACGATGGGAGTTGCGAGTCCCTTGGCTTCCGAGAACTGCTTTTTTGCAGCGGCCAGTCGCGCCTTGCCGACATTCACTGCTGCGCCTCCCGCACTCGGATATGCCTGCGCAAATGCAGTGAGCGCACTTTCTCCATCGGAAAGTTTCCCGGCGGTAATCAGCAGACTTCCCAGCGTCGCGCTGGCGTCCTGCGCCCACGAAACGGGAAGCCCACGAAACCTCTCCGCGACGCCGCGAACGATGGGGATTGCCCGGTCCAAGTCGCCAGCTTCGATAGCCCGCGAAGCCAAAGTCCATTCTTGCGGAACCGCTTTGCGGACTTCGTCAATACTGTCGAGCGAGTATCCGATTTCACCAGCAGCGTCTTTGATAGTGGCCTTGCCGCCGGAGACGTTGGTGATCAAAACGCCCTGCAGCACGCGCGGCTGCGCAGTCGGAGTCACGGGCTTAAATCGCACATAATCGGTGCCGGTGGGCGCTTGTTGTGCAAAGCCAATGGTGGCCATCGCGAGGAGGCCGATAATTGGAGAAAGAAGTTGCCGGGCGGGTGACATGGAACGTAGTTTCACAAGTTCGATTTCGTTTGTTTGAACGCTCGTCACGCTATGGAGCGTTTTCTTCAAACGCAACAGGAATTCAATTTTTAACAATAAAGTCATGATTAACACCCTTCGCCGTTGGAGCCAGCCGTTGATGATCGTCATCGCTGTGCTGGTCATCGTTTCATTTGCAGTATTCATGGGGCCGCAAGGCACGATGGAGACAAAAGGCGGGCGCGTCGCGTTCGAGATTTACGGGAAAAAAATCACCACCGAAGAACAGGATCGCATCATCAACCGGCTGAAAGTCTATGGCGCGATGGGATCGGGCTACTACGAGTCGCTCTCCACAAATAACCGCATGAATAGCGACGAAACCGATTTCACTTTTATCAACTCCGTCGTCTTCGAGCACGAGGCGGATGCGATGGGGATTTCCGCGACGGAAAAAGAAATCGCCGATGAACTTGAGAAGATTCCAGCGTTTCAGGGTTACTCGCCGGATGGCCGTCCCACGGGTTCGTTTGATGTCACATCGCTCGACCGTTTTGTGGAGCGCGTTCTTCAGCCAAACGGATTCAGCAAGGACAACATAGATACGTTTCTACGTGGCTCGATTCGGATGCGGAAATTGCAGGAGCTGCTCAAATCCTCCGTCGCCGTCACTCCTGCCGAAGTCCGTGCGGAGCTGATGGACCGCAATCAAATCACCGAGGCGAGTTATGTGGAGTTTCGGAAGAGCGACTTCCAAGCCGGGATCGTGGTGCCGGTTGAGGATGTTAAAAAACGCTTCGAGGAACAGAAGGACCAACTGAAGACCGACGAGCTGCGCAAGGTGAAGTTTGCAATGTTCCGCGTCCCGCCGCCAGCGGACCCCGCGAAACCGCCGACCGAATCCGAGCGCGTGAAGCAACTCCAGATCGCCGTGAATGCGGCCTACGATTTTTCGCAAGCGATCAAAAAAGGCGGCAAGTTCGATGCGCTCGTAGCCACGCAGACTGCGGACGCTGAAAAGAACAAGGCGCAGTATCTTTTCGCCACCGGCGAAACCGAGGCATTTGCGAAAATCCAAGTGCCGGATTCGCTCGAAGGAAAAGATAACGAGGTCGCCGAGAAAATTGGCGATGCAGTCTTCGCGCTGAAAAAAGAAAGCCCCGTCACCCAGCACATCATCGGGAAAAAAGCAGCCTACGTCTTGATGCTGCCTGAAGGCGGAATCACCGAGCCAAAGCCGATGACTTTTGAAGACTCTAAAATGAATCTCTCCAGCATTATTCTAGGCGAGAAAGCAGACGAAGCGATGCGCGCAAAAGCAGCCGACGTGCAGAAGAAAATCGTGGAGGCAAAAAAAGCCGGCAAGTCATTCAGCGAAGCGTGCGTGGCCGCTGGCGTGAAGGCCGAGGCGTATCCCGCGTATTCGCAGGAGAAGCGTCCGCCGGGCGTCTCAAACCGCCAAGTTCCAGCGATTGCTGCGAAGCTCGCGCCGGGCGATGTGAGCGAGTTCACGCCGGGCGGTC
This sequence comes from Verrucomicrobiaceae bacterium, assembly GCA_031372675.1. Classification (GTDB taxonomy): domain Bacteria; phylum Verrucomicrobiota; class Verrucomicrobiia; order Chthoniobacterales; family Chthoniobacteraceae; genus SXWH01. The sequence continues at coordinate 21,691 of JANMLS010000086.1, forward strand.
CGGGTGGAATTATTGTGCATCTCGACCAGCGTCCCGTGGTGGATGAAAAGAGTTTTGAAGACCAGAAAGCGATGGCGACGATGTCGCTGGAACAGTTCCGCGCTTACTCGGTTTTCCGCGAGTGGCTGAAGGAGCGTCGCGACGCGGCTGGCCTCGGTCTTTCCAAGTCTGAAAATCCGAACGCCTCGTAGCCGAGGGCAAATATGAACCCGGAGATTGAGGCGCTGTTTGACGACGCAAACGGCGATCTCGCGCTCGGCGAACTCGACGCTGCGGTGGACAAATACCGTCGTTGCACGGAATTCGATCCAGCGTTTGCCGACGGCTGGCACGCGCTTGCGATGGCACTGATGAAAACCGGGCGGCACGCGGAGGCAATCGAGGCGGCGATCAAGAACACCGAGCTGCGCCCCGACGATCAGCTTTCGTGGAGCACACTCAGCATTTGCTACGTGAAAAACGGCCAGATCAAAGAAGCGGAATCCGCTGGCGGAAAAGCGCGGATTCTTTCGTGGGGCGGCAAAATTAAAAAGAGCGCCTGAGCCATGAAAATCGCGCTGGTTCACTACGCCGCATCGCCGGTGATTGGCGGCGTCGAGCGCGTGATGGATGAGCACGCGCGGCTGTTCGCCCGCAGCGGGCACGAGGTCACGGTCTTCTGCCAGCGCGGTGGGATCGCCAGCGATGGCGTGCGCATTGTGCCGCTCGCGGAAAATGCGGCGGCCTTGCTCGCGGAGCAGGACATCGTGTTTGTGCATAATGTGCTCACGATGCCGTTTGATCTGCCGCTGACCGCCACGTTGCGCGACTTCGCAAACCGCGCATCTCGCACGCGAGTCGTCGCTTGGACGCACGATGTCGCGGCTGCGAATCCCGACCTCGCGCCAGTCCCTCCAATGCTGCGCGAAGCAGCACAAAGTAGCCCGCGAGTCCCTTCGCGGTTTTCCAATCCCCGCGAAGCGGCATCCCGCGTGGAATGGGTCGCTGTCTCCGAGCTGCGGCGGCGTGAATTGCGTGAGCATCTCGGCGTGGAAAAATGCCGCGTCATCCCGAACGGCGTGGACCCTTCGCGCGTCCTCGGTCTGCCGGAAAATGTCCGCGTCTTTGCAGAGCGCCACGGACTGCTGGATGGACGCCTCGCTTTCCTCCATCCCACGCGGCTGCTGCGTCGCAAGAACGTCGAGCTTGGCTTCGGCATCGTGAAAGCGCTGGGCGACGCGAAATTGATCATCACCGGCGCGGAAGACCCGCATAATCCTAGCTCCGCGTCGTATTCGCAAAAGCTGCGCGAACTCGCCAGCGACTCCGTGATTTTTGCGTCGGATCATTTCGCCGTGGGCGATGCGGAACTCGCCGCGCTTTACCGAATCGCCGATGTCCTCATGTTTCCGAGCAGGCAGGAAGGCTTCGGTCTGCCGTTGATCGAGGCGCGGCTGCATCGTCTCCCCGCAGTGTATTCCCGCATCGAGCCGCTGGATGAAATCGCGGGCGACATGAGTTTCCCCATTTCGCTGGATGAGGAACCATCCGCGATTGCCGCCCGCCTCGCGCCGTGGCTCGCGGCGAATCCACACATTTGCGACCGGCAGATAGCGCTCGCGCAATTTTCATGGCCCGCGATTTACCGGCGGCACTTGGTTCCTTTGCTGGACGCGCCGCTGGATTCACCGGATAAGTAGCGCATGGAAAATACTGAAAAAATACTCACCCGCGATTGCGAGGCCATCCGCATCCCGAGCGGAGAACTCATCACCGTCCCGGCTGGAGCGCGTGTGCAAATCACGCAGGCACTCGGCGGCAGCTACACGGTCGCGCTGCTCGAAGGCTATGGCGGGCTTGCCCGAATCACCGATGAAAATGCCGACGCCCTCGGCCTCGAAGCTTCGCTAAAAAATACGACCGCCGCGCCCGAAGGCCCCGCTCCGAAGGTGGATGAAAAGGCGCTCTGGGACCAATTGAAGACCTGCTACGACCCGGAAATCCCCGTCAACATCGTGGACCTCGGCCTCGTCTATGATTGCGTGATTGACCAGCCCGAAACCAAACCCGCGACCGTGCAGGTAAAGATGACGCTCACCGCGCCCGGCTGCGGAATGGGGCCGACCATCGCCGCAGAAGCGCGCAGCAAAATCCTCTCCGTCCCCGGCGTCGGTGATGCCAGCGTGGACCTCGTGTGGGACCCACCGTGGAGCCAGACGATGATTTCCGAAGCGGGGAAAATGAAGCTCGGCTTGATCTAAATACAGCACGCGCCTCGTGAGACTCTACGCGATGTTTTGCTACGCCGCCGCGCTGTTCTATTTTGCCACGGCAGTGCAGGCGATGAGGACGGGGAGCGTCGCCCCGATGAGCGGCAACACGGAGATCGAGCACCGCCGCGATGATCCCGCATCGAGCTACGGCAAGCTGCTTTTCGCACGCTGGCTGCTCGGCGGCGGGCTTGCTGCGATGGGAGTTTTAGTCGGCGTGCTCGCCGGGCGTTTTGAAAAACTGGAAGACTCCAAACCGACGAAATGAGCGCATCAAAGCCCCGCGAAGTTTGGTTTATCCGCCACGGCGAAAGCGTCGCAAACGCGGGCGCACGCACCACCGAGGCATCCAGCTACCCGCTCACGCAAATGGGATTTCGCCAAGCCGCGCAAATCGCGAAAGCGCTCCCACACAGCCCGCAGCTGATCATCCACTCGCCCTACATCCGCGCCGCACAGACAGCGCAGCCTGCCATCCAGCGCTTCGCCGATGTCCCGCTCGAAGAATGGCCGGTGCAGGAAGTCCAGTATCTCGATCCCGCGAAATGTGCGGGCACCACGCAGGACGAGCGCAGGGCGATGTCCATCGAGTATTGGGAGCGCAGCGATCCCGATTACGCCGCGCCGGATGCGGAATCATTCGTGCATTTTATCGAGCGTGTGCGGCAGTCCCTCGTTGCGCTTTCGCAGCGGAAAGAGCGCAGCATTTTTGTCTTCAGCCACGGCCAGTTCATGAGCGCCGTTGCGTGGCTCTTGCTCTCGCGTCCGTCGGAAATAGACAGCGTGGCCATGCGCCGCTTCTACCAATTCATCCACGGCTACACCGTCCCGAATTGCGGCGTGATGCCCGTCTATTTCCACGAATGCGGCAGTCTCTCACTCGGCGGCCTTTGGCTCCCCGAAGGCGTGGAAGGCCAGAGCACCAACATCGCCCCCGGCCTCGCGGGGGTGTGAGGGGCGAAGCCGTGGAGTGCGTGCGACTTGTCGCCGCCGTCTCTCAAGCGACTTGTCGCGCGGAGCCTCGTTCGGCAAGCCTCTGTGTTTGCCACACCTCTTTGCGTGACAAGTCCCGCAAGCTACGGCTGTGACAAGTCACAGCACTCCACGGCGCTTTGCGCTCACGGGCGGGAGACGGTTTCGTAGAGATTCAGGATGGCGCGGGCTACGGAGGTGTAGGCGGCTAGTTCGGCTTTGGTCGGGGTTTTTTCGACGGGCTTGAGGCCGATGGTGAGGAAGGCGTCGAGGGTTTTGGAGTTTGCGAACTCTTGCTGATGCTTTGCGAGCAGCTCGGTGAGGATTTTGATCTCGTCGGCGGATGCGGTGCGGCTGGTGGCGAGTTTCCATGCCCATGCGATGCGCGATTCAGCGGTGGGGCCGCCTTCTTTGATCATGCGGGCTGCGAGTGTGCGGGCGGATTCGACGAATTGCGGATCGTTGAGGAGCACGAGTGCTTGCTGGGGGATGTTGGAGCGGACGCGGTCGGCGCTGCATTCTTCGCGGGTCGGGGCGTCGAACGCGAGCATGGCGGGATGGACGTAGCTGCGCTGCCACCAGACGTAGAGGCCGCGCCGCCATTGGTTTTCGTTGGTGTCGTGCGCCCATTCGCGGGTGGGGAAGTTGAGGTTTTCCCAATATCCCGCAGGTTGGTAGGGCTTCACGCTGGGGCCGCCGATTTTATCCACGAGGAGGCCGGAGATGGTGAGGGCGTTGTCGCGGATGAACTCGGCGTCGAGCCGCCAGCGAGTCTGCCGCGTGAGGTCGCGGTTGAGCGGGTCGCGGGTGATGATTTCTTTCGCGGCGATGGAGGACTGGCGGTAGGCGTCGCTCGTCACGAGCAGGCGCACCATTGCCTTCACGTCCCATCCGCGATCCACGAATTCGACGGCGAGCCAGTCGAGGAGCTGCGGGTTTGCGGGCAGCTCAGATTGTGTGCCGATGTCTTCGAGCGTGCGGCTGAGGCCCGCGCCGTAGAATTGCTTCCAAAGGCGGTTCATAAAAACGCGGGCGGTGAGCGGGTTTTCGCGCTTGATGAGCCAGTTTGCGAGGTCGAGGCGCGTGAGGCGTTTCTCCGGCGTGCTTTCCATGAAGGCGGGGAGAAATGCGGGCGTCGCAGGGAGGACGACTTCGCCGCTTTCGTTCTGCCAGTCGCCGCGAGGGAGGATGCGGACGGTGCGTTTTGCTTTGTTGTTGCTCACCAAAACGCGGGGATACGATTTGTCGAGCTGGTCGCGCTCTTTGTCCAAATCGGCGATTTTTTTCCGCAGGTCGGCAAGCTCCGGCGCGATGGAGCGGAAATGCGTGGCGATTTTTTTGACGTGGCCGGCAGTGCGGTCGCTGGGCGCGAGTTTTAATACCTTGAGCACGTCGTCCGGGACTTTGCCGTAGTTCTTTTCCCACTGCGCCTGCTTTTCATCGAGCTGCGCGTTTGGTGCTGCGAGTTCGGCGCGAAGTGCGGCGAGGCGTTGCTCGGTTTCGGTGAGTTTCGCGAGTTGCTCGGGCGGCGCGACAATCATGCCAGTCTCGCGTTTGCCCACGGAGGATTCCTCGATGTCCGCAAAGAATGCGCCGAGTGCGTAGAAGTCTTTTGCGGTGACGGGATCGAATTTGTGGTCGTGGCATTCCGAGCACATGAACGTCTGCGCCAGCCAGGTGGTGCCGATGCTTTTCACACGGTCCACAACGTGTTTTGCCTCGTATTGCTTTGGCTGCGCGCCGCCTTCTTCGGTGGAGAGAATGAGGCGGTTGTAGGCGCTGGCCACGCGCGTTTCCAAATTCGCATCGGGCAGTAAATCGCCCGCGATTTGCTCGACGGTGAATCGGTCGAAGCGTTTGTTTTCATTAAAGGCGCGGATCACGTAATCGCGATACGGCCAGATGTTGCGCGAGTTGTCGGAGTGGTAGCCGATGGTGTCTGCGAAGCGCACGAGGTCGAGCCACCACACCGCCATCCGCTCGCCGAAGTGCGGCGATGCAAGCAGGCGCTCGACCATTTTTCCGTAAGCATCCGGCGCGGCATCGCGGATAAAAGCGTCTATCTCCTCCGGCTTCGGCGGAAGACCTGTGAGGTCGAGGGAAAGACGGCGGGCAAGCGTCGCGCGGTCTGCTTCCTTGCTGGGAGAAAGCGTGTGCTCAAGCTGCTTGGCGCGGATGAAGGCGTCCACGGGATTGCCGGATTTCCACGGTGCCAGCTCGACTTTGGGAACGGCGGGTTTTGTCGGCGGAATGTAAGCGTAATGGGGCTGATACTCCGCGCCTTGCTCGATCCATTTTTTAATCATCGCCTTCTCGCGAGCGCTGAGTTGCCGGTGCGCTTTGGGCGGCGGCATCACTTCCTCCTCGTCGTCGGAGATCATGCGCAGCCACATTTCGCTTTTGGCGGGATTATTCGGGACGATGGCGCGGATGCCGTCGCGATCTTCCACAGCAGCCTCGCGCACATCGAGCCGCAGGTCGGCCTCGCGAGTGGCTTTGTCAAAGCCGTGGCAGCGAAAGCACGAGTCGCCGAGGATCGGGCGGATGTCGCGGTTGTATTCGGGGCGCTCAGGAATCGGAGCATCCGCAGCAATCGCGGAGGAAATAAGCGCAGGCAAAAGAAGGAGTTTTTTCACGTAAGGAAAGCGTCGGTAGTTCATCCGCCGATGACAAGCCTCGCGGGGCTTTGTGCTTAGAGCCTGTATGGAACTTCCATCCGAGATAGGAGATGTGAGTAGCAGATGAGGAAAAGGGAGCGCGGGCTTCTAGCCCGCAGGTTCCGGCATCCTGCCGGAATCCACAGGGAAGCTCCGTTGAATGAGGAAGCTACTTCCTACTGCATGTGCCCGGCAGGATGCCGGACACTGCGGGCTAGAAGCCCGCGCTCCCTTTCGCTCCGTGCTTTTGCTTCCTTTGAGAAGTTCCGTACAGGCTCTAGAGCCTGCGTATAGGGCAGTCACGGCGTGACTGGACTACTACGGCGTGTATGTGGCGCGGAGGCGGAGGAATTGCGGGGTTGCTCCGGTGGGGATTGGGGCGCGCCATTTTCGTGAGACTTGTGCGCCGTTCACGGTCTCGCCGATGTAGGTCGCGGCTTGCCATGCTTGGTTGAGATTGGTGGAGAACTCGCCGGTCAATGTCACGCTGTCGCTGGCGGGGTTCACGGGGATGGTGAGCGTGAGGTAGTTTTGCGGGATGCCGCTCACGACGATGTTTTCTAGGACGGCGGGCGGCATCGCGCCGTCGTTGGCGATGCTGTCGCTGCGGAGAAATGCGTGCTCCAGCATGGCGACGAGGCCGTCAATGTCTGCATCTGCGAGGGGCGAGCCGGAGAAGGTGACGCTGTCGCTTTGGCCGGGGTTGCCGCCAATGGCTGTGCTGCTGCGCCAGTTGGCGGCGGTGCTCAAAAATACGTTGGTATTGTTGGCGACGGTGGGTTTGCGAAGCACGAGCGAGCGGCCCGTGCCATCAGCGGCTGCGGGCCAAGGAGCTTTGTCGTTGTAGGTGAAGCGGATGATGTCCGTGCCACTGGCGGCGACGACGGCGATTTCTTCGCCGGTGTTATCGAGCGCACCGGCATACGGCCCCACGACGCGCGGGCCTGCGCCGTAGCGGGCGACAAATGCGGCCATGTCCCGCGCTACGCAAATCCGCTCACCGGGGACAAGCATGGTCGCATTCGCAAATGTGTAGGTGATGCCTTCAAAATAGACGCCGGTGAGATCGATGTTGCCGCTGCTGACGTTGATCAGCTCGATGAACTCTTCGTCGCCCGGCGCCGGGTTGTAGTTCAGTTCCGAGACGGTGAGATTTAATGACGATGCCGCTGTGCCGACGACAAACGTGGCCTCGGTGAGTGCGCTCCATTCGCCGCCGTTGAGCGCACGCGCCTTCACGACGCCCGTGGTGGTGAGCGGGACTGGCCCGGTGTATAAAGTGCCCGCTGCCGCGCCGGTGTAGGCGGTGCGCGGGTCGGAGCCGTTTGTGGTGTAGTAAATCTGCCCGGCAGCGGCGGTGATGGTGAGCGGGAAATTCGCAGCGACGTTGCCGCCGAATTGGCTGAAGTTCGGCGGCTCGGTGAGTGGGTAAAAGCGCGGACTTTGCGAGCGGAGTTCGGCGATGGTGGAGTTCGCATTGGCCGTGTTGTGCAGCGTGGCGAAATGGGAATCGCGGACGAGCTGCGCCTGCGGGAGCCAGTGTGTTTCGCGCTTGAGCGTCTCGTTTCCAGCGACGACGGCGGTGCCATACGGCGTCGCATCCGCAGTGTCGCCCCAGCGTGCGCTTTCGGCGACGATGGGCTTGTCGAGTAGCGTCATGAAGCTCTGCCAGCGGGCTTGCTCGACGGCGAGGGAGAGTGCGCCGCCATTGCGCAGGTGCTTGTTTGCGCGGTCTGCAAAGAGCAGGCGGAACTCGGAGTTCACCCGCAGTTTTTGAAAGAGAACGCCGATGGTGAGCGGCGCATTGCCATTGCCTGCGGTGTTCGTCGCGCCGACGGAAAACCGGTCTGATTGCACGAGTGGATCGAATGCGATTTCCTGATCCCACGGGATGAACATCCACTTTGCGCCGGGAGCGACGCGGTTGCGAATTGCGTAGCCGTTGTGATGCGGCCAGTCCTCCGCATCGGCGTGGATGTGGAGAAGGTAGTAGTCCACAAAGTTGGCCACATCGAGCTTCGCGGCGACGGCGTCGTAGTTGGCCTGCACGGTGAGGTCGGGCGTGTTCACGAGTGCAAAGAGATTGTTCCACTCGGCGATGGTGCCGCCTTTTTGCTGAACGGCAGTGGAGGTGTCTGGCGCGATGACATCCCAGTGAGCAGGCTCGCCGCCAAGGTGGTCTGCGCACCATGTCTCATCTACGCGCTCGGCCAGTTCGTGCAGTCCCCAGTAGAGGCCGTTGATGTACACATGCACGTAGCGCCCGTTCACACTTTCGTAGCCCATATCGGCCCATGTTTTTTTCACAAATGGATCGCGCATCGTGAGTGAAGTTTCGGGCCGGTAGCGGTTGGTGTCCCAACTCACGAGTCCCCAACCATCCGTGAAAAATGCGTGGAGGATGAGCCTGTCGAAATCCTTCACCGTCGTGGTGTCGAAGAGCTTGTAGTCGAGCTTTCCGTCGCCGTAGCTGGAGCGGAAAGCGAGGCGAAAATTATGTTTCTGCATACGGAATGGCCGGCGGGATGAGTTACCATGAATGCGGATGCCGCAGCTTGTGTGAATGCCGCCGCCGCCCGGCTCCAGAAACTCGAAGGAGCAGGCTCTTTCCCACAAATCGCCGGTGCTTTGCGGGTTTTGGTAGATGCCGTTTGCGCCCAGAAAGTCGGACATCGGGAGGACGATGCTGAGTGCCGGAAAATTGTTCAGCGCATCGGCGACGCTGAATCCGGGCAGGGTGGTGCCGGTCACATTCGGGTCCATTTCGTAGTCGGCGGGGACTGTGCCGTTGCCCGCGCCGTCGTTGTTATTCACCTCGGTATTGATGCCCCAAGTCGTGGGCCATCCCGCAGGCGCAGCGGGCTGGTTCTGGACGTGGGCATTAAAAATGTACGTCTGCGTGTCGGTGTCGCTCGGCGCGAAGGGCGGAGCAAATGCCTTTGCGCGAATGACGGTGGTAGTCGCGACTGCAAGCCCGCCGCCGGGAACCACGGCGCTGCTGGTGGTAGGCTCGCTGCCATCGAGCGTGTAGTAAATGGTGGCACCGGGCGTGGCGCAGGTGATGAGCACATTTTGCGAGGTGGTGAAAAAACCACGGTCCACGCTGAAGACGGTATCTGCGACAAAACCGGGGACGGGCGCGGGCGAGTTGAACGAGCGAGGCGTGGGCGAGGGGAAGTAGCCGATGGTCTGCGGCTCAACATTGCCGAAACCTCCGTAGCTGATGTTGGCATTCTGCGCGGGGATGTTTGTAAAACTCGTGGCGACTGTACCGACAGGACTGATGAGCGCGAGATAGCTTCCCACAGCTTTGTTGAGCGCGAAATTTGTATGAAGGTGCGCAGGGTTTGCCGTGCGATTTTTCCCGGAGGCCCACACGCGGAGAAAGCCCTGCGATGGCAGCGTGACGCCGGCGGGGAAAGTCCATTGGGAGGGGAGCGCAGCGTTATCGGTAAGCCGCCAGCCAGCGAGGTTCAGCGTGCTGTTGGTGGTGTTCCAGATTTCGATCCAGTCGCTCGTGTCGCCGTCTTCATCGGTGATGCCGCTGGAATTATCGGCCATGAATTCGCTGATGATGGGACGGTTGAAATTCACCACCGGCGGCGCACCGGCGAGGGAGACGCGGATTGCATTGATGAAAACATTTGCCTGCGCTGTGGAGCCGCGCCCGCTCACGAGCAGCTCGCCGCTTGCATTGGCGGAGAACACACCCGCCATTTTATATTCGTTGTTTTCTTCGGGGAGATTGGCGCCATTCATCGGGTAGTCGTCCCACAGGAAGGCGGAGTTCACCGTCCAATCCGCAGACCGCAAAGTGGTGAGGCCGGAATCGAAAGACCATACTTCCACGAGGTAGGAAGCATTGGCCGTGAGGCCCTGCACGCGCACATCCAGACCTTGCGCGGCGGTGACTGCGAAGATGGAGTCGCGGAGAAGCTGCCCGTTGGAAAATGCGCCCGCATTGACCGGCGAGTAATTCGGAGCCGAGCCGCGCAAGCTGTCGTTCATCGAGCCGCCCACGGGCGTGACTGTCAAAGTCCGGCTGCCAAAGGTGCGGACGGTCGCTGTGGATTGGTTCGCGAGAGCTGCACCATCGAGCACAAACTCGCTGAAGCCGCTCATGGTGTGCGTCGCGCCGGTGCCGCTGCGGGAATTGAAGTCCACGGCAAGCACTTCAGTCGTCACGATTGCGGCATCGCTGGATTCATCAACGGTGAATCCATTGAGAAAGACGCTCGCCGTAGTGCTCGCGACACTCGGACGGCCTCGCAGGGTGATGGTGCCATTCGTATCCGGGTATGCGGTGACGGTGAAGCGGTTTGCCGTATCGCTTGTGGGAAGCGTGCTGCCGTCGAAGGTAAAGTCGTTCACGGCAAACTGCGGGCCGCCGAGTCCGAGAGCATGCCAGTCGCTCACGCGGGCACCGGTGCTTCCGCTATCGTAGCTCCAGACGGTGAGCGTGTATTTTTTCCCGACAACAAGCCCGCCGACCACGGTATCCATGCCCACGCGGTAGAAGTTTGTGGTGTTGTTTGGCGCAGCAAAAATGGAGTCGCGATACAACGCCCCGAGCGTGAGTGCGCCTGCGTTCACGGGAGTCGTGCGATGCACATCATCAAACGCAGCGCCGCTGGCGGGATTGATGTCCACGCTGTATCCGCCGAGATTCAGCGTATCGTCGCTGAGAGTGTAAGGAGTAAAGCCGGGCGCGGTGTCGGTAGGATTATCGAGCGCATCGTTCACATCCACGCTCACGACGATTGCGGAGTGCGACTGGAGCGCGGAAAGTAATAGGGCGAAAATAAGGCGGGTAAGTGACTGGGGCATGACGGAGCGCAACTTATGGAAACCCCAACTCGAAGCAAGGGGAGTGAAACGATTTATTCAGCCGCCGCGATGAAACCGAACGCTGCGACGCCTCGTCACAGTTTGATGCGCATCACAAAATCCACTACGACACTACCCGCCGATGCGGCGGAGCTGGATGCCGTCGAAGCTGTCGCCGGTGAACATGTCGGCGACGATGATGAGATGCTCGCCGGTCTTCGCCAGCCCGCCAGCAAGGAGGACTTTTTCCGCAGCAGCGACCGTCTCCGCAGGCGTGGCCGCGAAGTCGAGATGGTGCGGCGTGAGTCCGCGATGGATGGACATTTTCCGGCACTGCTCCCAAGTCGGCGTGAATGCGTGGATCGCGGCGCGATGCGGGCGCAATGCGGCGACAAATCCAGCGAGAATCCCGCGCCTTGTGAAGACGACGAGCTTCGCGTCGGGGAAATTATTGGCGAGCGTGACTGCGGCGTGGGCGATACGCTCACGGTCGTTGTCGAGCTGCGCTTTATCGGCAAATCCAAGGCCGCCGCTGCGCTCGATGCGCTTCGCAATTTTTACGAGCGCTTCGACGGCTTCGACGGGATATTTCCCCACGCTCGTCTCACCACTGAGCATAATGGCGTCGGCTTCCTCATAGACAGCGTTGGCCACATCCGTGACTTCGGCGCGAGTCGGGACGGGGTTGGTGATCATGCTCTCCAGCATTTGCGTGGCGACGATGACGGGCCGTCCAAGTGCGATGCAGCGCTTCACGATTTTGCGCTGGATAATCGGCAGCTCCTCCATCGCGCACTCGATGCCGAGATCGCCGCGTGCGACCATCACGACATCGGCGGCTTCGATGATGCTCTCGATGTTTGCAACCGCGAGCTGGTCCTCAATTTTTGCCACGATGCGGGCGTTGCTGCCGTGGCCAAGGAGCACGCTGCGGAGCTGCTCCACATCCTGCGGAAAACGGCAGAAACTCAGCGCGACAAAGTCCACCCGCAGTTCCGCGCCGAGCGCGACATCGGCCATGTCTTTCTCCGTGAGCGCGGGAAGGCGGACGTGGATGCCGGGGAGATTGATATGCCGCCGCGAACCCATCTCGCCCGCAGTGAGGACTTGGCAACGAAGTGCGCTGTCCGTTTTTGAAAGCACTCGCATGTGGATGAGTCCGTTATCCACGATGACGGGATCGCCGACGTGGAGGTCTTCCACGAGGTAATCGTAATTCACGCCGACGCTCATCGTCTCCGTCGCCGCTGCGCCGCGCACGGTGAACTCAAAAATATCGCCGCGCTTGAGCTGGAGTTTTTCCTTCAAATCGCCGGTGCGAATCGCCGGTCCCTGCGTATCGAGCAGAATGGCGATGACCTTCCCCGCTTCCTCGGCGATCTGGAGCACGCGAGGCACGAGAGCGCGGACGGTCTCGTGCTTCGCGTGGCTCATATTGATGCGAAAGATGTTCACACCCGCTTCCACCAAAGCGCGGAGCGTCTCCGGCGAGTCCGTGGCTGGTCCGAGGGTGCAGAGGATTTTTGTCTTTCGCATGACTGGCGATTTTTTAGCCGAGAATCTTGTTCCACTTATCGAGGTTCGCCTTTTGCGCGGCGAACAGATCATCCGTGGAGTCGAGCACTTCGATGGTCTTGATTTTGTCGCCCTGCGCGATGGAGTTCACGACATCCTGACCCTTCGTGACTTCGCCATAGACGGCGTGTTTTCCATCGAGCCAAGGGCAGGGGACGTGTGTGATGAAAAACTGGCTGCCATTTGTTCCGGGGCCGGCGTTTGCCATCGAAAACAAGCCGGGCTTCGTGTGCTTGAGCGAGCGGTCGATTTCGTCCGCAAATTTGTAGCCGGGGCCGCCTGAGCCTGTGCCAGTCGGGTCGCCGCCCTGGATCATGAAATCAGGAATCACGCGGTGAAACTTGATTCCGTTGTAGTAACCACGTTTTGCGAGGTTGAGGAAATTGGCTGCCGTCATCGGAACTTTGCTCGCGAAAAGCGTTCCTTCGATGCTGCCCTTGTCGGTGTGGATGATGATACGAATGTCTTGCATATTGAGCCGCGCACCGTGCCTTCCCCCGCTACGGGAATCAATCACCGACTCACGGTAATTCGGTGACTTTTACCAAAAAAATCGGGCGTAGCCAAAGTGACTACGCCCATCCGGGGATCATGGATGTGAGGGACTATCGAGTGATGGCGACGAACAGATGTTCGCCAAAAATCCACTTGCTCAGTGGAGTAGGAGCGATGATTGCAGCGAATACGAGAGTCGCCACAGCCAGCGTCGCGAGAAGCGGACGGCGAACCGTCCACCACGGTCGCTCCGCAGTCTCCTGATTGATGTCATTGGTTGGTGTGTATGTGTTGCTCATAACACCCCGATACTGCCCGATCTGCGCCGATGAAGCACGCGACGACTTGGTGACAATCGTTACAAATATATTTCGGAAAACGGGGGCCTACGGTGTCACCACGAAGGGCATCGAAATGCTGAGAACCCTTGTGTTGCCGAGAGTCATGGAAGGTGGGAGGCCGCTGTTATCGAGCACGACGAGCACTTTCACATCGGGCGAATCGCGGAAATAAAACTGTTCTGCGGTCGCAGTGCTACTCGTGGAAGTTGTGGCTCTTTGCATTTCAGCAGGCTCATCGCGTTCCAAAATGACGTTGAGGTAATCGAGTGTGGGATACAATTCGGTATCCAGCCGCATCGGGTCCAAACTGGAACTACCAACGCTCACGCCGCTGCGATCTTTGCCGTTCGCTGTTGTGGAAACGAGCATTTCATCGCTGCGCCGCCACGCGATTTCGCTGGGTGAAGTTGCAGCCTGATTGGTCGCGTTTTCAGTCTTGTTGTTCTTTTCTGAAACGCTCGGCTTTGTTCCTTTGCCGCCAGTTCCGGCCTGTTGTGTGATGCTCGGAGTCGGAAGAGTAGAAAAAGCGGGCGGCTGCACATTTCCATTCGCGCCGGATGATGGCGGCGGGATGGAATAGAGCGCAGGCATTGGTGTCATCATGCTCGCAGCGAGAGAGAGAGAGGAAGCTTCGCGAGATGGAGTGTTCGCAAATACTGGATCGGGAAAAGTGAGTGTTTGGTTTTCCCGATCGGCGATGCCTGCCGATTCAGTGATGTTGAGATTCGGTAAGGCCGGAGGCACTTCGGATAGAATCTGAAGCGTACGTCTGGAACTGAAAACTGGCTGATTGATTAAAGACCCCATTACGACTCCGGCGGGCAGGATTTCCGAGCGGTCGGACGCCATTGTTTCAGGTGCGGTTTCTTTTGTAGGGAATTTGCTTATTAGCGGGAGTCCGCTCGCAAGTGGTTTTGTAGAACGCGGTATTTCTGGAGTGCTCAAAGCTGGGGCTTCCTCGACCTGCGGAGATGAACCTTCACTCGCAATCTCGCTCGGCTTGTCGCTCCAAGTCAGCGCAAGCGAAGCGATGACTGCTCCAAATAAAATCCCAGCCGCTGCCGGAAAAGCCCAGACTGGGAATTGATTGCGTGGTGCGAACGGAATCGCAATGCGAGTCGGCAAACCCACCACTGCGGCCTCCGCATGAATCTCGCGCCAGTGCGACTCGGTAAGGCTGGCATTCAGCTCAATCGAAAGTGCGCGCTTGAGCTTTTCTGCAAATGCCGCCGTCTCCACGCACTCGTCCCGCAACTCGGAATCCGCCCAGATTTCCGCTTCCACGCAACTGCGTTCACACGGCGGCAGTGCATCGAGTGCATACGCGGTAAATTGAGGATCGTCTGGACTCATCGCACGACCCTCCTTTCTGTGGAACGCTGCGCAGCAAGTGCGCGAAGCCGCTTCAACCCATGATGAAGTAGAAAGCCGACATTTCCCGAAGTGTAGCCGGTGATTTTCGCGATCTCATCATAGGTCAAATCGCCCTGAAATTTCAGCCGAATCACTTCCCGCTGATTCTCCGGCAGTTCATCGAGCAACTTCAGCATCCACACGAGTTCATCGCGCGATTCGGCGGTTTCGGACGGCCCCGGCCTTTGGCAAAAACCCTCCGGCAAAAATGGCATCGGGACAATCCGCTGCTGCCTGCGCACTTGGTCCAAAGCGCGGAAACGAGTCACCGTGAACAGCCATCCCTCCAAATGCTGGCCACCCGTCGGCGGTGGCTCCGCACCGGACTCATTTGCAGCGGAAAACGCTCGCACATACGTGATGAATGTCTCCTGCACAATGTCGCGGGCAGCATCCAGATCGCTCAAAAAGCCATGAGCATACTGAATGAGCACGCGCTCATAACGCCCAAGCAAAGCCTGTAAATCTGGTAGTTCGGATGGAGACATTCCCACGTTTAATCGGCCTGCCAATGCGAAGCCTTGGAAGTTAATTACCCCGCCGCCGATTCCTGTGCAATCTCACTGACTCGCACGCGGTTGTAAATTATCTGTGACGAAGGAAGCTTCTAATTGACAGCCGAAGTCCTCCGCACCTAGTTTCCGCCTGCCTTTACGGGGTTCCTATGCTCCTCAATCGACATGTTCTTGTTTTGAACAGGCTGTGGCAGGCGATTCACGTCTGCACCGCCCGCAGGGCTTTCTCTCTTTTGTGCCAGGGCCATGCGCAAGTCGTGCATACCGACGACGGGAGTTTCACCACGCACGACTTTGAAAGCTGGCGCGATCTGAGCCAGCGCCAGCCCGACCCGCACATGGTGCAGACATCCCGCTGGCGCATCCGCATTCCGCGCGTGATCCTGCTCGTGCTTTTTGACCGGATGCCTCGCAAAGAGGTGAAGTTCACGCGCCACAACATCTTTGAGCGCGATAGAAATACCTGCCAATACTGCGGCAAGGCATTTGATCGGAAAGACCTGAATCTCGACCACGTTTTCCCACGCGATAAAGGCGGCGCGATGAGCTGGGAAAACATCGTCTGCTCGTGCATTCGCTGCAACACGAAGAAGGCAAATCGCACGCCGGAGCAGGCCGGAATGAAGCTGGTCCGCAAGCCCGAGCGCCCGAAATGGAGGCCATTCGCACATCTCACCTTCGGGGCCGATGCGCATGAAAGCTGGAAGCATTTCGTGGACTTCGCCTACTGGAATGTGGAGCTGTCCTAGTGCCTCCGCCAGCTAGGGAACGATGTTCGCGTTCGGCGATAGGAGGCGTTTCACCTCATCCCAAAGCGTATCGAGTTCTGCGAGCGACATGGCTTCCAGTTGCAAGCCGCGTTCGCGGGCGAGAGCTTCCACGGCGCGGAAGCGCTTGCTGAATTTATCCGTCGCACGCTGGAGCGCGACTTCGCCATCCGTTTTGAGTTTTCGCGCGAGATTCACCACGGCAAAAAGCAGGTCGCCCACTTCGTCTTCCACGCGGTCGGCGTCGCCGATTGCGGCTTCCACCTCGGCGAGTTCCTCGCGCACTTTTGCAATCACGGGCGGCAGCTCGCTCCAATCAAAGCCCACCTTCGCCGCTCGCTTCTGCACTTTCTCGGCACGCATGAGTCCGGGCAATCCTTCGCTGATTCCATCGAGTGCGCTGGCTTCTGCCGCGCTGCCTTTTTCGGCACGTTTGATTTCCTCCCAGCGTGCAAGCACGGCGGTGGAATCGGCGGCATTCTCCGAACCAAAAACATGCGGATGACGGCGCACGAGTTTCTCCACGATAGCGCGTGCGCAGTCGTCGAATGTGAACCGCCCTTCCTCACCGGCCATTTGCGAATGGAAGACGACTTGCAGTAGCAAATCGCCGAGTTCTTCGCGGAGGTTTTCGTCGTCGCCGGAGTTGATCGCCGCTGCGACTTCGTAGGCTTCCTCGATGACGCTTTGCCGCAGCGAAGCATGGTTTTGCTCGCGGTCCCACGGGCAACCATCAGGCGCACGCAGGCGGGCCATGATGCGGAGTAATTGCTCCAGCGGCGAAAATTTCGGGTCCATCGCGTCGGCGGCGGTTTTTGGAAGTGCGTTCATATTTAAGGATGTGAATTGAGAATGACGAATTGGCTATCGGCTATTTGCGATTGGCCAATTTCAAATAGCCGATAGCTCCCACGCCAGCCAATGCGCCATTCGCCTACCGCCGACTCGGTGTTCGACAGCGGCGCGAGATTCATGCACACCTCCGCGCATGTCCGCTATCGAGGCTCGTGGCCTTACCAAAATCTACCGCACCTACAAAAAGAAGCCCGGCCTTTGGGGTGCCGTGCGCGGGCTTTTCAAGCGCGAGTACGAAGACCTCCGTGCGGCGGATGATGTTTCTTTTTCCATCGAAGAAGGCGAATGCGTCGGCTTCCTCGGACCGAATGGCGCGGGCAAGACCACCGTGCTCAAAATGCTCGGCGGCCTGCTGAATCCCACCAGCGGCGAAGCTCGCGTGCTCGGCCACATCCCGTGGAAACGCGAGGACGCACTGAAGCGCCAGTTCTCCCTCCTCATGGGCCAAAAAAACGCGCTCTGGTGGGACCTCCCCGCCCGCGAATCGCTGGAGCTAAACCGCACCATCTACGGCATCGCAGAAAAAGATTACCGCGAAGTCGTAGATGGCCTCACCGCCTTGCTCGAAGTCGGCGATAAGCTCGATGTGATGGTCCGCGAACTCAGCCTCGGCGAGCGCATGAAATTCGAGCTAATCGCAGCACTCCTCCACGCGCCGAAAGTCCTTTTCCTCGACGAACCCACCATCGGCCTCGACGTGACCTCGCAGCAAAAAGTCCGCGACTTTCTAAAGCACTACAACCGCGAGCGCAAAATCGTCACCATGCTCACCAGTCACTACATGGGCGACATCGAGGCGCTCTGCCAGCGCGTCATCATCATAGACCACGGGCGCATCTTTTTCGACGGCCCGCTCACCGGCATCATTGAGCGTTTTGCTTCGCATAAAATCCTCGGCTTCACCATCGCCGAAGCTGCAGCGCCCGACCTCACTCCCTACGGCGAAGTGATGCCCAAAGTGGACGCCCAACACCGCATCCGCGTCGCCCGCCCAAAGGTCATGGAAATCTGCCGCGAAGTCATGGCCCGCTTCCCCGTCACCGACATGAGCGTGCAGGAACCGCCCATCGAAGACGTCATCCGCGAATTCTTCGGCACGGCGGCGAAACCGGGCGCAAAGTAGTCCAGTCACGCCGTGACTGGCTGGCGTCTTTTCCGCGCACCCGGTCACGGCGTGACCGGGCTACTTTAGGAAGTCCACTTTTGCGCTGAGTTCGGGAGTGAGGAAGTGGTCAGGTTTTTCGATCTGCACTTTGATTTGCAGCGTGCCTTTTTGTCGGTTTGCTTCTGGGGCGATTTCGGCGACGTAGCCTTGATAGACTTTGTCGGGGTAAGCTTCGGGGCTGACTCGGCAGCGCTGATTGAGCGCGATTTTTGGGAGATCGTTTTCGCTGATGTCGATCTCCACTTGCAAGTCCTGCGGGTCTGCGAGGGCGAGCAGCGCGGTGCTTGGGCCTTTGCCACCGCCGAAGCTCTGCGGCGTGACGAGTTCGCCGGGGTCGGCGAGTTTTTCGAGGACGACGCCGTTGATGGGGGATTTGATGACGGTCCAATCGAGGAAGACTTGTGCGGTAGCGCGTGCGCCTTCGAGTTGCTTGATTTGCGCTTCGGCGCTGGCGATGGCGAGGCGCGTCTCGTCTTCGCGCTCCTGCGTTTCGTTTTGCGTAGCGCGGAGTTTTTTCACGCGCTCGAAATTGACCCTCGTACGCTCCAGCGCGACTTCCGCGACGGCCATCTGGCCTTCGATTTCTGCGAGCCGCGCTTTTTGCTCGGAGTCGTCGAGCTGCACGACCACCTGATCTTTTTTCACGCGGTCGCCTTTTTTCACGCCGATCCAGATCACCTGATTCATCACGCGCGGGCTGACTTCGATGCGCTCGCGATTCACGATGTAGCCGCTCACGGTGAGAACCACATCGCCGGGCTTTGCGTCGGTGCGCGGCTTGGGCGGCGGGGCGGGGGATTGCGGCGCGATTTTTTTTTCGCTGGCGGTTGAGGTCTGCGGTTTATCCACATCGCGCTCATCGCCCTTCCACGGCTTCGCGACGAGGAGCGAGCCGACGGTGATTGCGAGCACGAGCAGCACGATCCACCAGAACGCGCCTTGGGAGCGCCGCCTTTGCGTTTGCGAGATTCGTATGCTTTGCAGTTTTGTCGCGTCCATGAGTGTAAGTTTTTATGCTTCCTTCAATGCCACGATGACGGGCAGCCGCGCAGCACGCAGCGCGGGGAGCAGGCTGCCGATGATGCCGACGATGGTGGAGAAAATAAGCGCCTTTCCGATGATGTTCCAAGTGAGCTTCAGCTCGAAAACCGTCTCGCCGAATGACTGGAAGTTAAACGTGCCCGCCGAGTATCCGTTGAAAATCATCGCCAGCGCACAGCCGACCATCCCGCCAATCGCTGCGAGGAATGCGCCCTCGATGAGGATCGCCGCCACGACCGCCTTCCGCCGGAAGCCCATCACGCGCAGCGTCCCGATTTCGCGCGTCCGCGAGCCGACGCTTGCATACATCGTGTTCATCGCAGCGAGCACCGCGCCGATGGACATCGCGACCGCGAGCCACTTTCCCGCCATGCGGATCGGCCCGGCGGTTTTCGTCTGCTCGGCGTAGTAGGCGATTTCGGAAACTCCGCGCAACGCGAGGCGCTTGTCGCCTTCCAGTCTGGCGATGAGCTTTTTTCTAGCCTCCTCGTTCAGCGGGCGCACGAGCACGCTGCAATAATTGTCGCGATTGAAAAGCGAGCGCGCCTCATCCGCATCCATCCAAGCCTCGGAGTCAAACGCGCTACCGCCCGCGTCGAAATGCCCGACGACTTTCAGCTCGCGGATTCCGACTTTGAGCGTCGAGCCGACGCCCATGTTTTCAAAGCGGCGGGCGAGTCTTTGGCTGATGATGATCTCGCGCTTTCCGCCCTCAAACATCCGGCCCTCGACGAGCTTCATCTGCGGGCGCAGCGCGACGGCGTTTGACGACACGCCGCGAAAAATCACATTCGCGCCGCCTGCATCCTTTTCGCCGCCGCGTCGCGGGAGGTAGATGACCACCAGCGTATCGGCGGAGATGAGCGGCTTCCCCGCAGTGTCGCGGGCGATTTCCTCCGCGTATTGAAAAGTGGCGAGATTTTCGCGAGTCACCTGCGAGGAGGATTCCGAGTCCGCGCCGCGCCGGAGGATGATGAGATTGCGCACGTCTCCCGTCTTTCCCCCGGCAGACTCGATTGCGCCCGCCATCATTTCCATCCCGACATAAACGAGGATCGTGAGAGCCATTCCCGCAACCGTAGCGATGGTGGAACGCCAGCGGATGACGACATTCTTAAAACTATATTTGAGCGGCAGCGCCATGAACGCACACACGTTGCCCGATGTGCCCGTGAAGTCAAACCGCGCAGTGGGATGGACGGCGTTGAATGACGAATTAGCTATCGGCTATTAGTGATTGGCCAATTCGTCATTCGTTATTCGTTATTCGTTATTCGTTATTCGCCCGCTCCCCAGCCAACGCCTGCGTGATCACTGCGAGCAGTTCGCGCCGTCCGCTGCGCGTGATTGCCGAGGTCGGGAAGACGGGCGGTGGCATCGGGCAGCGCGAGGCGATTTGCTCCTGAAAAAGCGCGATGTGTTTCTCCACGAGCGAAGGTTTCACTTTATCCGCCTTGCTGAAGATGAGCGCGAACGGGACGGATGTCTCCGCCAGCCACTCCACAAACTCTACATCAATCGCCTGTGGCGTATGGCGAGAATCAATAAGGACAAAAACCAGCGCGAGATTTTCACGTTGCGCGAGGTAGCTGGTGATCATTTTTGCAAACAAATCCCGCTCGCCGCGCTGCGTCTTCGCGTAGCCGTAACCGGGGAGATCGACGAGCGTCCACGCATTATTGATCGTGAAGAAATTGATCAGCTTTGTGTGCCCCGGCGTCGTGGAGACTTTTGCGAGCGCCCTTGAATTGGTGAGCATATTCAGCAGCGAAGACTTCCCGACATTGGACCTGCCGATGAATGCAAACTCCGGCAATTCGGATTGCGGGCACGATGCGAAGTCCGTCGCGCTGATTAGGAATTTGGCTGAAGCGATTTGCATACGATGAACACGAATACCCATCCCCCGCGCATTATGGAACAACCGTTATGAGCATCGCGCATCATTGCTGTGGAAATCGGATGGCTGTCCGCCGCCGGGCTGTATAGTTTGCGCCGCAATGAATTTCCCAGCGCTCGATTTCTCCAAAATCCGCACCTATCCCGTCGCCGACCGCGCCAACAAAGTCGCGGTCGAAGCCTTCGCAAAGCCGCATAAGCCCGGCGCGACGCTTACTTCATTTCTCGACTCGCTGCCCGATTTCCTCGCCGTGCAGGATTTGAAATGCGTCGTCGCGGCGATGGCTGCGGCGGTGCGAAATGGACGACCTGTTTTGCTGATGATGGGCGCACACGCCATCAAGGTCGGGCTGAACCCGCTTATCGTGGACGCAATGCGCAGCGGCATTGTCAGCGCCGTGGCGTTCAACGGCGCGGGCGCGATTCACGACATCGAGCTGTGCGACAACGGCGAGCCGAGCGAGGACGTGCAGCGCGGGCTAAACGACGGCTCGTTTGGCATGGCCGATGAGACGGGACGCATGATGAATGCAGCGCTTGCAGACGGTGTGGAGCGTGGCATCGGCGCGGGCCGTGCGCTCGGCGAGCGTGCGCTTCGCTTTCCCAACAAGCACCTCAGCATCATGGCCACGGGCGTGGAAATCGAAGCGCCCGTGACCGTCCACATCGCGATTGGCACGGACATTATCCACCAGCACCCGACGACGCAGGGCGATGTTCTCGGCGAGGCCAGCTACCGCGATTTCCAGACATTCGCCGCCGTCTGTGCGCAGCTTGAGGGCGGCGTCGTGCTGAATGTCGGCAGTGCGGTGATCATGCCGGAAGTATTTTTGAAAGCGCTCACCGTCGCCCGCAATCTCGGGCATAAAGTGGAGAAGTTCACCACCGCCACGCTCGACATGACGCGCCACTATCGCCCCAGCGAAAACGTGCAGCGCCGCCCGACTGCGATGGGTGGCAAAGGCGTGTACATCGTCGGCCATCACGAGATAAATCTCCCGCTGCTCTTTGCGGCGGTGAAGGAAGCGCTGCAGTAGCGATGATGCTCCAACTTACATTAGGGAATGTGAATGGTGACTTGTTAATAGTGACTGGTCGCAAGCGTGAAGCATCGCCGACTCGCTTGCGACTATTCACAAGTCACAAGTCACAACCTGCAAACGCTGATGCTCCCGTGGTTTGACGGCAAGTTCCCGCTCTACCTCGCGCCGATGGCGGGCGTGACGGATACGACGTTCCGACAGCTCTGCAAGGAATACGGCGCGGATGTGATGGTGACGGAATTCGTCAGTGCCGAGGGCATTTTCCGCCGCAACGAGCGCACGATGGAGTATCTCGATTTCGAGGAGGCGGAGCGCCCGCTTGGTGTGCAGCTATTTGGCGGCGATCCCGATCATCTCGGCGAAGCGGCGAAGATCGTCTGCGATTGGAAGCGCCCCGATTTCATAGACATCAACTTCGGCTGCCCCGTGAGCAAAGTGGTGAGCAAAAACGGCGGCTCCTCGCTCCTGCGCGACTGCCCGCTGTTGGAGCGCATCGCCTCCGCCATCGTCAAAGCCGTCGCCCCACTTCCCGTCACCGCAAAAATCCGCATCGGCTGGAGCGCGGATACCGTCAACGCCACCACGACCGCCCGCATCCTCGAAGGCTGCGGCATTCAGGCGCTCGCCGTCCACGGACGCACCAAAGAGCAGGGCTACTCCGGCCTCGCAAATTGGGACGTGATCGCCGAAGTCGCCGCCACGGTAAAAATCCCCGTCATCGGCAACGGCGACATCACCACCCCGCAAGACGTGGAGCATCGCCGCCGCACCACCGGCGTTGCAGGAATCATGATCGGTCGCGCCGCGATGCAGCACCCGTGGATTTTCCGGCAAATCAAACACTTCCTCGCCACCGGCACCCACCTCCCGCCGCCGCCGCTGCCGGAAATATGGGCGCTCGTCCGCCGGCATTGCGCCAACGAAATCGCGCGGATCGGCAGCGAACTCCACGCCATGCAAAGTATGCGCACCCAGCTCATGTCCTACAGCCGAGGAATGCCCGACGCCAAACGCCTCCGCGAACAATTCACCCGCGTAGAATCCCTCTCGCAACTCGACACCATCGCCGCCGAAAACCTGCGGGCAAACGAGGCCGCTTGCGAAAGTAGTCAGTCCCGACACGTCGGGATCACACCGCCGTAAAAAGAACCCGCGCACGCTTCGCAAAAAAGCCCAGCCTGCGAGTTTCAACGCTCACTCTGCTTGCATCGTCGCTACGGCTGAAGCCGCTGACTACTTTCGCAAGCGTGCAAACTACCCCGGAATCTCGCGGAGCAGTGCTTCGTTCGTCGGGAAGCGTTTTACGAAACTGAGCATCCGCTCGATGGCTTCCACGGGCTTGTGGCCGGCGAGTCCTCGGCGGATGACGTTGATTTTGTTCAACTGGTCCGCTGGCAGAATCAGTTCCTCGCGACGTGTGCCGCTTTGGAAAATATCAATCGCGGGGTAGATGCGCAGGTCGCTGATTTTGCGGTCGAGCACGATCTCGCTGTTTCCGGTGCCTTTGAACTCCTGGAAGATCAACTCGTCCATCCGGCTGCCGGTATCAATGAGCGCGGTGGCCACGATGGTGAGCGAGCCGGCTTCCTCGGTGTTGCGGGCGGCTGCGAAGAATTTGCGAGGCAGCTCCAGTGCGCGGCTATCCACACCGCCGGACATGGTGCGCCCGCCGCCTGCGATGGCGTTGTTAAATGCGCGGCCCAATCGCGTGATGGAATCGAGCAGGATGAAAACATCGCGCCCACTCTCGACGAGTCGCCGTGCGCGCTCGATGGCGAGCGTGGCGATGCGCGTGTGCGATTTAGTATCCATGTCGTTTGAGCTGGCCCACAGTTCGCCTTTCGGGATGTTGGTGCGGAAGTCGGTGACCTCCTCCGGGCGCTCATCCACGAGCAAAATCATGAGGTGCATGTCGGGGTGATTTTTCACCACGGCGTCTGCGATGTGATTGAGAAGCGTCGTTTTTCCCGTGCGCGGCGGCGCGACGATCAGCCCGCGCTGGCCTTTGCCAATGGGCGTGAGCATATCAATGATGCGCGTCGTCGTGCGGTCGGGGACGGTCTCCAGCTTGATGTGCTCGATTGGGCTGATCGTGGTGAGGTCTTCAAACGAAGGCCACATTTTCACGTTCTCCGGTGGCTGACCGTTCACTTCGAGCAGGCGGTTGATTTGCATCCCCCGGCTGTTCTTTTTTGCTTCGACTTTCAACCAGTGACCGTCTTTCACGCCGTAGCGTTTTACGAATTCTGGTGTGACAAAAACGTCCATCGGGTTTGGCAGGAAGTGCCGCTTCGGGTCGCGGATGAAGCCAAATCCTTTGCCCGAAATTTCGCAGAAGCCCTCGACCTCGACGAGTTCCGTCGGTTCCTCGACGCGGGGCGGGCGTGGCTGCTGCTGGTCCTGCGGATCGCCGGATTGCTGCGGCTGGTACCCGTCGCCGGGGTTGTGTTGCTGATACTGTTGCCGGCGCTGATCGCGATGTTCGCGGCGTTGCTGGATGTGTTGCTGGCGACGCTCCTCGCGGGAGAGGCGCGGCTGCTGTTGCTGCTGCGGATATTGCTGTTGGCCCGCATCGTCGCGAGGTTGTTGCGGCTGCTGTTGTGGCTGCTGACGCTGGCCACCGGTTGCCTGTTGCGCTGCAATTCTCGCGGCACTCATCGCCGCAAGAATGGCATCGAGCTGCGGCTTCTCCGTGGGGATCGGAATCCCTGCGGCGCGGAGGAAAGCCTCCACTTCGCGCGGGATATAAAGCGGACGCGGCTTTGCCTGGCCCTCCGCAGCCTGCTGCGGGACGGAAGCAGGCGGGAGCACAGAAACCGGCGGAAGCTGCGCAACTGCGGGCGCGGGAGCTGGCTGAAAAACGGGCGCAGGCACCGGCGGCGTGAGCACTGGCTCTGGCACCACGGCCTCCGGTTCTACTTTTGCGGCTTTTGGTTTAGCAGCCTTTTTCGCCTTTGGTTTCGCGGGAGCTTCCACTTTGGCTTCCGTGATTTCCACTGGCTCGGCGGCGGCTTTTTTCTTTGCGGGCGCTTTCTTTTCAGCCGGGACAGCTTTTACGGCCTTGGTCTTTGCAGGCGCTTTGGCTTTGGGTTCCTTGGCCTTGGAGCCGGGCTTTTCGGCGGCAGGCGCGGATTTTTTCGCGGGTGCCTTTTTGGTGGTCTTCTTTGGTTCCGTTTCGTCGGAAGCCTTTTCTGCTTTCTTTGCCATAGTGATTTTTTATCCGGGCTTTGTGCCCCGATGTTTCAGGCCATTCCGCCTGTGGTTTGTGATTTCGGTCGCTCGCGGATATTCCGCTTTTCGCGGTTTGGTTCCCGTATTTGAAAAACGGGGCGCACGACCATTATTGAGAGTGTCTTGTTTTGAAAAAGTTTAGCTGCGCCTTTGAAAGGTGAAGTCTTCGCGGGTGGTGGAGAATTTACATGCCCTAGCAACGAAGCCTGCGCCGATGACGCAATCGAACGTGGCTCTTGTGGACTACATGCCGATTTGCGTCAACGGGATTTTTAAGCCTCGGCGCTGCGGGTGATGGCTGAGTCCAAAGTGGTACGAAATCGTCACACAAACATAATCAGATCAGAGCTTTTTCCCAACTCGCGACACCACGCTTGCGCTCTTGGTTTGGCATTTATACAAGATTGCGTGGTTCTAAAAAAGGGACTGTAGCTCAATGGTTAGAGCAGGGGACTCATAATCCCTTGGTTGCGGGTTCGAATCCCGCCGGTCCCACTTTTGCATTGCGGAAAGTGGAGCGCGGAGTGCGGATAGGGACATGAATTCTTTGAACGGAAAACGTATCGCAATCGTCGGCTCCGGCGCGGTGGGTTGCTACTACGGCGGGATGCTTGCACATGGCGGCAATGACGTGCGCTTTTTGATGCGCAGCGATCTCGAAACCGTCCGGCGCGATGGCCTGACGATTCACACAAAAGGCGAAATCGTGCGGCTTCCGAGCGCGATGGCTTTTGCGACAGCGGAGGAAATCGGCGTGGTGGACCTCGTCATCATCGCGCTGAAAACCACAGCCAATGCGGATTTGGAGCACTTGCTGCCGCCGCTCATCGGCCCGGATACCGCCTTGCTCACATTGCAAAACGGACTCGGCAACGAGGAGTTTCTCGGCGCACGCTGGGGCGTGGAGCGCGTGATGGGCGCGCTGTGTTTTGTGTGCATCAACCGCACCGCGCCTGGTGCGATTCATCATCTCGATCACGGGACGATTTCCATCGGCGAGTTTTGCCGCCCTGTTTCCGAGCGCGTGAATTCGGTCGTGGAGGCATTCAACAAAGTGAACGTCGTCGCGCAAGCCGTGGAGAATCTGGCCGGTGAGCGCTGGCGGAAATTGCTCTGGAACATCCCCTTCAACGGACTCTCCGTAGCCGCCCGCGCCAATGTCGCCGAAGTCCTCGCGGATGAAGGACTGCGCAGCCTCGCGCGTTCGCTGATGGATGAGGTGCTCGACGCAGCGCGACGGCTGGGGCACACGATTCCAGACGAGTTTGCAGACCGGCAAATCGAGCGCAGCTACTCGATGGGGCCGTACCGCTCGTCATCCATGATCGACTACGAAGCGGGGCGTCCGGTGGAAGCAGAATCCATTTTTGGAGAGCCACTCCGCCAAGGAATCAAAGCAGGCGCAGCCATGCCAAAATTAGAAACGCTTTACCGCCTCATCGCGCATCTTGCTGCACGGTGCCCACTTTAATGATCACCATTTTCGAGGGATCGAGATTCTGGCGGATAGCTGCATTCACCTGCTCCAGCGTGAGTGCGCGTAGCTTCGATGGAAACTCATCGAGCCATGAAATCGGGAAGTCGCGCTCCACGCAGCGCAGCAACTGCTCGGCGAGACCCTCGGTGGTTTCCATCTCCACGGCAAACTGCCCCGCTACCGCGCTTTTGCGATAGGCCAGCTCATCGGCATTGATGCCATCTTTGTGCCAAGCGGAAATTTCCCGCAGCGTGCTCGCGATGCCTTTCTCCAAAAGCGTGGGTGAGAAAGTCGCCTTCACATGCCACGCGCCATCGCTGAAAACATCGCCCGAAGTGGACGCCCCGATTCCGTAGGTGAGACCCTCGCGGTCGCGGATATTTCCGAGCAGACGACTGGTGAATCCCTTGCCGAGCACATCCGTCGCGAGCCGCAGTGGGAGCCAGTTGGCATCGGAAGAGCGAAGTCCACTTGGCTGTCCGATGATCACGCTCACGCTGGTTTTATCCGGCATCTGCACGATTTTCTCACCACCTTTTGGCTGCGCTTTTTCAAAAGCCGCTCGCTGCGTCGGAGCGGTATTCCAGCCGGCGAAATGCTTCGCTACCAGTTGCCTGACCACCGCCGCATCTACGTCTCCAGTCGCCACCAACCGCATCCCAGCAGCGCCGAATTGCTGCTGATGAAACTCGCGCACATCGGGAAGTTTCGCGGTTTCGATTTCGGTGATCAACGTGGCGATACTCTGCTTGCGATTGGGGTGCCCTTCGGGAAATAGAGCGCGTGAAAATGCCACGCCTGCTTGCGCGTTTGTGTCTTCGAGCGTCATTTGCAATTCGCTGGAGAACTGTTTTTTCAGCTTCTCAAACTCCGCTTTTCCAAAAGCCGGTTGCCGCAGTTGCTCGGCGAGCAACTCGATGACCAGCGACACATCGCCAGACAGACATTTTGCGGTAAATTCGAGCGTGTCATTGCCTGCGCTGTATTCGATTTGAGCGCCCGCGTTTTCCAGCAGCTCGGCAATCGCGAACTCATCGCGCTTCGTCGTTCCACGCTCCAGCATTCCTGCTGCGAGATTCGCGATGGCGCGGTTTTTCGCGCTCGTCTCGCCAGCGGTCAGACTGCCGCGAATCGTGATGATGTCTTTCGCCGGCGTGCGGCAAACGAGCACGTCCACGCCTTCGATTTTCTCGCGGACTACTTCCGCCGCGAGCCGCGTGGGCGACGGCGCATCCAGCTCCTTCTCCGGCGGTTTCGGTGGGAGGACTTCCTTTTGCTTAAAGTGCTCATCCTTTTGCGGAGCAGCGGCGGCGGGTGTCGCATCGTCTGGCTCGTCGGCCTCCGGCTCATACCAGCCCGCCACGCTGCGCTTGGTGACAAAATACTTCTTCGCAACCCGCTGCACGTCGGACGGCGAGACTGCGCGGAGCTTTGCATCCAGCGTGGAAAAAAGCGCCCAATCTCCCACGGCGATGCACTCATTGATCATGGACGCGAGGGCGAAAGTTCCATCCCGCTCGAAGGCACGCTCGGCGAGCAGCCCGGCCACAGCGTTGCGCACTTCGGCCTGAGTCACGCCCTTTTTCTGCACAGCGGCGATTTCGTCGAAGATGCGCTTTTCCACATCCGCGTGCTTCGCGCCGGAAGCGAGTTCGGCGTAGATGGTGTGGAGCGTCGGGTAGTAGTTAAATGCGCAGAAGGCCGAAGCGTCTATGGTCAGATTTTTGTCCGTGAGTGCGCGATAC
The DNA here is from genome assembly GCA_031372675.1 of Verrucomicrobiaceae bacterium. GTDB lineage: Bacteria > Verrucomicrobiota > Verrucomicrobiia > Chthoniobacterales > Chthoniobacteraceae > SXWH01. The sequence continues at coordinate 49,958 of JANMLS010000086.1, forward strand.
AGGCGGCTTGTTTTCCCGCGTGTGAGGACCGCGCTGAGGACTTGCGTGGCCGGCCAGTCCGGGTCCGTTGCGCGGGGGATTTTGTGTGCGATGGAGACGACGCCGAGTTCGCCAGCGCGGCGGATTCCTACGCGGCGCTGCGCGGTTTGCTCCGGTTCCTCGGTGTAGATTTCTGGAAACGGATGCGGTGCTTTTGGAATCACGCCGTATTTTTCGCGAATCAGCGCCAGAGCCTTCTCCTGCTCGAAATCACCGATGACCGTGGCCGTGGCATTATTCGGCCAATAGAAGGTGTCGTAGAAAGCGCGGAGCTTCTCAATCGGCACGCGCTCAATGTCGCTGCGCCAGCCGATGGTGTCGTGATGATAAGGATGCGCCATGAACGCAGCGGCCCACATTTCCTTGTCCAGCGCGCTACGAGGATCGTTTTCGCCGCGCTCAAATTCATTTCGCACCACGGTCATCTCCGGCTTTCGGTCTTCGTCGGAAAGCGTGAGATTCCGCATCCGGTCGGCCTCAAGCTCGACGAGGAGCGGCAGCGCGTTGGATGGCACGGTAGCGTAGTAATTAGTGCGGTCGAGCCAGGTGGTCGCGTTTGTCTCTGCGCCTACGCGCTCTAGCAACTGGTCGAAGCCCGTGCCCTTGCTGCGATTAAAGCGCTCGGTCCCTTTGAACATGAGGTGCTCCAGCAGATGCGTCGCACCGGTCGTGCCGGTGACTTCGTGCCGCGAGCCGACGTGGTAAGTGACCATGAAAGTGACGACGGGCACGGATTTCTGCGGCATGAGCAGCACGCGCATTCCGTTGGAATCGAGCGTGTATTCATCAATGCCGCCGACAGCGCGAACGTGTGTGAAGCCCGCCGATTTTGCAGGCTCGGCGAGGAGTGTGGATATGGACATAATAAGGATCGAGAGGATGAGTTTCATGGGAGTGGCGGCGCGCTAGTGGAGAAAGGATTCTCGATGCGGATTGGTAGTCCGGCGAAGTCATCCACATTGCGAGTGACGAGTGTGAGATCGTGGACTTGGGCTGTCGCGGCAAGGAAGCCATCCATGATGGGCAAAGGCCGCAAAGCCATTAAGTTTCCCCACGCTTCGGCTTCTTTGGCGCGGATAGAAAGGAGACGCTCAGTGCGTCCATAATCTCGCTGCACGCGCTCACACCAGCGCCGTAGTGCTTCCGCCTGGGCTGGATCCCGGCGAGCGATGAGTGCTGCTCCGCGCCGTATTTCAGCGAGCGTCACCGCACTCAGAAAAAGCTCCCGCCGATTCCGCAATTCAAACCACGCTGCCAGCCCAGCATCCGTGCGAGAACCTTTGCGCAGTTCGGATACGACGTTCGTATCAAGGAGGAAGCCCTTCACAAATGGCCCAGATCACGAGGGGTTTCTCGCAAGCGGGCGTAATCGCTATCGGCTCCCGTGTCAGGAATATCCAACAGCAATTCTTTCAAATCCGGGAACGTTGATTCACCGGTTTCTACTTCGATCCGGGTTGCAAGAAAGTCGAATACCTCCCTTTTATCGGGGAGCGGCAGCTTTTCGATAGCATCTTCAATTTCAATCAACGTGCTCATAGCTAGAAAGTGTCCGAGGATTGCAGATGCGTCAACATTCCCGCCGCACAGATGCAGATGAGAAAAAGCCGCCGATTCTAACGGGGTTCATTCAGCACTCGACACACGGGCATTCACTTTCGCTATCAGCGCAGCCATCGCTGAGGGGCCATTCATGAGGCGTCCTTGCTCCGCATCCCGCCAACCAACCTCTATATCTTCGCGCAGCTCGCTCAGTGCGCACTCTCTCTTTTCCTTCGCTTCCAACAGCTTGAATGCCTCCGCTGCAACATGCTCGGGGCTGATGTAGCCGCCGCGCGCAAGGCGGTCCACAACGAGAGGTTCCTGTTTCGTCGTCAGTGTGATCGTCATGGATACACCTTATGGCAGTGGTCCTAAATGTAACAACAAGCAAGGAGCACCCTCACACTCCCGCCGTCTCCAGCATCGCGGCGAGGACTTTTGTGGCCTCGAAAGTCTCGGCGGCGACTTCGTAGGCGGCGCGGGAGTGGGTGGCGTAGTCGGCGCGGATGGCGCGGACGTGCTCCACGATTTCGTCCGTGGTTTGGAAAGAAAGCAGTCCTTTTTTGCCGCCATAGAATCGCGTGAAGCCTGTCTCCTGCGTGATCGCGGGGCATCCGGCGGCCAAGTAGCAGGCGGTGCGGTCGCTAAACCATCCCGTATTCAGCCGCACGTACTGGTCTTTTGCGGCGGTGAATTCCCCGCGCGAATCCTGAATGTAGCGGAGGTAGCCGTCCCACTCGATGCTCATCTGGTCGGGCGAGACGAGCCGCCAGCGATTCTCCGCGAACTGCTGGCAAATCGCGGCGTCGCGGATGGTAGTCGCCATTTCAAATGTCTCGCCGGAGAGACGCGGAGCTTCGATGAATTTCAAAAACTCCAGCGACTTGCTCCAAAGATATTTTTCGCCGCGCCACTCGATGTCCTTTCGTCCGCTGGTGTTCCAATTTGCGATGGTAGTAAAGACAGCCTCATCGCGGGGCGGCTGCGATGTTTTCCAAAAATCCGTGACCACCGGCTGTCGCGTCGGCAGCCAGCGGGCATTGTGCAGTGGAACCGGAAAATGCTCCGTGCCGATGTTTTCGCCGAAGGTGAAAAGCGCACTATGGCGGTCGAGATACGAGCGGGTTTTCTCATCGCCCTTGTCCACTTTGATTTGCTCCACGCCGGGATCGCTCTCCACGTAGAGCAGGTTGTGGCAGGCAAGGAGGTCTTCGTTAAACTCCTGCGCACCGCACACGTTCAAGACGGCATCGGCTGTCCGGTAAAGCTCGCGGACTTTTTCCAAAGGCATCCCAGCCGTGGGATTTCCCGGCAGAAAACGGGCGCAATAACTCCATCGCCCCTCAAACCCAAACTGCCGCGCAAGCCGCTCCAGCACTTCCGCAGCGTAGGCGTAGTTCTCGTTTTCCTCGTAGGTGACGGGGTTGTACGGATACCTCGCCGAGTCCTCCACGTAATAGACCTCATGCCCCAGCCGCTGAAGCCCGACGATGTAATGAATATGCTGCCAGATCACACCCGCAATCGGGCATCCGCCTTGAAATCCCATGACAACGATTCGCTTTCTCTGCATGGCGGCAATGTGTCAGTTGTTGAACGATGGCGGCAAGCTGTGTTTGCCGACTGTGAATGGTGAATAGTGACTAGTGGATAGTCGAAAGCGCCTGCGACCAGTCACTATTCACCAGTTACCATTCACAGCCGCAAAAGCATGGAGCTTTGCCATCATCCAATTGCTGACTTAGTGCTATCGCGGGTCGGTGACTCGACCGAGGAAAAGACACGCTCCGCTGGGGATATGCTGGATCGCGAAGAGAAACGGACGGTCCGCGCGGACTTCGAGCGGCTTTGGTTTTTCCATCGGCTCGGAAACCGCCCGTGCTACAATCACAGCGGTCGCGGCGGCGGCTTCCGTGCCTTTTTCATCCAGCGCGATGAAGGTCTTGTGGAAGACTTGCGAGATGAAGAGGTAGTCGTCCGGCTTGCGTGGTGCGATACCGCTGAAATCCGCGCTGCCTGCGGGTTTGTCGAAGGCGGTTTTCATTCCGAGCGCCTGAAGATGATCGCCGAGCGGCATCGCAGGCGGTTCGATCTTAAACTTGGGAAGATGCAGGATGATGTCGCGCGGCTCTGCTTTTGCGCAAGCGGCCAGCGCTTCCGCAGTCAGCTTGGATTCCACTTTGCGAATGCCGTCCAATTCGTCGGGGACGAGCACGATGAACTGCAAATCTCCGCCGGAATAAGGAATCGCCACCGCCGAAAAGTCCGCAGCTTTCATGTAACGGAAGTTGGATTGATCAATCATCGTCGGCACTTTCACCATGCGGTCGTCGCTGATGTGAAATACCTCCGCTTTCGTCAAACTCTCGGAAAACTCCGAAGACCACGGCGCTTTGAAGTAGAGCGCATTTGTGAGGACCAGACGGGTTTCCCTGTCGAGCGCACCCTGAGGAATGAGGTTCTGGATGCGCTTCTTCGTTTCCGTGGAAATCCATTCGTTGATTTCGCGCGTGGCTCCGGCAGAGTTGGTTTTGAAATCCATTAACGCCATCGGCGCACCGTATTTCGCCTTCACGAGCGTAGTGAACGACTTGCTGAAATCGTAACCGCTTTGCCCAAAGAGCCGGTTCGCGACATTCAGCACAATCGGCTCGCTCGGGCCACCCCACTTCTTTGAGTCAGACGCTCTCTTTGCGGATTTTTTCACCGCGTCATCCAGATCACTGCGCAGTGCGGCGAATGAATCGTGAATCTTCGCCCCGTTTTTCTTGTAGTGGAGAACGTGCTCCATCTCCGCGCGAGTCGCTCCGTCCGCGCCTGCGTAAGTCATCGCGAGCGCGGACTGGATGGAGTAGGGAGAAATGCAGACGTTGCCCGCTGCTGGCAGCTTGCGGTGTAAGTCGATGCCGAGTTGGTTCACCGCTTGCGCGGCTGCGTCCAGCGAGGCGGCTTGCGCAGAGAGCGTAGCGGCGAGAAGTGCGGCGGCGATTTTCATGGCTAAGCCTCCAGCTTCGTCCAGGCGGCATTCTTCTTCGACGACGCGACGACTGCTTCGATGAACGCCATGCCGCGCACACCGTCCTCAATTTTCGGGTAGTCGTTGGCGATGTCGTCCTTCGCGAGCTTCTTCTTTTCGATGCGGGCGCGGATTGCATTAGCGAAGTTCTTATAAACATTCGCGAATGCTTCGAGGTAGCCTTCCGGGTGCGCGGGAGGCGTGCGGCCAGCGGCGAGCGCGGCTTTTCCTAGGTAGCCGTTTGCGGTGCGATAAACCTGCATCGGCTGGTCGAGCCATTTTACGAGCAGCGTGTTTGGCTCGTTCTGGTGCCATTCGAGACCGCCCTTTTCGCCGTAAATGCGGATGTTGAGATTGTTCTCCTCACCCACGGAAATCTGCGAGCTATGGAGCACGCCTTTTGCACCGCCTTTGAAGCGGAGGAGAATGTTTCCATCGTCGTCCAGCTTGCGGCCTTTCACAAAAGTGGTGAGGTCCGCAGCGAGTTCGGAGATTTGCAGTCCGGTGATGTATTCCGCGAGGTTCTCTGCGTGCGTGCCGATGTCGCCGATGCAGCCCGCCGCGCCGCTGCGCTTCGGGTCGGTGCGCCATGCGGCCTGCTTTTGGTCGGAGGCTTCGAGGCGAGTCGCCAGCCAGCCCTGCGGATATTCCACGACGACCTTGCGGATTTTCCCAAGCACGCCGCTGGCGACCATTTCACGCGCCTGCTTCACGAGCGGATAGCCGGTGTAGTTGTGCGTGAGGCCGTAGAGCAGGCCGGATTTTTTCACGATTTCGGCGAGCTTCTTCGCTTCCGCGAGATTGAAGGTTGCAGGCTTGTCGCTGAGGACGTGGAAGCCGTTTTCGAGCGCCATTTTTGCTGGCGGAAAGTGCATGTGATTCGGCGTCACGATGGCCATGAAATCCATGCGCTTGTCCGCAGGAAGTTTCGCCTCGCTGCGAATCATTTCTTCAAACGTGCCGTAGCAGCGGTCTGGCGGCAGGAAAAGGTCCGCGCCGCTTGCCTTGCTGCGCTCAGGGTCGCTGCTGAATGCGCCGCAAACGAGTTCGATTTGCTGATCCATCGCCGCCGCGATCCGGTGAACTGCCCCGATGAATGCGCCGCGTCCGCCGCCAACCATACCGAAACGAATTTTTCTGCTCATAAGAATGTGTGATGAAGTGTTGTGAGTGGGTTTGTGTGAAATTGCCGCGCCACTGAAGCGCGTCGCGGAGCGGTGTAGGAATTCGCCGCCGCTGCCGCAAGGCGAATGTAGTTTTCATCCACGCTTTTTCCCCGCACTCTCCGCGCCGCATGAACGACTGGCGTAAGCGCACCAATTTCAAGCCCCGCGACATGATGAAAGTCGCAGCCGCAATCCTCGGACTTCTCTTCGGCTGCATATTTCTGATCTGGCTGCTGGTGAAAATCGCCCGCTGATTCGGGCAAAAGAAAAGCCCCGATCTTTCGACCGGGGCCTTTGAAATTGTTGTTAAGAAGTTGCTGCTTACTTCGAGGTCTTTTCCTCGATGTATTTCACCACGTCGCCGACGCTTTGAAGCTTCTCAGCGTCTTCATCCGGCACTTCGACGCTGAATTCTTCCTCAAATGCCATGACGAGTTCCACGGTATCGAGTGAATCGGCACCGAGGTCTTCGATGAAGGATGCGGTTTCCGTTACTTGCTCGGGATTAACGCCGAGTTGTTCTACGATGATGTCTTTGACTTTTTCAGAGATGGATTTTTCGGACATGAGAGTTGGTTATTAAAACGGCGCGTGATTTAGCGGACGAAGCGTTATTGGCAACAATGAAGTTCAATTTTTTCCAGCAACTTTTGTCCGTAAACCCCTTCATAGCCCAATGCCACGCGGTCGAAGGGGAATGAAAAAGAGTCGGACTATGCGAAAAATGGCCACACTGCGAGCGGCGGCTCGCGGTGGCGCTCTTGCTCGAAGTTCCCTTTTCTCCCGCTTGCCAGCAACATGGCGATGTCGGCGTGCTCGGCGGACATTCGCGGGTCCTTTAAAAGGCGCGTCAACCGTGCTCGCTCGTCGCTCGTGAGTTCCACGGAAGCCGCGTCCGCCGTGTAGCGCATGTGGTGCGATTGGATGGGGATGCCGGTCTGCTGCCGCAAATCGCGCAGGATATCGTAGCCCGCCGCATCCGTGTCGCCGTGATGGAAAAACTCCAACGCCGGATGCACCGCGTGCAGTCGCCGGAGCATTGCGACCGTCGCCTCGCTGGGGAAGCTGCTCCACAAGAGCAGTGTGCCGGATTGCAGCCGCGCAACCTCAAGAAACGGCGCTTTGTTTTCGAGGATGAGACAGCGCGTAGCCGTAGTCTCGATGCGGGAAATGCCGACGATGGCTTCCTTCGAGCGTTGGCTGCCGCTCGGATCGAGCGAGGCATCCAGCGCGAACTGCCCATCAATCCACAGCCGCAGCGGGCCGTGGAAAGTCGCGAAGCGCGGCATCGGCAAAAGCCCGTGCGCCACAAAGCTGCGCACCTCGTCGCCAGTCGCCTCAGCGAGCAGCAGTTCGAGCGATCCCTGCCAGCGTTCCAGCCGCTTCGAGTCGCCCGTGATGTCGTAGCTGGCGTAGCGCACGAGTCGCTCGCCCTGCCACGCCAACAGCCGCACGGTGAATCTGAGCATCCATTCCCCCCGATGAATACTAGCCACGCGAAACGGCTCCATCGCAGTCCACTGCTCCGCGCTTTCCGCCCGCCGCTCGCAAAACAGTTTCCATCTCACGCACCATCGCTCCGGCACACTCCACGTCGCCGCTTCGCGAAAAAGTGCCGTCCATTTCGCACGTCGCGCCGTCGGTGATTCGCGCCCGATCCATTCGTAAAACTCCCGCTCCTTCGCGGGAGAAAGCCGCACTTTACCAAAGTGCCGCGTATCCCGCTTGTGGATCGGCTGGAGACTCAACACGTCAGCCGCCGCAGCCGCCTTCAACTCACCCTCCGCAAGCTCCCGCCGCTCACCCTCCGCGCAGCCTGCACCCGCGAGCAGCGATTCGTAGCCGGGCTGGATGTCGCGGGTTCCCTCGCCATATTTGCCAGCGGCGGACGACTCGTAAATCTCCGCCAGCGTCAGCAGCACTCGAGTTCGCAGCCTCATTCGATCCCCAGCATCCGCCGCGCATCGGGCGAGTCTCGGTGCATACTCACGGGCGTGTTGCGGATGATCGGTTTCTTGCCCACGCGCCGCTCGTCTTTCGACACGACGACGAGGCTGTCGCAGTGCTCGAACGCATACGGGATGTTCCCCGTGCTCATCGAGAAGACGCCCTGCAAATCAAGCTGCGCCAGCGCTTCGATGCAGTTTTTGATGCGCTCGCCGCTGAGTTTTGAGAACGCTTCATCAATCGGCACCAGCGCCAGCGACGGCGCTTTGCTGCGCGTGTCGTGGCGTTTGTAAGCGCGGAGGTAGCTGGCCAAAATCGCGATGAAATACGGCGACTGGTTTTCGCCGCCGCTGAACTTCCCGCTCTGCCGATCCACTTTGGTCGTCGCCAGCACGTTGCCGAGTTCGTCGAGGTCATCCACCTCCATATCGAAGTCATAATACTGCCGGTAATCCTGCAACCGCGTGGCCTCCGTGCTGTCCGGCTGCTCGACCAGCAATGTCAAAAATTTGTTGATGGTCGCACGCAAATCTTCATCCGCGCTGGCGAAGAAAAGCTCGTCCGGCTTCGCATTCGCGGAGGCTTCGAGCAGCTTGTGGTAGATGGCAAAATCCGGGTTCTCCCACTTCACGATGCGGTAGCGGTTGTTGCCGATGGGCCGCCGGAGCAGGTTGTTCAAAAGCAACCGCGTGTTCTCCACCTCGAACAATGCCGAGCGCAGTTTCTCGATGACTTGCGAGCGGAACAGCTTCTCCCAAGTGCGCCGCTCCGCCGTGGATTTCTCCGCGTAGCCGGGAATGTCCGCATCGCTCAGCTTCGCGAGTTGCTTGTCGTAAGCCGCGTTGTCCGCAGCCTCGATGACCAAGTCGTCGAACTTCGGATGCGTGAGCGACAACTCGCGCCGCGCCGCTTTCACCCGCTCCCACTCAGCATCCGCGCCTTTATCCGCCGCGTGGTACTGGATGAGGAAACGCTCCGCCGCGACATCCTTCATCGGATACGCCGCAAGCACTTCGTCGCGCAGCTCGCTCAGACGCGGCAGCCATTGTGAGACATCCGCCTCGCTGCTCACGCGGTCAAACGCCGCCTTCTTCCCCTCCGCAGTTTCCGCGAGTTCCTTCACTACGCGCTCCTGCTGCGAAAACTGATGCCGCTTCGGACTGGCGAGCAACCGGCGCTCTTCGTCGCGCAACGTCTGTATCTCCCGCGTCAGCTCCGCATCGCGCTGTGCGAGTTCGTCGAACTTCGCGCGGTCAATCTGCCCGAGCTGCGCGATGTTGCTGTCGAGTTGCTGCGTCAGCGACGGCAGCTCGCTCGCCGACGTGATGTCCTGCCAGAGCGAGGCTGGCGGGTCGAAAAGCTCGCGCCACTGTCGCTGCACTTCCTCGATGGCCTCCGCCTGCGGACGCAGCCGAGCTTCCTCCGCAACCGCCTCATCACGCTGCTTTTCCTTGAACGCAATCTGCAACGCCAGCCCACGCTTTCCGACGAACGGCAGATTATCGTAATGCCGCGCCCGCTCCACAAACACGCCTCGCGCCGCAAAGCCGTCGCGGGTGATTGCCGCATCGTGTTCGCGCAGTTGCTCGCGCTGCTCCACGCACATCAGCCCGCCGAAAAGCTGGCTCACCACGGCGGCGGCGACGGGATGCGAAACAGTCAGCTTCTCCGCCAACGAGCCCGCCAGCACAGGTCGTTGCGTGGCCAGCGCCTTCACCGGATTCACGAGCGATTCACCGCGCGCCGCATCGCGCAGCTCGTGGTAAATGCGCTCGGCTGCATCGTAGTCGAGCGCGTCCACCACGACGGCAAACTTGCGCGTGAACGCCACTTCGATTGCTGGTCGCCACGACTCATCATTGACCTCGCACAACTCGCGCAGATGCCGCGCTGGCAGGCCCGCGCCGCGTGAGAGCAGCGAGTTGTTCAGCGTGTTTAAGAGGACCGCGTTTTGCGGCGGCAGGCCGAGTTCCAGCGCACGGATGTCGGAGTTCAGTTCGTTCCTCCGCTTCTGCACTTCGGCGAAGCGATCAAGCGTCGGGCGAGCTTTGCGCGACACCTCGGCGGCCAGCTTTTGCGCCGCTTCGCGCAGTGCGTGAAAGGTCGTGTGAAAGCCCGCGATGCCGCCAGTTTCCATCGCAGCGACGCCGCGCTCCACCGCGCCGGAGTCCAACTCCAGCCCAAGTGCAGAAACTCCGAGCACCCATTCGCGCCCACCGCGCACTCGCGCCGCCAGCGCGGAATCGAGCGAGCGACCCACGCTTTGCAGCCGCTCGATCTTCGAGACGAGTTCGGCGTTGGTTTTCTTGAGATGCAGAAACAGCGAGCCGCCGGGTGATTCGCGGATGGCATTTTTGAGCGACTCCAGCTCACCGCCGAGTTGCGGGATGCTTTCGTTCAGCGCTGCGAGCCGCGCATTTTCCTCCGCACACGCTGCGTTCAACGCCCCGAGCAAGTCCTCGCCAGCCCGCAGTGCCACAGCCGCGTGGTCGCGCTGACACTCCGCCGCGAGATACTTCGCGAGCACCGCGTCGCGCTTGCAGTCGGCGTGCTTTTTGAAATGCCCGCTGATCGTGCTGAGCCGCGCAAACTGGTCTTTCAACTCCGCAAGCTGCCGCTCGTAGCCGATGAAAGATTTGTAGCTGTCCGTCACGTCGCGCACGTCCAGCCGGTCGGCGGGCAGGATGAAGTTGCGGCAAAATTCGTTAAAGCTGCGCAGGAAGGTGAACGACATCGCGCTCGGCAGCAGTTTGCTCAACACCGCACGGTCAAAGTTCAAATGCGACGGTTGGCACATGTCGCGGAGGTATTCGCTCTGCTCCGCGTAGAGCCGCCCGGTCACGCCATCCTTCGCGCTGTGCGAGGCTGCCAAATCCTTAAACGCCGCGTGGCTGAGTGGACGTTTCTCTTCATCCAAAAACTCCGCCCGCGTGAGCGCCGCCGGGATGAAAAACGGCGAGACGCGCCCGTGCTGTTCCGCCGCCGAGGTGAACTCGATGCGCAAGCCCCACGTCTCCACGCGCTTCGCATTCGGCCACGTAAATTCCATCGCCACGTAGGTGATTGCGTTGTCGCGCATGTATTGCGTCACGCCGAGTTCCTCCTGCTTCGTATCGCCGAGGCAGTAGCCCTTCAGCGTGCGGTCGCTGCGGTCGCCGGTTGCGGATTGATTGAACTTCACCAGCCGCAAATCGCCCACCAGCACATACTGGATTAGGTCCATGAGGATGGACTTCCCGCTGCCCGTCACGCCCGCGAGCAGAAGGTTTCCCTCGACCGAAATGCTGTCGCGGTAGCCGTACCAGTTCAGCGCGTGCAGCCGCGTGAGGCGGATGGCGCGGCTCTTGTCCTGGCTCAAGGCGCGTCCTCCTCCTCTGTGT
>JANMLS010000108.1:0-22369 GCA_031372675.1 Verrucomicrobiaceae bacterium
AAATGCGGACGTCGGCCTCATCATCCACGAGGGCCAGCTCACGTATGCGCGCGACGGCTTCGACCTCGTGCTCGATCTCGGCGCGTGGTGGAAAACGGAGACCGGCTACCCGCTCCCGCTCGGCGGCAACGTCATCCGCAAAGACATCCTCCCCGCCGACCGCTCGGCCATCAACGTCATCCTCCGCGAAAGCATCCGCTACGGCCTCGAACACCGCGCCGCCGGAGTGGACCACGCGCTCCCGCTCGGTCGCGGACTCGACCGCACGTTGGCGGATAAATTCATCGGCATGTATGTCAACGACCGCACCCTCGACTACGGCGAATCCGGTCGCCTCGCCATCCGCGAATTTCTCGGACGCGGCTACAAGCTCGGCTTTCTCAAAGAGCCTGTTGAGCTGGAATTCGTGGAGTAACCGCAGCGCAGGTCGCAGGTTTAGCGGAAGACAATCGCAGGCTCGGCGCGGAACACTTTGAGCAGTCCGATGCCGGAGGCGAAGAGGCAGATGAAAACGATCACGGAGCCTGCAAATGCGAGCACTTGCCACGGCAGGTAGAAAGGCGGCTCGCCGATGGCCATAAACTGTTTCCCCAGCATGGCGGTGATTCCTGTGCCAAGGCCGAAGCCGATGACGCCGACTGAGAATGCCTGCAAAAAGACCATCTCCGCAAGCAGCGCGTTGCTCGCTCCCATCGCCTTCAGCGCGGCGAGATGGCGGACGTTTTCGTGGACGAATAAATAAAACGTCTGCCCGGCAATGGCGATTCCTACGATGATTCCGAGCACTACGACGGAGCCGAATGAAATGGGGATGCCGGTGTATTTGATGTACCAGTTTATCGTCCGGTCTTGGAAATCCGCGCTCGTGAATGCGGTGAGGCCGGGGATTTTTTTGATGCGGGCGACGGCTTCCTCGGCGGAGACTCCCTCGCGTGGTTTTGCGAGGACGAAGGAGAGCATCTTGCGCTGTGTCGGGACGTATTCGAGGGCGCGTTCGTAGGTCGTATAGACGTAGGGCTGGCCCATGAAACTCTGCTCCGCGTAGCAGATTCCTACGACGCGGGCTTCCTTGTCATTGATCTCAAAGACATCGCCGACTTGCAGCGTGAGGCCCTTGGTTTTGAACTTCTTCACGGTGACTTGATCCACGACGACCGCGTTGGGCAGGCGGAGGTCTTCGATGTTTCCCTGCGTCATTCGCGGAGGTCGCCCGACGAGCGTGGCGCTGTCGAGTCCTGTGAGCTGGATTTGCTGAAAAGCGCCGTTGGGCAGTCGCGTCTGGATGATTCCCCAATACAGCGGCACGGCCCATTCCACGCCCTCGATGCTGCGAACGCGGTTCACCTCGATGTCGCGCATGGGGACGACTTCGTTGACCTGCTCCACTTTCGCATCGCAGACCCAAATGGGCACATCCACATTGCGGATGGTCGCGGTCGTCCACATCATCAGCCCGCAGAAAACGCCGGCTTGCTGGGTCATCAGCAGCGAGCAGACCGTGAGGCCACCAATCAGCATGATGAACTTCGCCACATCCCCATAAAGCATCTTGAGCGCGAGCCTAAACATCGGACCGCAGGAAACACGCGCGATGCAGAGCGGTCAAGCGACCTTGTAGTGCGGTGGCAAAGCGAGGAACGCGCGGCGACACCGCCTTGTGAGCGGCGTATGGTGAAAATGCCGCATGTGGTTTGACTGTGTGCATCGCTCTTGGGTTTGTGAGATTTCCCTGCTTGCGAAGGCGGTGTGGCGCTTACGCTTCCCACCGCACTACAAGGCGCCGCTCGACACAGCCGATGTTTTTGGCAATAAGCCTGCACTTTATGAAGACACCGCCTCTTTCATTCCACGGTCACAGTCTAAAAAATGCGTCGCTGCTGCTTGCTTGTGCGGCGGTGCTTTGCAGTGCGCAGGAGGCGCGGGCGGTGGTGCTTTCCAGCAATCTCGACCAGAGGCCGGACGGCGTGGAGACGGTGGATCGGATGCGCTGGGTGGCGTCGCGTTTTTCCACGGATGAAAAGAATTACCTGCTCACGGATGTCGCGATGCGACTTCAGCGGACGCTGGCAGGCACGCTGGAGGCGGCACTTTACTCGGATAATAACGGAAAGCCGGGGCAGCTTGTGGCGGTGCTGAAAGGACCGGCCAACATCCCGTCGGCGCTTGCGGATGTGGTGTTCACGGCGGATGGCGTGTCGGGGGATTTTTCGCGCAAGGTGAATGCGCAATCGGCAAGCCAGCTTGTGCTTCCGGCGGGGCTGGACCCGAAGGACCTGCCAGCGGGTGAGTTCAGCGTGAGCGGCGAGCGGCCAGCGGGTATCGGCCTCGCGCCGAATACGGCTTACTGGGTGGTGACGCGGGCGCAGAGCGGGGAGTTTGCGGCGGCTTACACGGATTCGGAAACTGGCGATGGCGTGGGGTATTCGCAGCAGTGGGCAGCGAGTGCGAATGCAGGCGGGCAGTGGGATACGCGGAATTTTTCTCCGCTATTTTTTGAGGCAAACGGCTCGCTGGATATTGCGGTGCTGGAGTTGCGCACGGATGAGGAGGCGATTGCTTCGGCGATTTTTAGCGGGCTTCCGGTCGCGCTGGTGCAGACGGAAATCGCCATCGCCGCAGCGCAGGCTGCGACGCGGGATGTGAATGCGCGACTTCACCGGCATCGCACGGGAGAGAAGCAGGAGGCGGGGATCGAGGCGTTTGCGGCGGGCAAGTTTCACTCGACGGATATTGATGCTGTGGGCCGCTCGACCGGCGCGGAGGGCGATACATTTACCACGACGATGGGCGTGGAATGGCGGCCTTCGGCAAACTTCGCGCTGGGCGTGGCGGTGACGCATTTGGAGAGCAATAGTTCGATGGCGTTTGGGCTGGGGGATGTGAGTCTTTCGGGCGAGGCGCTTTCGGCGTATGCGTCGGCTGAGTTCGGCGGGTTTTATGCGGATGCGCTGTATAGTTACATGCAGTTTGAGCAGGACATCCGCCGCGAGACGCTGTTCGGCGGACTGGCGACTGCGGAGCCGGATAGCGAGGCGCACCGACTGGAGATCAATGTCGGCTACAATCACGAAGTCGCGGGATTTGTCATCGGCGCATTTGGCGGTCTGGATTATACGAAAGGCGATGTCGCAGGCTACACGGAGAGCGGCAGCACGACGGCGAATGTGCGCATTGGCTCGCAGGATTTTGAGTCGCTCGTGGGTCGCATCGGGCTGAGTGTTTCGCGGAAGTTCGATTTGCGCGGGTGGGAAGTTACGCCGCAAGTCCGCGTGGCTTTTGCGCGTGAGTTTATGAACGACGCGCAATTTGTGCGGGCGGACCTCGTGCAGTCGCCGTTTGAAATCGGGGACGGACGCAGCTTTACGCGCTTCGGGAATTTCTCTGCCGGAGCAAGCACCCGTCCGCGTGGCGAGGACTGGCTGGAGCTGGGCGCGGCAATCGGCTTCGGGATTAGTGAGAGCTTCCGCCTCGTTCTCGATTACGATGCGCGGGTGTTTCAGGGCGACAGCCGCGTGCATTCCATCGGGCTGACGGGATCGTGGAGTTTTTAGTGCTTTGTCCACCATCGAGTGATGGCAATCCCTTTTGCTACTGAGGCTGTGAATGGTGAATGGTGAATAGTGAATCGTCGGGTGGACTGCTCTCGTTTGCGACTAATCACCATTCACAATTCACCAGTCACAGCCCACAAGCACAGTTCGCTACCATTTCTCGTGGCAGACAAAGCACTAGTTCGCGGAGATTCCGCTTCAATTTCACAAAGCATCCTGCGTAAAGCATGAGTCTCATGCGTTTTGTTCCACTTATCGTGTCGTCGTTCATCGTTTCTGCCGCCTTTGCTGCGCAGGAAATTCCGGGTGTCACGGAGCCTTTCATGGATGTGATGCTCAGTTCATCCGTGCAGGGGCAGATTTCTGCGGAGCATTTCAAAGAAGGGCAGTCCGTGAAGGCAAACGACGTGATTCTCGAACTCGATAGCAGCCTCGAATTGCTGGAGGTGGAACGCCGCAAAGCCGTCGCCGAGCGGGCGAATGCGGACTTTGAATCCACGAAGCAGCTCTTTGAAAAAACGAAGGCGGTAAGCAAGGACGAGCTGGATAAAAAGCGCATGGAAGCCGCAGTAGCCGATGCGGAATCGAGCATCGCGCAGGAGCAGTTGCGGCGCAGGCGAATCATCGCGCCGTTTGCGGGGACGATTGTGGAGATTTTCCTGCAAGCGGGATCGAGCTGCGAGCCTTACAAACCACTCGTGCGGCTGGTGGACACGAATCGCGTGTATTTTGTCGGCCACATCGAAGGCGCCCGCGCTTCGGAGCTGAAGCTCGGCCAGACGGTGAGCATCCAAGTCACCGGCTCGAAGGAAATGGTGAAAGCAACGCTGTCGCTGATTGCGCCAGTCGTGGACCAAGCCAGCGGACTCGCGAGGGTGAAGGCGGTTGCAGATAACGCGGACGGAAAAATCCGGCCCGGTCTCGCGGCGAAATTGATTCTCGAATAATCATGGAACCGAATCTTTCTGGAGTGGATGAGCGGTATGCGCGTGCGGTGGGCGAGCTGACTGCGCTGCGTTCTTTTTCCGGCGCGGCCAAGGATTTCTGGGCCGGGCTGGTCGTCGCATTCACGAAGCTCGCGCAGGCGGAAGTCGGCGTGCTGCTTCTCGGTCGCCCCACCGCGCCGCCGCGCTGGCTGAAGATTGGCGAATCGGAAACGGGCGGCGGCAAGTCGAAGCTGCGCGCAAATTTCAACGCATTTCTCGAACAGGCTGCGGAGCGTGCGCTGAAGGATGGCGGCTTTGTGGAGGCCGACGACGAAGCGAGCGGTGCTTACACGATTGCGATCAAATTGAAGCTGCTGAAGCCGGAGGACGAGGTGGTTTTCGTCGCGCAAGTGCTCGATTTCACGGAGGACGCCGCACGCGACGCGCTCGCCCGGCTTGCGCTCGCGGCGGATACGCCCGCACTTTTTCAGGCAAATGCGGGCAGTCGCCAGGCGGCGGCGGACGTGGAGAAATTCGCGACGGTCCTCGACCTCATGGTGCCGGTGAATGCCGAGTCGCGCTTCCTCGCCGCGCAGCTTGCGCTTTGCAATGGAGTGGCTTCGCGCATCGGCTGCGACCGCGTCACTGCGGGCTGGAAAGAGCGCGGATATTTCCGGCTGAAATCCATGAGCCGCACGGAGAAGTTCGACCGCCAGATGGAAGCCGCGCAAATGCTGGAAGCCACTTTCGAGGAATGCGCGGATCAGGACGACGAGATTATTTTCCCCGCGCCGGAGGGTTCTTCGGTCGTCACCCGCGACCACGAAAAATACGCGCGTTCGCAGCAGGGTGCTCACGTCGCTTCGCTCCCGCTGCGGCATCAGGATAAAGTAATCGCCGTGGTGACTTGCGAGCGTGCATCGCGTCCATTCACCAGCACGGAACTCCAGCAACTCCGCCTGCTTTGCGATCAACTTACGCCACGGCTCGTGTCGCTGCATCGCTCGGATCGCTGGTTTGGAGCG
This sequence comes from Verrucomicrobiaceae bacterium, assembly GCA_031372675.1. GTDB lineage: Bacteria > Verrucomicrobiota > Verrucomicrobiia > Chthoniobacterales > Chthoniobacteraceae > SXWH01. Next base: position 5,503 of record JANMLS010000108.1, read on the forward strand.
CGGTTTACGATGTGGATTCGTGAGAGCGCCGCAAAGTTTCTCGGACCAGAGCGCACTTGGGCAAAGATCACCGCCATCCTTGCCGTGCTGCTGATTGCCGCGCTTTTTCTCGTGCGCATCGAATACCGCGTGGAGGGCAAGTTCATCGTAAAGAGCGAGGCGGTTTCATTCATCACGTCGCCCTTCGATGGCTACATCGAGCGCGTGTCTGCGAAGCCCGGAGATGCGCTGAAAAAAGGCGACGAGATCGTGTCGCTGGACCGCACAGAATTGCTGCTGCAAAAAGCCGAGGCGCTCGCCCAAATCGAGCGTTACGAGCGCGAGGCGCAGAAGTCGCAGTCGGTGAAAAACCTCGCCGAAATGAAGATTAACGAAGCTCTCGCACGGCAGGCGCGCGCGGAATTGGAGACCGTCGAGCATCGGCTGAACGCGGCTGTTTTGAAGGCTCCTTTCGACGGCGTGATTGTGGAGGGAGACTTGCGCGAGCGAATTTCTGCGCCCGTAAAAGTGGGGGAGGCGATGTATAAAGTCGCACGCATTGACGGGCTTTATATCGAGGCGGAAATCGAGGAGCGCGATGTCACCGAGGTGCTCAAAAGCGGCAGGGCAGAGTTCGCATTCGTCTCCCAGCCGAAGCTGACTTACAGCGCATCCGTCGCAAGCATCGAGCCGGCGGCGATTCCGAAAAAAGAGGGGAATGTGTTCATCATGCGGCTCCAGCCCGATGCCGCGACGGAGCAGTGGTGGCGACCGGGCATGACGGGGCTTGCAAAAGTGCAGGTGGAGAAGCGCACGCTGTGGTGGATTTTCACGCATCGGACGACGGATTTCCTCCGCATGAAACTCTGGTGGTAGGCGCAGACGACTTCGATGAGCGCGGAAAATCCCACATTTAGCGAGTCTTGGTACCGGGTCGCGGCCCAGCGCATCTGCCTGCGCCCGGATGTTGTGACGCGACGGCAAAACTTTCGCGGCGAGCGCTGGATCGTGATCGAAGATCGCTTCAGCAATCAGTACTTCCGCGTGCGTCCCGAAACCTACGAATTTCTGGCGCGGCTGGACCCAGCCCGCACCGTGGAGGAAGTCTGGCACGAGTGTCTCCAGCTTTTCCCGGATACTGCGCCGGGGCAGGAGACGGTGATTCAACTGCTCTCGCAGCTCTATTTTTCCAACCTGCTAAAATACGAGTCCGCCGCCGACACCGCGCAGATGTTCGAGCGTTTCCGCAAGCGTCGGAAAAAGGAAATCACCTCGCGGTTTCGGAACATCATGTTCATGCGGTTTCCGCTTTTTGATCCGGATCGTTTCCTCGCGAAAGCGATGCCGCTTGTTGGCTGGCTGATTTCGTGGACGGGGCTTTTGATTTGGGCAGCCGTGGTGATTTACGGGCTGATGACCGCCGCTGAAAACAGCACCGCGCTTTGGATCGAAACGGAATCCGTCCTCACGCCGAAGAACATCCCGCTGCTTTATCTCACGCTCATTTTCGTGAAGACGGCGCATGAATTTGGGCACGCATTTTTCTGCAAAAAGTGGGGCGGGGAAGTTCACGTCATGGGCGTCATGCTCATGATTTTTACGCCCGTGCCGTACGTTGATGCGTCGTCGAGCTGGAGCTTCCGCAGCAAGCGCCGCCGTGCGCTGGTCGGCTCGGCAGGAATGATCGTGGAGGTTTTCATCGCGGCAATCGCGGCGGTGATTTGGGCGCGGACTGCTCCAGGCGCACTGCATAATATCGCGCACAACATCATGTTCGTGGCGTCGGTTTCCACGCTGGTTTTTAACCTGAACCCGCTGCTGCGCTTCGACGGATACTATATTCTCTCCGACTTGATTGATGTGCCGAATCTGCACCAGCGCTCGACTGCGATGCTGCGCTACCTCACGGAAGGAAAACTGTTTGGCGTGAAGAAAACGCCGAACCCTTCGCGCACCAACACTGGCGGCTGGGGATTTGCCACGTTTGGGATTTCGAGCGGCATTTACCGCGTCATCGTTTTCTCCGGCATCCTGCTCGCGGTGGCGGATCAGTTTCTCATTATCGGCATCCTCATGGCCGCAATCTGCATCATTTCATGGGTGACGGTTCCGCTCGTGAAATTGGTGAAGTATTTGGCTTCGAGTCCGCGTCTGGATCGCGTGCGGCTGAGGGCTGTCTCCATCACGCTTGCCGCTTTGGTGGTGCTGCTCGTCGTGTTGCAGGGAATTGAGTTTGCAAAACGCTTCCGCGCATCCGGCGTGGTCCGCGCCACGGAGCGCACGGAACTCGCCAGCGCGACCGCCGGAGAAGTGGATGCGATTCTCGCGAAACCCGGCTCCCGCGTCGCCGCAGGCACGCCGTTGCTGCAACTCAAAAACCCCGAACTGCGCATGATGCTGGAGCACGCTGCGGCCCGCGCCGAGGAGGTGGATGCGCGACTTTTGAAAGCCACGCGAGAGAGCGGTGTGGACCTGAAACCGCTGATGGAATCGAAGTCCGCCGCCGATGAGCGTCTCGCAAAACTCCGCGCCGATGTGAAAAGTCTCACGCTCCGCGCACGGCACGGTGGAATTTGGGTCGCTCCCGGCGTGCAGGATTATGTCGGGCGCTGGCTGCCTCGCGGCACTGCTCTGGGGCTGTTGGTAAATCCTGATTCTTTTCAATTTGTCGCTACGGTTCTTCAAGAGGACGCCGATCAGATTTTCCAAAAAAACCAACCCGCAGAAGTGCGGCTCGATTACGAAGTGGGTTCGGTGCTGACGGTCCCGGAGTGGCGCGTCATCCCCGGCGAGCAGCGCGTGCTTCCCTCGCCAGTGCTCGGCTGGGGTGGCGGCGGCGATGTGCCCGTCGCGCTCGATGACGAAAAAGCAAACCGCACTGCGGAGCCGTATTTCAAAGTCATCGGAACGCTCCACAATCAAGACGGCACCGCGCTTTTCGACGGCGCGGCGGGAAAAATTCGCTTCGAGGTGGGCACGGAGCCGCTGCTTTCCGGCTGGATTCGCAGGCTGCGCCAGCTCCTCCAAACGCGCTACCAACTGTGAGCGTGCAGACTCCCACGCACGACTACCGTCGGAGCGGCTTCCGCCAGCCCGACAAGGTCCACAAAGGGCTGGACCGCCTCGTGCATTCCATGATCGGCGCACATCGCCGCCGAAACGCTGCATTTGAAAAACTAAAACAGGATGCGCTCGAAGTGGAGCGTCTCGCGCCGGAGTGGATGGAAGTGAAAGACGGCTTGCTGCGAAAGCGGCTGGCGGATTTCGCGGAGGCATTTCGTCGCGGTGGCAAGGAGTCGGAGACGGTCACGCTCCCCGCGCTGGCGGCGATTCGCGAGGCGTCGGAGCGGCAGTTGGGAATGCGCCCGTTTTTTGTGCAAATCATCGGCGCGCTCGCGCTGCATCGCGGCTATCTCGCGGAGATGGCGACGGGCGAGGGGAAGACGCTCACCGCTGGACTCGCGGCAGTTTTAGCGGGCTGGACGCGCCGCCCGTGCCACGTCGTGACGGTGAACGATTACCTCGTCGAGCGTGATGCAGCGCGGCTCGGCCCGCTTTACGAGCTTTGCGGAGTGCGCGTCGGCTGCGTGACCGGCGCGATGAATCAGGATGAGCGGCGCAAGGGCTACGCGCAGGACATCACCTATCTCACGAGCAAGGAACTGCTCGCCGATTTCCTCCGCGACCGTCTGCAACTCGGCCCGCTTCACGTCCCGGAGCGGCGCCTCATTCGCCAGATGCTCGCGCCCGGTTCTGTCGGGAAAACGCTCGTCATGCGCGGGCTGCACACGGCGATTATTGATGAAGCGGACAGCGTGCTGATTGACGAAGCGGTGACGCCGCTGATCATCTCCACCACTCGCGAAAACGAGCTTTTGAAAGAAGCCGCGCTCACGTCTTGCCGCATCGTCTCCGGGCTGGTCCCCGATGTGCATTACCAGCGCAATCTCCGCTACAAAGAGATCGAGCTAAACGAGCTAGGGCTGAAGCGAATCGAAGAACTTGCCAGCGATCTGCCCGGCGTCTGGCGCGGCGATACGAGGCGCGTGGAACTCGCGATCCAGGCACTCGTGGCGCGGGAGTTTTTCCATCGCGACCGGCAGTATGTGATCGAAAATGGAAAGGTCGTCATCGTGGACGAGTTCACCGGGCGACCGATGCCGCAGCGGACATGGCGCGAGGGGATGCACCAAGCCATCGAAGCAAAGGAAGGCATCGAAATTTCTGACCCCAGCGAAACCATCGCGCGGCTGAGTTTTCAGCGATTTTTCCGCTGCTTTCACAAGCTCTCCGGCATGACGGGAACCGCCAGCGAAGCATCTACGGAGTTCTGGCATCTCTACCGACTCCCCGTCATCGCCATCCCCACAAACCGCCCGTGTATCCGCGAGCAGTGGGACGACCGCATTTTCCACACCGATGATGAAAAGTGGGAAGCTGTCGCCGATGAAATCGTCCGCGTTCACGCAACCGGACGCCCCATTTTAGTGGGAACACGCAGCGTCGCCTCCAGCGAACGCCTCGCGGAACTTCTCAAAAAACGGGCTTTGCATTTCAATCTCCTCAACGCGCTGCGCGTCGCCGAGGAATCAGGAATCATCAGCGGAGCCGGGCTGCCGCGCTCCATCACTATCGCCACAAACATGGCCGGACGCGGCACAGACATTCTTCTCGGCGGCGGCGTCCAGAAGTTCGGCGGGCTGCATGTTATCGCAACGGAAAGGCACGAGAGCGGTCGCGTGGACCGCCAGCTTTTCGGTCGTGCCGGGCGACAAGGCGACCCCGGCAGCGCGCAGGCTTTTGTGAGTATCGAGGATGAACTCATCCGCCGATACTTGCGCCCGGTAGTAAAAAAAGCGGTGGAATCCGCAGTGCGCTCCCAGATGGCCGGATGGCGAATCATCGCACGAAACGCATTTTCAAGCGCTCAGGCAAAGGCCCAGAAAGTCGCTTACAAAGCCCGCGAATCCGTCATGCGCGCCGACACATGGCTCGGCGAAGCGCTCGGTTTTGCAGGCGAGGAAGTGGTGTAGCATCTTCCCCTGACGGGAAGCGCAAAGCGCCGTGGAGTGCGGGAACTTGTTCCCGCCCTCACTCAAGCGACTTGTCGCGCCGAGCCTCGCTCGCACGGTTGTAAGCCGTTGCCACGGCGCTTTGCGTGACAAGTCCCGCAAGCCACGGCGGGAACAAGTTCCCGCAGTCCACGGCTTCGCCCAAGTTGCCGAGTGTAACCTGAAGTTGCTGACTACTTTCGCAAGCGGCATGGAAAGAAAGATTTCCATTCGACTCGGGTGAATGGCTCGCGCAGTGTGCGCGTCGAAAAACACGCTATGAAACTTCTATCCATCGCAACCTTCGTCCTCGCTGCATTCAGCCCGCTTTTTGCACGCGATCTCACTGTCTCCACAAACGGCACCGGCCTCGTCGAGCGCCCCGGTGCTGATGATTCTGGCATCAGCAAGGCAAACCTCATTCTCGAAGCCAACGGCAGCTTCAGCATCGGCCTCGTCGGGAGCAGCGACTATCGTTTCAAAGGAACATGGCGGCAGGCTGGGCGCGATTCGATGCAGTTGAATGTGACGAGCGCGTTTGGAAAAGACGCTTCGGGCACCGGCGCACTCGATCTCGATGAGCGTCGCAGCGGTCCAGTCGTGGGACGAATGAGCATCAATGGCGAAAGTCGGGCGGGTGCTTTCAAGGCGCGTTTTCAGAGCGACCGCGAGGCTTTTATCCAGCTCCCCGGCATCACGCGGCCAAGTCTTCCGCCACCTCCAGTGCTGGTAAATATCACGCGCCCCGGCTCTGGGAATGTGAGAATTAGCGGGCGTCCGGCTTATCGCCTCAGCCATGCTTACGTGAATCTGAATCCGAACGGCACTGCGTATTTGAATGTCTATGGCGAAATGGCGGCTGGCTATGTCGGCACTTGGCAACCTGCGGGCGCGAATACTTACAAGCTGGATGTGCGCGGTGGCTTCGCAGGCGAGCGGATTTCCGGCGCAGTGACGATTGGGCCGGGCGGACGTTCTTTTTCGCGGATCGAGCTGAGTGGAACCAGCCAGCGGATTTACTACTCGGTGGCGTTCGAGTCTGCACGGTAAGCAGCGGTTTCTACCGCCGTGGCTTCCTCGCATGAAGATCGTCTGTTCGATTCGGCGTTTCTCGCGCAGCTCGAACAACTCCACCTCCTCGCCCGACGTATTTTTCGCGGCGAGCAGCGTGCGGAGCGTCGCAGCAGACAGCTTGGGAGCAGTCTGGAGTTTGCCGACTATCGCGAATACTCGGAAGGCGATGAAATGCGCTCGATTGACTGGCCTGCGTACGCGCGGCTGGAGCGTCTTTTTGTAAAACTCTACGAGCAGGAGCAGGACCTCGCGGTGAGCTTCCTCGTGGACGCCAGCGCGAGTATGCACTGGCGACCCGAAGGAGCGCAGCGTGCGGGGAAATTCGACACGGCCCGCCGCATCGCCGCTGCGCTCGCCTACATCGCGCTGGCAAATCTCGACCGCGTGAGCGTCCACTTTATCGCGGATACCGTCGTCTCGGAACTCGGTGTGATGCGTGGAAAGTCGCAGTTTCACGACGTGCTCGACTTCCTCCGCCAGCCGCCCGCTTCGACAAAACCGACGAGTCTCATCGCCAGCGCCCGCGCATTTACGCGACGCGCAAAACGCAGCGGCATGGTGTTTGTGCTGAGTGATTTTTTCGATCCAGCCGGTTACGAAGACGCGCTTGCGCTGCTGCAACACGCGCAGTTCGACACGCACGTCATTCAAGTGCTGGAGCCTGCCGAGCTGTCGCCCGTGGAGACTGGCGATCTCCGGCTCGTGGAGTCCGAAAGCGGCGCGTCGCTGGAAGTCACCGCGAATGAATCCGTGCTGGACCGCTACCGCTCGGAAATCGCCGCCTACAACGCCGGGCTGGAAACCTTCTGCCGCAGACGCGGAATCTCGCACGCCAGCGTCACCTGCGATCAGCCGTTTGGCGATGTGGTGCTGAAAACTCTGCGCGATGGAATGATGCTGAAATGACGTTCCTTTCTCCATGGGCAGTGTGGGCGCTGGCGGGGCTTCCCGTCGTGGTCGCGCTCTATTTTCTGCGGCTGCGAAGGCGTGCGATAAAAGTGAGCACGCACATGTTTTGGCAACGCGCCGCGAATCAGACGAGCCGCTTCGCGTTCTTCCATCGGCTGCGGCATTTGCTGTCGCTGCTGCTGCACGTCGCGATTTTTCTCCTGCTCGCGGGTGCGCTCGCAAAGCCGGTGATGGACCGACTTATTCAAGACGGCGCAAGCGTGGTCATCGTGCTCGATTGCCGCGCAAGGATGCAGGCGAAGGATGCGGCGGGCGCGACCCGCTTCCAGTGCGCGGTGGAGTCCGCCTGCGCATACGCTCGCGAGGCTGGAGATCGCAGGCAGTTTGCAATCGTGAAGCTCGATGCCGCGCCCTCGGTTGCGGTTCCATTTACAGGCGATGAGCGTCCGCTGCTCGACTTGCTCCAGACAGCGCAGGCAAGCGATGCAGCAGGCGATATGAATGCCGCGCTCGGGCTTGCGAGCACGCTGCTCGAAGCGCGGAATGGAGAACGGCGCATCATCCTTCTCAGCGACCGTGCGCCCTCGAGCGAGACACGATTTCCGGTCATCACCCACGCGATTCCTGCCGCCGCTGAAAATCTCGCAATCACGCGATTTGCCACACGACCGCTCCCTGCAAATCCTGATACGAGCGAGGTGCTGCTGGAGGTTCGCAACTTTGGTGTAGCTGCTGTGAAAACAAGCGTGGAGCTGAGTTTCGATGGGCGTCCTATTGACGTAAAAAACATCACACTCGCTCCCGGCGCGAAGACGATGAGCGTATTTCCGGCACTCGTGAAATCAGGCCGTGCATCGCGAGGCTGGCTCTCGGCCCGCATCGAAAAAGACGACGCGCTCGCCGTGGATAATCTCGCATTTGCAACGCTCCCGCCTGCTCGCTCAAAGCGCGTCTTGCTCGTGAGCAAGGGCAGCTTCTTTCTTGAGCGCATTCTGGAAGCCGACGCCTCGGTGAAGTTTGAAATGCTCACGCCGGATGCCTATTCGCAGGAGCTTGGAGCGAAGTTCTCGGCGGTGATATTTGATGGGTTTGTGCCTGGTGACTTTGATCTGGCAAAAGGGCAGGGGAACTTTCTGTTTGTCAAAAATACACCATTCCAAGCCGGAGCAATCGTCGAGAATCCGCTGGTCACCGATTTGGATTCCGCGCATCCGACTACGCGGAATGTGAGCCTCCGAAATGTGACGATTTTGCGCTCCGCAGCGCTCGCCGTTCCCTTGCCCGGCGAAGGCTGGAGCTTCTCGGCGCCGCTGCGCTCCTTTGATAACGCGCTGCTTGTGGCGGGCCAGCGCGGTTCGCAGCGGATTGCTGCGCTGGCTTTTGATGTCGCTGATTCCGACCTTCCGTTGCGTGTCGCGTTTCCGCTGCTCATCAGCAACACCGTTCACTGGCTGTCCGGCGACGAGCCGGATGCCATGCCGTCGCTGACTGCGGGGCAGACGATGAATCTTTCTCCCGCTCAGAAAGTCTCTGCCGAGCCGATGACGACGTGGCCGCGTGATGGTCAGGTGCATCCGGCAAATCTGGCCGGAGCATTTCGTCCGATGCGGAACGGTTTCTACCACGTCGCGGAATCCGGCGTCTCGCGCTGGGTGGCTGTGAATACGTTCTCGGAATCCGAGTCGGACTTGCGGTCCGCTGAGAAATCCAGCGCTGCGACAGCACAGCCGGTAGCCTCGCTCACTGGCTGGCCGCTTTGGCAGTGGCTCGCGATTGCGGCGTTTGCGCTGCTGATTGCAGAATGGTGGGCGCATCACAGAAGGAGGACGGAATGATCGAAATCGCACGCCCTTGGATGCTCGCACTGCTGTTTGCACTGCCGCTGCTCTGGCTGGGAATGCGCCGCTCGCTCGCAGACTGGACGCCGCGCCAACGCCGCATCTGCATAATTGTCCGCCTGCTTTTGCTCGCCACGATTGTATTCGCGCTTGCGGGCATTCGTATCACGCGGCCTTCGTCAGAAGTGGCTGTGATTTTTGCTTTGGATGGCTCCGCTTCAATTTCTGCGGATGCACAAAAAGCATCGCGCGAATTTGTCGCCGCTGCGCTGCGCTCGAAGTCTGCGGGCGATAGCGCGGGAGTTGTGGGTTTTGCGCAGACGCCAACGCTCCTTCAGCCGCCCATCGAGTATCCGCAACTCTCGGATTGGGCGCTGCCTGAAAATCGAAAGGGGACAGACCTCGGCGCTGCGCTCGATTTTTCCAGCGCACTTTTTCCAGCGGGGCAGGCGCGGCGCATCGTGCTGCTTTCCGATGGCAATGACACTGCTGGGCGGGCAAACGGCGCTGTCTCAAGAATGGCGGCAGCGGGCGTGGAGGTCTGGACTGTCCCGATGAAAAACGCGGAGCTTCCCGAAGTGCTCGTCGAGCGCGTGGAGATTCCCCGAAGGCTCAAGCAGGGCGAGCCGTTTGATCTCGTTGCAAACATCCGCAGTAGCGTGGTGACGAATACCAAAGTGCGTCTGTATCAAAGCCAGTTTCTCGTCGCCGAGCGCGAGCTTGAGCTGAAGCCCGGCGACAACGAATTCCGTGTGCCCGGCCTTACGCCGGATGGAAATTTCGTGCCGTTCGAGGTGGAGGTGATTCCCGACAAGGACACGGTGCCGGAAAATAATCGCGGCTCTGCTGTGGCTAGTCTTCGTGGTCAGCCGCGCGTGTTGCTCGTGGATGGCCATTCGGAAAAAGCGCGTCCGCTTGCCGAGGCGTTGCGCAATGCCCGCATCGTCGTGGACCTTCGCGATGGGCGCGGTGCGCCGAAGACGATTGATGATCTCCAGCAATTCGATCTGTTTATTCTCAGCGATCTTTCCGCGCTCGGTTTGTCGCGTGCGCAGATGGATCTTTACTGCCGATGGGTGCAGGATTTTGGCGGTGGTTTTCTGATGCTCGGTGGAGAAAGCAGCTTCGGCGTGGGCGGCTATTTCCGCTCGCCTATCGAGCGGATGCTTCCCGTGCGAATGGAGCACACCGACCGTCAGGAATTACCCACTGTCGCTTTGCTGGTCGTGCTGGATCGCTCCGGCTCAATGACTGCACAGGTCGCGGGGCAGACGAAAATGGCGCTGGCGAATCAAGGCGCGGCGCTCGCTTTGAATGTGCTCGGTCCTCGCGATTATTTCGGCGTGCTTGCTGTGGACACGCGGGCGCATGTCGTCGCGGCGCTGGCGAAGCACGGAGCAAAGGAACCCGTGGCGCAGAAGATACTTTCCATCACTGCGGGCGGCGGCGGCATTTATATCTACACCTCGCTTGCGGAATCTTTTCAGGCGCTGCGTGATGTTTCGGCGCGCATCAAGCACGTCATCCTTTTCTCCGACGCCGCCGATGCTGAGGAAAAGAACGCGGGCGAGCATCAGGACGGCGCGAAAGGGAGCGGCACTTCGCTCGAACTCGTCGCTGCGATGGCGGCGGCAAAGATCACCACCAGCGTTGTCGCACTCGGCTCCGAGTCGGATAAAGACGCGGCGTTTCTCCGGCAGCTTGCGGAGCGAGGGCAGGGGAGATTTTACCTCACGAGCGACGCCACTACGCTGCCGCAGATTTTTTCCACGGAGACGATGAAGGTCGCGCAGTCCTCGCTAATCGAGGAACCCACGCTGGCCGTCCCCGCTGGCAAGTCGCCGCTGATTGATGGGATTGATTGGACGCAAAGCCCGCTGCTGCTCGGCTACAATGCGACGAAGCTGAAGCCCACGGCGGATGTGCTGTTGGCGACAGAGCGCGGCGAGCCGCTGCTGGCTACGTGGCGCTTCGGGCTTGGACAGGCCGCAGCATTCACGAGCGATGCGAAAGCTCGCTGGGCTGGCGAGTGGCTGAACTGGCCGGGCTACGGAAAATTCTGGCCGCAAGTCGTCCGTGGACTTTTGCGAAAAAGCGGCGCGGCGGCGTTTGAAGTCACGACGCGCGAGAACGAAGGGATGCTGGAGCTGCAAATTGACGCCGTGACGCCGGAGGGCGCTTTTCGCAATCGCCTCCCCATCACCATTGCCGCGCGTGGAGAATCCGAGATCGCCACGCAAGTCGCCGCCATTCAGACCGCGCCCGGACGCTACACTGCCAGCGTACCGTTGCCCGAAGAAGGCTCGACGGTCATCAGCGTGAACTCGCCCGAACTTCCCGATGGCGGAATCTCGCTTGCGCACACGAGGAGCTATCCGCGTGAGTATCTCGCCAGCGGGCTGGACGAGTCGCTTCTGCGCGCAATCGCCGCTCAAACCAGCGGACGCTACGACGCTAAGCCCGGCGAAGTTTTTGCAAAAAGCGAACGCCAGATGCCGCGTCGCAAAGACCTCGGCGATTACTTTCTCATCGCCGCGATGTGCCTTTTGCCGTTGGATATTTTCCTGCGCCGCCGCGCGTGGCGCTAAAGACCATGGCCAAAAAAGAATCCATACCCGCGCATTCGCCGCTGCTCGATCCGGAGGCCATTCAAAAGGCTGAGTATCTTGGATTGCAGGCGCGGACGATTGTGGAGGGATACATGGCTGGGGCGCATAAGTCGCCGTTTCGCGGCTTCGCCATCGAGTTTGCGCAGCACCGCGAATATGTGCCGGGCGATGACACGCGGCATCTCGATTGGAAGGTGCTCGGGCGCAGCGACCGCTATTACATCAAGCAGTATGAGCAGGAGACGAATTTCGTCGCGCATCTCCTGCTCTATGGCAGCGAGAGTATGAAATACGGCAGCGGTCGCTTCGCAAAACTCGACTACGCGAAAGTGATGGCCGCCTGCCTTGCCTATCTCGTCCTGCTCCAGCGCGACGCTGCTGCGGTGACGGTCTTTGACGAGAAGCCGCGCGAGCATTTCCCACGAACCGATAGTCTGGCGAAAATTCACGCCGTTTGCGCGATGCTGAGCCGCTTTGCACCGTCGGAGAAAACCTCCATCTCATCGAGCATGGAAGACCTCGCCCGCAAGACGCGCCGACGCGGCATCGTGATTTTGATCAGCGACTTGATGGACGATGAGGAGAAGGTCCTGCGCGGAATCCAGCACCTGCGATTCGCCGGGCATGAAGTGATCGTCTTCCACGTCCTCGATCCATACGAGCTTACGTTTCCTTTCAACGGCACGGTGGAATTTGTCGGCCTCGAAAAGCAGGGCAAACTCCTCACGCGCCCCGCCGAAATCCGCAAAAGCTACCTCGCCGAATTCGGCGCATTTCTCGACCGCATTCGCGGAGCCTGCGAGCGCAACGGCTGCCCCTACATCCGAATCAGCACCGACCAGCCGTGGCACGAAGTCCTCACCGCCTACCTCGGCACAAGGCAGCACCGCTACGGGTGAGGAAGTTTTTCAAAAGCGCAGAAGAAGCCTGTCAAATTTTGCACACTAACCCCTAGTTTACTCAAAAGGGCTAAAATGGGTGGCCGCCAGAGAGATACCGCACGGAAGTTCCGCGATGCGGGTCTCATTACTACTGAACAGCGAGATAGAGTAAAATAAGTGCCGAAGCAGTACCGTAACGCCATTTTCGGGAGTAAAAAATGCCGCTACGGGACCGACGCGCCATTTTCGGGAGCAAAAAATGCCGCTACGGGACCGACGCGCCATTTTCGGGAGCAAAAAATGCCGTTACGGGACCGACGCGCCATTTTCGGGAGCAAAAAATGCCGTTACGGAACCGACGCGCCATTTTCGGGAGCAAAAAATGCCGTTACGGAACCGACGCGCCATTTTCGGGAGTAAAAAATGCCATTACGGGACCGACGCACCATTTTCGGGACCAAAAAACAGCGTTACGGAGCCGACGCGGCATTTTCGGAAGCAAAAAAACGACGCGCCGGGCTATTTATCAGAGAAAATCCGTCTGCTCGTGGCCCTTCGCCTTCGGAGCCCGCGAATGGGGCGTCTTCTACGCCACCCGCCCCGGCGAAGTGGAGGAAACGGAGGCGCCCGTCACCCCGCCAGCACCGACGCCGTAGCCAGATATGGCTTCGCTGTGCTGTGGCGCGGTTTGCGCAACGCGCCGTGGAGTGCTGGAACTTGTTCCAGCCGTGGGCTGCGGGACTTGTCACGCATAGAGCCGTGGCAACGGCCCTGTGCTTCCGAGCGGCGCTCAGCGCGACAAGTCGCTTGAGTGACGGCGGGAACAAGTTCCCGCAGTCCACGGCGCTTTGCGCTCCGCATTTTTACCCCCAAAATCTTTTACCGCCCGTCACTCCACCGTGCTCTGCGCACTGCTCTCGATCACTCCGGTGGCGATGGCGTGGCGGGTGAGGCCGGCGGTGTCGTGGATATTGAGTTTCTCCATGAGGCTCTGGCGGTGTTTCTCGACGGTTTTGATGCTGATGCCGAGTTCACACGCGGTTTCTTTGTTCGCTTTGCCTTCGGCGATCAGTTGGAGGACTTCCATTTCGCGGGTGCTGAGTTTTGCGACGTGTCCACGCGGCTTCCCACGGAGGCGCGAGTATTCGGTCTTTTCGTTGCGCCGCTTGGCGACAGTGGGGCTGAAAAATGTGCGGCCTTTGTGAATCTCGCGGACGGCTTCCGGCAAGACGCTCCCGGCGGTTTGTTTGATGAGGTAGCCACTGGCGCCAAGCTCCATGACGCGGTCCACGTAGGATTCATCGCTGTGTGCGGAGAGGATGAGGATTTTGCTGCCGGGCTGCGCTGCGAGAATCTGGCGCGTGGCTTCGAGGCCGTTGAGCAGGGGCATGGAGATGTCCATGATGATGACATCGGGCTTCAGCTTTGCAGCGAGCGCGACGGTCTTGCGGCCATCGGATGCCTCCCCGACGACGTGGATGTCTTTCTGAAGTTCAAGCAGGGCGCGAAGCCCTTTGCGGACGATGGTGTGATCTTCGGCGATGATTACGGTGATGGGTTTCATGCTGGAAAGTATGCGGTGCCACGGCTCACGGAGCGAATGGCTTCGGGGAGCATCTGGGCTTGGGTGTCTTTGAAAAGGTAGCCGGATGCGCCGAGGGCGACGGCGTGCTCGACGTATTCGGGTTCGCGATGCGCGGAGAGGACGAGCACTTTGCTCGATGCCGTGGTCTCCCGGATGCGGAGCATGGCGACGAGGCCATTGAGCTGCGGCATGGCGATGTCCATGACGACCACATCCGGGCAAAGCTTGCTGGCCAAGGTGACGGCTTGGTGGCCATTCCCGGCTTCGCCGACAACGACGATGTCTTTCTCGCAATCGAGCATCGCGCGAATCTCTTCGCGCACATCGGGGTGATCTTCAGCGAGGAGGACGGTGATGGGTTTCATGGGCATTCGAGTTTGGTTGTCGTGGTAGATTTTTTCTTGGGCGTGGCCGCAGCGGTTAGCGGAATATCTACGCGGACGCTGGTCTTCTTGCCCGGTGCAGACTCGACGCAGAATGTGCCGCCGACCATCTCGGCACGCTCGCGCATCCCGAGAAGGCCGAGCCTTTGTGTGCTACGCGCAAGGGCTGCGCCATCAACTTGGAATCCGCGCCCATCGTCAGTGATGACAAGGCGGACGGCTCCTTTGACAAGACTGATGCTTACTTTGGCATGTTTGGCCTTGGAGTGGCGGGCGACATTGGTGAGTGCTTCCTGCGCGATGCGGTAAAGGACAGTGCGGCGCGGGAAGTCGAGATCCTCGACTGTAGCGTACGCCGTGAGGATGACGGGAATGGTGGTCTCCTGCGTGAAGTTGCGAATGTAGGATTTGAGCGCGGGGACGAGGCCGAGATCATCCAGCACGCTGGGCCGGAGGTCGCGGGCAAAGCGGTGGACAATATCGACGGACTTCTCGACGAGGCGCTGGGTGATCGCGATTTTCTTGTGGAGTTCCTCAACATTCGCCGTGGTCTGGGACTTCAGCGTGGCGAGGCGGACATTGATGCTGGTGAGGGTCTGGGCAATAACGTCGTGGAGTTCGCGGGAGATGCTCCTGCGCTCCTCCTCCTGCACGGAGAGCAGCCGCCGCGAGAGTTCGCGCAGCTCCTCCTGCATGTTGCGGGATTTTTCGAGAAGCGCGACGGTGTTGCGCTCGCTGGTGCGCAGGGAGGCTTCCGCCTGCTTGCGCTGGAGGATTTCGCGCTTCAGCTCATCGTTCGATTCCGCCAGCTCCACGGTGCGCTCGGTAAGTGAGGCGACGGTCTTTTTCAAATGCGCATTCGCCTCTAGCGCTCCGCGGTGCATCTCTTCGATGGGCATGATCGCCTCCGCAAAAAATGCCCCGGCGCGGCGGATGATGGCATCGGCGCTGTGCTTGGAATCATGCGGGAGGGCGAGTGTGGTGAGGGCTTCTTCATGGAGCCGCGCGAGGTCGAGAGTCTCCAGGCCGAGCCGCATGGCCTCGACTCCCACCGAGCGCGCAGACTTGAGATTCAGGGCCGCACCGCTGCGCACATGCTTGGCAAGTGCAGCGAGGTAGCGTTTCGCGAGCAGTAGTTTTTTAGTTTTCATGATGGGACTCCAGTGAGCGTGCGAATTTGGCAATGCTTTGCATGGATGCTTCGACGAGTTCCTTCGTTTTTTGGATAGCGGAGTTCACCTGCGTGTGGCCGACGGTGAATTCCTCTTTGAGCGCAAGCAGTCGCATCTGGATGCCGAGTAGGTTCTGCGCGATCTCGTCCTGAAGACAAAGGCTCGCGAGTTTCTTTTCATCCTCGTTTGCAGACATGAGCGTGTGCGCTGTGTCTCGCAGCCGCGCCTCCAGGGTGCGCGCTCCGGCGAGAAGTTCATCAAACGCCGCGCCACTGGTCTTCAGCCGCGCCTCGCGTCCCTTCCTCGCCTTCACTTCGCGGTTCACATCACGCCGCGACTCCGCGAGGGCGAGCGTCTGTCGTTCGAGCGTCTTGCGAAATTCAGCGAGTTGCGCGGCTACTTCGGTGACGACGCGATGCGTCTTCTCTATGGGCAGAATCGCCTCTGCAAAAAACCGCTCGCCCCGCGCAGTCATCTCATCCCGTTTTTTTGAGGAGCATTTTGGAAGAATGAGCGCGGCCAGTGCGGTAGCGTGGATTTTTGCAAGGCTGAGCGTATCCAGCGCACGCTTTGCCGCACGCTCGCCCAGTTCACGCGCCGGGAGGAAGGTCGCCGCAGACCCTTGTTCAAAGTAGATTCGCAAAGCCGCAAGGTATTGCCCCGGCAGCCTGCCCGATTGCTTGGTTTTCATACGCGCATTTTCAAACTCCACAGTCCGCACCCGCATCATCCCCGCCTATGGGGTGAAACCCTACTCGCTGCGAAGGCGCGTGGATATGAAGTTCATCGGGCTTTTTCACCGCCGCTGAGAACAAATCTCGCCACCGCGCCCGCGTGCAACTACACCGCCGCACGATTTTCATGACTTGGGATTACCTCATCGTCGGCGCCGGATTCGCCGGCAGCGTCCTCGCCGAGCGGCTCGCCAGCCAGCGCGGTGCGCGGTGCCTCGTCGTGGACCGGCGCGACCACATCGGCGGCAACGCATTTGATAAACTCGACGCCGCCGGAGTGCTCATCCACCCCTACGGCCCGCACTACTTTCGCACGAATAGCGACCGCGTGATCGCGTATCTCTCGCAATTCACCGAGTGGCATCGCGTGGACTACCGAGTGCTCTCGTGGACCAACGGGCAGCACTGGCAATTCCCGATCAACCTGAACACCTTCGAGCAATTCACCGGCCACCCAAGCACGCCGGAGGAAATGGCTGCGACGCTAGGGAAATGGCGCATCCCCATCGAATCGCCGCGCAACAGCGAAGAAGTCATCATCAGCCAAGTCGGACGCCCGCTCTACGAAATGTTCTTCCGCAACTACACGCGCAAACAATGGCAGCGCGACCCCAGCGAACTCGACCCCAGCGTGTGCGGCAGAATCCCCATC